>JAIRYJ010000035.1 GCA_031267825.1 Bifidobacteriaceae bacterium
CAGGAACGGCTCCACGGCTCGCTCCGATACGCGACGCCGGACGAGGTCGAGGCAGCCTACTATGATGTCACCGAGCCCGACAACAGTTAGGCCGTCGTCACACCAAACAGACGGCAACAAACCCATACCCCTTCAGATCCGAGTACTTACAGGGCTTCGTCCCGACCCGCTCGCGTTCTTGTTACTTGGTCATACCAGACATAACAAAAATCCGTCTCAATCAACGTCCACAACAAGCACGACGACACCCCAGCCTCTAACCCGCCGGCCCGCCTGAAGTAGTGATGGCAACCATGTCCGGAAGGCTCGCCGGACCGGCCGCGTCTAACAAGTTCAGACTGGTCGGCGTTAGAGTAACTGGGTGTTTTCAGGAGCTTTGCAGGATCTGGTGGACGAGCTTGGCGCTTTGCCAGGGATCGGGCCGAAAAGCGCCAGCCGCATCGCCTTCTACATCCTTAACGCTGAGACCGCCGATGTCGACCGGTTGATCGCCGCTCTCAGCGCCGTCAAACAGCGGGTTCACTTCTGCGAACGCTGCTTCAACGTAGCTGAGGAGCCGCTTTGCGCCATCTGCCAGGACGCTCGGCGTGATCAGGTCCTGATCTGTGTGGTTGAAGAACCCAAAGATGTGCTGGCACTTGAACGGACGCGCGAATACCACGGGCTCTACCACGTCCTGGGTGGTGCAATCGACCCTATTGGCGGCATCGGACCTGATCAACTACACATCAAAGACCTGATCCGGCGTGTCGGCGCGGAACCTGTCGAGGAAGTAATCCTGGCGACCAACCCGAACATTGAGGGTGAAGCGACCGCTAGTTACCTGTCCCGGACGCTGCGCACCTTGGAGATTCCGGTTACCCGGCTGGCTTCTGGCCTGCCCATGGGTGGCGACCTGGAATACGCCGATGAGCTGACCCTGTCGCGTGCCCTTGAGGGCCGCCGGTCATTCTGAAGCTGTGTGGTATTTCAGTGAATAGTACGGCCGGAAACGGCGGCGAACAGCTCGGCGACGAACAACTGGACGATGCCCCGGCCCAAGACACAGCCCGAGACGCGGCTCACGGCGGCGAACAGCCCGGCGACGATGCCTCACTACTGAGCAACCGGCCATTCCTCCTGCTGCTGGCGGCCCGCACCTTGTCGATGATGGGATTCGTCTTCGCACCGGTCGCATTGGCCTTCGGGATCTTGGCCATGCCGGGCGGCGAAGCTTGGATGATTTCGGCCGTGCTCGGTGCGCAGCTAACACCAGAAGTGCTCTTGGCGTTGTTCGGCGGCGTGATCGCGGACCGCTACCCCAGGGCATATGTGATGCGGGCTGGGCTGGCCGTTTCAGGCATCGGCTGGCTAACGCTAGGCGGAATGATGGTGCTAGGCCCGGCCAGCGTCTGGGCGATGTGCCTGGCCGCCGCACTGACCGGGCTTGCCGCGGCCGTTGTTTACCCTGCCCTGACAGGCATAATCCCTGACCTGGTGCCAAGGACCCAACTCCAGCAAGCCAACGCCTGGCTGGGCATGGGCGGCTCAGTTGCCCGCCTGACGGGGCTGGTCAGCGCTGGTGCGGTGGTGGTAGCGCTGGGCGGAGGCTGGGCCCTGGTTTGCGCGGCTGGTCTTTACCTAATCAGTGCGGTGTTGGCGTTGTGGTTACCGATCTCGCGTGACAGCCTGGCTCGCGGGGAACGAGTCCTGCGCCAACTGGTCGAAGGCTGGGTTGAGTTCAAGTCCCGGCAGTGGCTTTGGGTGGTGGTATGCGAGTCCGGTTTACTGATCATGGCTTTTGAGGCCTTTCAGGGTGTACTTGGACCACTCATCGCGGTTGAAGAACTGCCCGGTGCGATTGTGCTTGGAACTAGACCACTGGCCGGAGAAATGGTTTGGACACTGATCCTGGCGGGTGAAGCGTTAGGGGCGATTGTTGGTGTCTTTATCTCACTGGTTTGGCGCCCGGCTCGGCCAATCCTGGTCGGCGCGGTTCTGACTCTGGCGGCGGTAGCGCCACCGGTGCTGTTGGGTGTCGGCGCGCACGCCTGGGTGGTGATCGGATCGGCCGCCCTAATGGGTTTAGGCTTCGAGATTTTTGGTGTGCTCTATTTGACGACCTTACAGAACGAAATCCCGCCCACCCTGCTATCACGTGTCGCCGCCTATGACGCCTTCGGTTCAATGGTGCTGGCGCCGGTTGGCGCGATTGTGGCCGCACCGCTGGCCACCTGGCTTGGTGTCCGCCCAGCCATGATGTGGGCTGGGGCACTGGTCCTAGTTGTCACAGTGGCGGCCATCTGTTCGCCTGGGGTGCGTCACCTGCGGGTCCGTCCCCTACCTGGATCAGGTCCGGCCGTCACCAGCCCGGGACCAGCCAGTTGAGTTAGTCTGGCTTTGCTACTCAAGCGCGGAGCAACTGAAGGAGGATTACCGTGGCCCCCGATTCCCGGACAGCCCAAGACGTGTACAAAGATGTTGGCCAAAACGTTGTGTTTCTGACGTTGGCCTTGAAACGAGACAACCAGGCCGCTGATCTGGCCGCCGTCGCTGAACTGGCTGGCCGTTTACCAGCGATTCTCAACTCGATGCGGATTCGCTGCCCTGAGGCTGATCTCAAATGTGCTTTCGGTTTCAGCCGACAAGCCTGGGATTATCTTTTCCCGGGCGGCGACCGGCCCAAAGAATTAGCTGATTTCACGGGCCTGAGCCATGGCCGGTTCGAAATGCCTGGCACTCCGGCTGATTTGTTTTTCCATATCCGGGCCGCTCAGCAGGCGGTTGTTTATGAGGTTATAGATCAACTGCGGAACTTTTTCCCGGATGGTGCCAGCGTGGTTGATGAGACCCAGGGTTTCCGTTATTTCGAAGGCCGGGCGATCATCGGTTTCATTGATGGCACGGAGGCGCCAGGTGAGGCCGATGCGGCTGACTACGCCCTGGTGGGTGAGGAGGACCAGGCTTTCGCTGGCGGTTCTTACGCCTTCGCTCAAAAATGGATCCATGACATGGACTTTTGGCGGGGTCTGACAGTTGAAGATCAGGAAAAGGCGGTTGGGCGTCACAAGTTTTCGGATCTTGAGTTGGACGATGCCGCCAAATTGCCTAACGCTCATAACGTGGCCGCGAAGGTCGAATGGGACGGGGTTGAACAGAAGATTGTCCGCATGAATGTGCCATTCTCAGACTTAGGAACTGGTGAGACGGGAACCTATTTCATTGGCTATTCGCGGCGTTGGCTGGTGACCCGGGACATGCTGGTCCAGATGCTAGAGCAGGGTGATTATCTGCTCCAGTTCAGTCGCATTCTGACTGGTCAACTGTTTTTCATCCCGTCACGTCCAAAGCTTGAAGCCATCGCCGATCTGGCTGGCGACTAGGAGGGTGTTGGATAACACCCTTCGCGGCCCAACTTGACGCGGTGTGAGCGAAGCTCTCACCAGCGGAAACGCGGCAAACCAGCATAGTTTTGCGTCCTAGGGGCCTGTTGTACGACAGGCTCCTAGGAGCCCAGTAAGGTGATGCCTTCCGGCGGACCGACCGACAGCGGCAACCAGAGGATGGCGGGCGGTAACACAGGAATTGACCCCAGTGGGGTCAAAACCAGCCACTGGGGTCAGTTTCTGTGATGGGGCGGTGCGTTCGAGAATCTAGCGGCCGATTAGCTGAGCAAAGCTGACCAGCGTTGTTCGTCGACTAGTTGGCCCGGCGGGGCCCGCCAAGTGCGTTCAGCGCCATCGGCGCCGAATCCGGCGCCACGCAGGAAACGTTGCCGGTGAATGTCTTGGCGCGTTACCCAATGTGACAGGTGCTGGAACGGCAAGGTCGATGACCGGGCGGATTCAGCCACAGCCGCCAACAGCCGGGAGCCATGCCCGGCCCGCTGATGTGCTGGTGAAACCCAGAGCGCGACCAGCTCGCCGGATTGGCCGCGACTGTCAGGATCAAGCGACGGCGCTAGGGCGGCGAACCCGGCGACTTGGCCGTCATCAGCTAAGGCTGAATAAACCGCGTACTGGTCAGCGCCGCTAGCCAAACTGATCGCCTGAGCCCAGGTGCTGGTCAAACCAGCCGGGTCAAGTGCCTCCGCGAGGCCTGGCAGGTCCTGCCCTAGAACCGCCAGCCAGGCGGCGCGTTGAAGCGCCGCGAAGGCGGGGGCGTCAGACGCGATGGCTCGGCGCACAGAGTTAGGCACCTGACAATTGTGCCTTGGTGTGGCGTGGGCCGTTGACTGAGCGCAGCATCTGGTGCGGCGTCCGGCGCTACGACGTGCGCCGGGCCGAGCGCAGCGTCAGGCACCACGACGTGTGCCGGGCCAAGTGCGGCGTCAAGCACCACGACCTGTGCCTGGTCGTGCACATCGCCCGGTGCGGCCCGAAGGCGCTAGTCGTCATCCTCCGGGGAATCCAAAACCAGCAAAGGGGATTCGGCCTCACCCTTCCAGGCCTCAATGCCTTCCCGCAAAGCCAGGCCGCCAACAACCAGCGCCGCCACCGAATCAGCCCACCACCAGCCAAACAACGAGTTAGCTAACAGACCCAACAAGACAGCGCCAGAAAGATAGACGCAAAGCAGGAGCTGTTTGGCATCGGCCTGAACAGACTTCGATCCGAGTTCCTTGCCGGTGCGGATCTCGATAGCGGCCAGCAGCGGCATAATCACAACAGACAAGGCTGTGATCGCTATCCCCAAAGGGGAATGCTCCGCTTTGCCGCCGCCTGTCAGACTCAGGACGGAGTCCACTGTGACGTAGGCGGCCAGAGCGAAAAACGCTATGGCGATCGCCTTGAGTGTGGCGCGCTCCCAGCGTTCCGGATCCTTGCGGGTGAATTGCCAGGCGATGGCCGCGGCTGAAGCTATTTCGATCGTTGAATCAAGTCCAAAACCGATCAACGCTGTTGAGGAAGCCAATGATCCGGCCAGAACCGAGACGACAGCCTCAATCAGGTTGTAGCTGATGGTGAAAGCGACAATGAACCGGACCCGGCGTTTCAGTTTGGCCTGACGAGCGGTATCTGGGGTTTGCTGACGCGTTGCGTCAGTTGAAACGGGTATCGTCCCGGCGTCGGCCGCACCGGCTGGGACTGGTGGTGTTTCTGGCGAAACTTGTTGGGACGGCATCGTCCCGTCACTGGCAGTACTGGCTGCGGCGGCCGCGCTGGCCGCGCCGACCGCACCCGCTGTATCCGCTGGGTCTTCGGCGCCTGTGACCCCGCCGCCTGTGTCTTCCCCGGTCACCGCCGGTCACCACCCCAAGTCGGATCGGGCCGGAATCCGGGAGATAAGGCTGATTCGCACCGGTTCAGGCTACCGGCCAGCGAACCAGCCAGCGAACCGGCCAGCGAAACATGGCCTGCTGGGCGATCTGTGCGCCTAAAGGCGCTAAAGGCAGATAGGTTAGACACTATGCCGCAGTTTGAGCATCCGCAGCGTCCATTTGGTTCTCTTCTTACCGCTATGGCCACACCGTTCAACGATGACGGAACACTCGACTTGGAGTCAGTCCACCGGCTCGCCACACATCTGGTGAGCCTGGGACATGACGGCATAGTCGTCAATGGCACCACCGGTGAGGCTCCCACCACCTCCGATGAAGAAAAACGCCTCATTATCAGTACTGTGCGCCGGGCGGTTGGACCATCAGTCAAGGTGGTCGCCGGTGTTGGCACAAACAACACGGCCCACTCGGTGACCCTGGCTGAAGAGGCGGCCGCCGCCGGAGCGGATGGCTTACTGGTGGTTTCCCCGTATTATTCACGGCCCAGCCAAGAAGGCCTGGTGCAACATTTCTTGCGTCTGGCTGACGCCACCAGCCTGCCTGTCATGGTTTACGACATTCCTGGCCGCAGCGCTGTTCAGATCGACGAAGCGACACTCATCAAACTGGCCGCTAACCCGCGCATCGTGGCGGTCAAGGACGCCACCGGCCAGGTCGGGGCGGGCTTCGCCAAGATGGTGTCAACTGGCTTGGCCTATTACGCGGGCGATGACCTACTTGGCTTGGCTTTCCTGGCTGGTGGGGCCAGCGGGATTGTTTCAGTTGTCGGGCATGTCACAGGTGATTTGTGGCGCCAGCTGATCGATTCGGTCGATTCCGGCCAGTTAGCTACCGCC
The DNA here is from genome assembly GCA_031267825.1 of Bifidobacteriaceae bacterium. Lineage (GTDB taxonomy): Bacteria > Actinomycetota > Actinomycetes > Actinomycetales > WQXJ01 > JAIRTF01. The sequence continues at coordinate 6,097 of JAIRYJ010000035.1, forward strand.
CGCCGCCTGCAAGCCAGGATGCTGCCAGTGATCGAAGCCGTGGTTGGTCACGGCCAGGGTGCGGTAATGGTTAAGGCCGCCCTTGAAGCGCTTGAGGTGTTGCCTGGCCGGATGGTCCGGTTACCGCTGGCTCCCGCCACTGAGGCGCAGCTAGGCCACGTCCGTCAGGCCCTCGAGGCGGCTCGGATCAGGCCGCTTCACAGCACCCGGCCGGAGTCGGCCTGATGGCGCCGCACGACGCCTGGCCTGAGCTGGGTACGCCACCGGAACTAGAAGAAGGCGTCCTGCGTATTCTGCCTCTCGGTGGTTTAGGTGAGGTGGGGCGCAATATGACGGTCTTTGAGATTGATGGCCGTCTTTTGCTGGTTGATTGCGGTGTCCTCTTCCCGGAAGAACACCAGCCCGGGGTTGATTTGATCTTGCCTGATTTTGGCCCGATCCGCACCCGCCTGGATGATGTTGAGGCGCTGGTTTTGACCCACGGACATGAGGATCACATTGGCGCGGTGCCGTATTTGTTGCGTCTCCGGCCAGATATTCCGCTGGTCGGGTCCCAGCTAACGTTGGCTTTCACGTCAGCTAAGTTGCGGGAGCATCACATTGAGCCGGTCACGTTAGTGGTGGACGATGCCGCCCGGGCGACTTTCGGCCCGTTCCGTCTTGAGTTCATGGCTGTGACACATTCGATTCCGGATGCTTTGGCTTTGACGATTGAAACGGCCGCTGGACGGGTGTTACACACTGGCGATTTCAAACTTGATCAGTTGCCGCTTGATGGGCGGACAACTGATTTGCGGGCTTTCGCTCGGGCTGGCGATGCGGGCGTTGATTTACTGATGGTGGATTCGACTAACGCTGAGGTGCCAGGTTTCATCCCGACTGAGCGGGATATTGGGCCAGTTCTGGACACTGTGTTTGATCAGGCGCCGGGCCTGATTATGGTGGCTTGTTTTTCCTCCCATGTGCATCGGGTTCAACAGGTGCTGGATGCCGCCGCTAACCATGACCGTAAAGTCGCTTTCGCTGGGCGTTCAATGATCCGCAATATGACTATCGCCATGGAATTGGGTTACTTGGAAGCACCTGAAGACACTGTGGTGAACTTGAAGACAGCGGATTCGCTGCCACGTGAGGAGGTTGTGTTCGTTACGACTGGATCTCAGGGTGAACCGATGGCGGCGCTGTCGCGGATCGCTAACGGTGATCACAAAATCAGTGTCGGGCCGGGCGATACGGTCATATTGGCTTCGTCATTGATTCCGGGTAACGAGAATTCGGTTTACCGCGTGATCAACGGTTTGACCCGGATGGGTGCGAAGGTGGTGCATCGCGGTAACGCTGCGGTCCATGTTTCAGGCCACAGTGCTGGCGGGGAACTGCTCTACACCTTCAATATTGTTTCGCCGCGTTGTGTTATGCCGATTCATGGTGAAGTGCGCCACTTGGTGGCGGCTGGGCGTCACGCGGTGGCGACTGGTGTGCCATCTGACCGCGTTGTACTAGCTGAAAACGGCATGGTGGTTGATTTGGCTGACGGTTTGGCTGAAGTGGTGGGTGTGGTTGAAGTTGGGAACGTTTATGTTGATGGAGCGTCGGTTGGTGAGCTGACTGAGGTGGAACTGAAGGATCGCCGCATTTTGGGTGATGAGGGTTTCGTTTCGATTTTCGCGGTGGTTGACCCATCTGAGGGCTACATCTTGTCTGAGCCGACTATTCAGGCTCGTGGTGTGGCTGAAGAGGACGCGGTGTTTGATGAACTGATCCCTCAGTTGACGCAGGCGCTGGTTTTGGCGATGGATCAAGGCGCCCGTGACACTCATCAGTTGCAGCAGGTGGTCCGCAAGGTCGCTGGCCGTTGGATTTCAAAGCGTTTGCGCCGTCGGCCAATGATTATCCCGGTTGTGGTTATCGCCTGACGAACTCGGGGCGACGAACCGTTGGTTCACTGGTTGGCTGGTCGCGCCGAGCATCGCGATTCCGTCCAACGCCCGGCCCAGCCCAACGCCCGGCCCGGCCCAGCCCGGCGCCCGGCCCAGCCGAACGGCCAGCCCGGCGCGGTGTTGTTGGCTGGTGCCCGGCGTGTCAGCCTTCGGCTGCGGTCAAGGCTGGCTAACCTGAGACGTAGCTGTGGTGTTAGTGAACGTGGTCTTCCCCGCTGCCCGGCACCGCGATTCCAATTGCGATGATGAAGGAGGTGGCACCCACGTCCCGTAACCGACCGCCCGTACCGGCCCGGCGCCCGCCCGCCCGAGGTGCCGCAACCAGATCCTCAGCGCCAGCGCGGACCGCGTCAACGCGTTCGGCGCAACCGGCCCGCTCCACGCCACGGGCTCAGCCAACATCAAGTGAGCGGGCCGGGCGGCCCGCCGCCGCACCCCCACCGGAGGACCGGCCTAATCCGGTGGTACGGGTGATTAAAGGTGCTTGGCTGGGTTTAGCCCACGGTGTCGGGGCTTGTGCCAGGTGGTTCGGCGCCGGTGCCCGGTCTTTGCCGCCGCAACACCGCCGCGATGGTGGCGCCCTTTTGTTGATCTGTTTAGCCATGGTGGTGGCTGCCCAAAGCTGGTTCGGACTGAGCGGTTTAGCTGGTCAGGCCATCGAATGGGCCGGTGCTGGATTGGTTGGTGTGCTGTCTTTAGCACTGCCAGTGGTGCTGGTTTTCATGGCGTTGCGGCTGATGCGTCACCCCCAGGAAAGGGACGATAACTGGCGCATTTCGATCGGATTCACCGCCCTGATCACAGCTTTAGCGGCGCTGATTCACCTCGGCAAGGACCGGCCCAGTCCATCAGACGGATGGGATGAGATCCGGGCCGCTGGTGGGGTGATCGGCCTGATTGGAACTCCAGCGGCCGCCTTGCTGACCTACTGGGTGGCAGTGTTCGTGTTCGTGGTGGTGGCGTTCTTCGGTCTGCTGGTGCTGGCCAAAACCCCAATCAACCGCATCCCGGAACGCCTCCGCCAAGCCATGGCCGCACTTGGCTTGGGTGGTTCGGGCGCTGAAAGCGTCACCGAGTCCGGTGAAATGGTTGGACCGGATGGTCTACCACCAGGCCGACGGCGTCGGCGTCCACGGCGCCCAGGTCCCGACGAATTGACGGACGTCATCGCAGCTGAGTTCCCCGACTTCCGTGTTGGGGCTGGTCAAACGGGCCCTGACGGGTCAGACCCGGGGGACGGCATCGTCCCGCTTGAAGGTGAAGAACCAGACGGGCAGGATGACGAACCGCTGACCGACCCGCTGCCGCGGGCCCACCGCCCGACGCGACCCCGACCGGTGCTGCCTGGACGCCAAGGCGATTTGACGGGTGATGTGCTCTATGAACTGCCGCCACCAGACCTGCTGGCCAAGGACTTGCCAAGGCCGGACCAGTCGGATAGCGCCGGTCATATGGTTGGGGCGTTGACCGGCGTTTTCCGGGAATTTTCGGTCGACGCAGGGGTGTCTGGTTTTACTTGCGGGCCAACTGTGACACGTTACGAAGTTGAACTCGGGCCGGGTGTAAAAGTCGAACGAATTATTCAACTGCAACGCAATATCGCTTACGCTGTCGCCAGCCCAGAAATCCGGATCATTTCACCAATTCCGGGCAGGTCCGCTATTGGTATTGAAATCCCCAACGTTGTCCGGGAAACAGTTCCTTTAGGTGATGTCTTGGCATGCCCAGCGGCCCGGCGTAACCCTCATCCGATGATCGCTGGCCTGGGTAAGGATGTTGGCGGCGGTTATGTGGTGGCGAACCTCGCCAAAATGCCGCATTTGCTGGTCGCTGGTGCGACCGGTTCAGGTAAATCATCTTTTGTCAACGCCATGATTGTTTCAATCCTGATGCGGGCCACACCGGAACAGGTCAGAATGGTTTTGATCGACCCGAAACGGGTTGAACTGCCAGTTTATGCCGGTATCCCACATCTGATCACGCCGATTATCACTGATCCTAAACGCGCGGCTGAAGCACTCGACTGGGTTGTCCGTGAGATGGACGCGCGTTATGACGATCTGGAACGTTTCGGCTTGAAACACATTGACGAATTCAATAAGGGTGTGACCAACGGGACGTTGAGAGCCGGGCCTGACGCTAAACGGCCGTTGCGGCCTTACCCCTACCTTCTGGTAGTGGTTGATGAGCTGGCCGATTTGATGATGGCGGCCCCGCGTGACGTTGAAGGCTCAGTCCAACGCATCACGGCTGTCGCCCGGGCGGCTGGTATTCATTTGGTGTTGGCCACCCAGCGGCCTTCAGTTGACGTGGTGACTGGTGTGATCAAAGCCAACATTCCGTCCCGTTTAGCTTTCGCGACTAGTTCACAAATTGATTCGCGTGTTGTGTTGGACCAGCCAGGTGCGGAAAAACTAGTCGGCCAAGGTGACGCGCTATTCCTGCCTTACGGTTCTCCCCGGCCGATGCGGCTGCAAGGAGCTTGGGTTGGCGAATCAGAGATCCATGCTGTGGTCGCCGCCGTCAAAGCTCAGGGCGAAGCGGAATACCGGCCGGATGTGATTACTAAAACGTCACGTCGGCGGGTGGTTGATGATGATATTGGCGATGATCTAGAACTCCTGCTCCGGGCCGCTGAGCTGGTCATAACGACACAGATCGGTTCCACGGCGATGCTGCAACGCAAACTGCGGGTTGGTTTTTCGCGAGCTGGGCGGCTGATGGACTTGCTTGAAACCAGGGGTGTTGTGGGCCCGACAGAAGGAGCCAAGGCCCGCCGGGTGTTAGTTCCGCCGGAGGCATTGGACTCCATTTTGGCGTCATTGAATGGTGACGGACCGCCAACGGGCGAGCCATCCAGCGGGCCGTTGGTGCCACCACCCGAACCGCCAAGTCCTGCCTACTAAACTATTCGGCGTGACAAGCGATTCGAGGCAGACCGCAGGCGATGCGCCGCCGCTGCTGAATGTCGCCAATGTTTTGACCGGGGTACGGATCATACTGGTGCCGTTCCTGGTAGTGCTTCTGGTGAATTTTCCAGCCAGTTCAGTGATGTGGCGTTTGATCGCGCTGGCGGTTTTTCTGGTGGCCGCCACAACTGATCAGCTTGACGGATACTTGGCCCGCCAGCGTGGCTTAGTTACGGCTTTCGGGAAGATCGCTGATCCGATAGCGGATAAGGCACTAACTGGCGCTGCTTTGATCTGTTTGTCTTGGCTGAGTGAGCTGTCATGGTGGGTCACTGGAGTGATTTTGTTCCGCGAGATCGGTATTACCGTGCTGCGCATGGTGGTGATCCGCCATCGGGTGATGGCCGCCTCGCAGGGCGGCAAGATCAAGACCGCGACTCAGATTGTCGCCATCTCGGTTTACTTGTTGCCGCCAGCTTGGACGCATTCGTTCAGTTGGATTGAGTTGGGTGCGGCTGGCTTGATGGTGTTAGCGGTCGCCGCGACGGTCGCCACCGGGATTGATTACGTTGTGCAGGCCGTGCCCGTTATTCGGGGTATGCGTCAAAAACCCCCAGTGGCCGATGCCGCCCCGCAACTCCCAGCCGCGCCTCAGGTTGGTGTGCCACCAGTTAACCCGGTGACCGCTGGGCCGGAGTCGGCGCCCGCTGCCGGTGCGACTGAGCCCGGCATCGAGCCGCCAGCGGCGGCCAGTGTCGTCCCACCCGGCATCAAGCCGCCAGCGGCGGCCAGTCCGGCCGCCGCTCAGGTCGCTGGTCGGCCGGCCTTGGCCAGTTCTGGGCTGGGCGCCTCCTCGGGGCCGCGTTCGCGGCCTGTCATTCCCTTCAGGAAGGTGGGGGCAGCGGGAGCTCAGATAGAACCGGATGGTGGACGGGTCGCGCCCAGCCTGACTGGGGCAGCCTCGCCAACGGTCCCGGCCAGCCCGGTCCCGCCTGCCGCCCGGCCCGGTGCTATACCAGCTAGCCCGGCTCGCCCAGGGGCCCAACTGCCCGCTCCGCCTCCAGCGGCGGAGGCGGTCAAGCCAACCCGCCCAGTTGACGGTTGGCCAGATCCTCAAGTCCGCCGCCCAGCGGCGCGGCCCAGACCAGAACCGACCCCGGCCCGCCGGGCTCCGCAGTGGACGGAGCTTCGCACCGTGATGCGGGCGGCCGAGGCCACCCCAGATTCATCGGCTGGTCAAACATCCCCAACCCAGCTCCCAAGTGGAGGTTCACCGCCCGCGCCAACCCATCCCGCGCCAGGCCTGACGCCACGCCCGGCTGGTGCTCCTGCCTCTCCTACCCCCGACGCGACACAACTTGGCGACGGAACCGGGACGTCGGCATCGGGCAGCGAAACCGCTGGTCAAGATGCCGCATTGGCTGCCGCGCAAGCCAAACTGGCTGAACTGAAAAGGCGTCTAGGCTGGGACGCCGGACCAGCCGGAAATTAAGAGGGAGAATAAAAGATGCCGTTCCGCAACATTGGTGGCCTGGACAACGAACAGAGAGCAATCGCGCTAGTTAACCTCCTGCGTCAACACGGCCTGACCATCGCCACGGCCGAGTCGTTGACAGGTGGGCTGGTCAGCGCGGTAATCGTAGATGTGCCCCGGGCGTCAGAAGTGCTGCGCGGCGCGGTTGTGGCCTACTCGAATGACGTCAAGCGTGAGGTTCTAGGAGTCGACGGAGACCTACTAGCGGAGCGCGGCGCGATCAATGCCGCCACGGCCGGGCAGATGGCAGTCGGTGTGCGCAAACTGATGCGAGCCGATGTTGGAATCGCGACGACTGGTGTGGCCGGCCCCGACCCGGCGGACGGATCACCACCTGGAACTGCTATCGTTGCCTGTTCATGGGCCAAAGAGGAACCGGCGATCCGGGTTCTCAGGCTCCAAGGTAACCGTGCTGAAGTGCGTACACAGGTCGTGACCAGGGCGCTTGAGCTGGCTGAAGCAACAATCCGCCAAACCTCGGGAATATAGTGTGCGATAGGGGTGTTTCACCAAGTGATGAGTAGCCAAGTAATGAAATCTGTATCCACGGCGAACCGGGCCGAGGCGCTAAAGCGGTACCGTTTAAGCAACAACCCACCCGCGGCCCGGCCCTTGCCGACCGCCCAGCAGGTAAAGGAGGTCAAGAACGTGGCATTATTGCGCAGCGAGCTAGGGCACGTCCTGAGGACCAACCGCCTGCGGCAACAGCGCACACTGCGTGAAGTCTCGGCCGCTGCCCGGGTCTCACTGGGGTATCTCAGTGAAGTTGAACGCGGGCAGAAAGAAGCCAGCTCCGAGTTGCTGGCCTCAATTTGTGACGCTCTGCAAATGCCTCTGTGGGCAACCTTACGCGAGGTGTCAGACCGGCTAGCGGCCCAAGAGCCGGGCTGGGTGCCTGATACGGCCGAAGCGTTGTTTGACGATCAGTTCGCTGGAGTTAGCTGATCACAGTCTGGCCGCCTCGGGCGGCACGATCCCGCCGGGCGGGTGGCGTGAACGGGAACGCCGCCCGCCTTCGCGTTTTAAGGACCAGGTCCGGCGGGCTAGCCGGGTCCGGCGGGATGCTTAGCTGGGATCACTCATCGGTGAAGGAAACGGCCTCAACGTTGTTGCCGTCAGGGTCACGCACAAACGCCCCATAATAGGTTGGCCCGTAATCGGGCCATAAGCGTGGCTCGTGCAGAACCTCAGCGCCTTGGCTGAGCGCGGCGCTGAAGAACTCATCAACCTTGGCCCGCGATTCGGCGGCGAAAGCGATATGAGCTTCGCGGAAGCCTTCTCCGGAGTCGAACAGGCCGATCCAGAACTCAGGCATGTCCGGCAGTGAGCCGTAGCCAATGGCGTGCGGCGCGAAATCAAGTTGCCGTTTGCCACCCAGCGGAGCCAGCACCGCATCGTAAAAGGCGGCCGATGCTGTTAGGTCGTTACATTGCAAAGAAATGTGGGAGAGAAGCATGCGGCAATCGTAGTGGCACCGCTGGCGGGAGCGGCTGTCCTCTGGTCCTGTTGCCCTCTGGTCCTGTTGTCTCCCTGCTGTGTCTTGTCTTCTTGTCTTATTGGCCGCCGGAGGCTTGCCGATTGGCCGCTCTAGCCATAGCACGACCCTGTCAGTCTGGTTGGCAAGTGGGGCAATAGAAGGCGGGCCGGTCAAGTGGCGCCTGCCCCACCCGCATGACGGCGATCGGCGTGCCGCAACGCCTGCAGGGTTGATGGAGCCGCCCGTGGACCAGACTGGTGCGACCCCGGATCGTCACCCCGGTCGCGGTTGGCGTCCGGGCCGCCGCCGAACGCCGCAGCAGCTGGCGGGCGTGAGCCAGTAAACCCGGCACGTCCGGTACGTCTTTAGTCGGCCGGTCTGGCCGGACCCGCCATTCAAACAGCGTCTCAGCCATGTAAATGGTGCCGATTCCAGCGACCACCCGTTGGTCCAGCAAAGTCGCGCCGATGCCGCGTTGTCCCTGGTCAAGCACGCGTTGGGCGGCTAGGTCAGGGTCGAATTGGTCCGCCATGACGTCCGGTCCAAGGTGCCCGATCAGGTAAGGCAGGTCGTGTGTCCGTATCAGGTCAGCCATCCCTAGCCGGTGTCCGATGCCGACCCAAGACTCATTCGCCAGCACGGCTCGCGAGTTCCAGGTTTGGGCACGTGAGGCGGGCCCTGGCCGGCCGTCAACGGCCGGCTCGATCAGCCAGAGCCCATCCATCCGCAGGTGTGAGCGGAAGGTGTAACCGGAATCAAGCCGCATCAGGACATGCTTGCCGTAGGCCGAGACAGCTTCAACTGTTTGGCCGGTCAGATCAGTTCCGCCCAAGCTGGGCCAGCGCAATAGGCAGTAGGTGATTCTCCGGCCGGCCAATGCCTGGTTGAGGTGCGCCGCGGCTCTTTTCAGAATGTCGCCTTCTGGCATGAACTAGTCTTTGCCTTTCTGGTGGTTGCCGGGACATCCATTGTCCCGCTTCTAGCTGATGTACCTGGACCGCCGGGCTTGGATCGCCTGGACTGTCCCGGGACCGGTTACCTGCCGGGACCGCCAAAACTTCGGTCGTTGGCCTGGTCCGGCTACCTGGATGAGATCTTGGGCCGCTTGATTCGGGCCCCCAAACACCATCTGGCCGATCCAGCTCTGGCCGCCAATCTCTTAGTGGTTGACGCGGCCGCTTTGTTGTCTGGTCCACACCCAGATGGCCCAGTCTTGCCACGTTAGGGGACACTCTTCGGCGCCCTATTTGAGTCCCTGGTGACGCTTTCCGTCAGGGTATATGCCCAGTCATTAGGGGCGGAGGTGGGCCATCCGCGTACCAGAGACGGTGAACGTGAGGTTGATCTGATGGTCACCCGGCCTGATGGTAAGACGGTCGCGATTGAGGTCAAGTCGTCTCCGAACGTCGCGAACGCAGAGACTAAGCACCTCCATTGGTTGCGCAAGAAACTGGGATCAGATCTGCTTGACGCCGTTGTTGTCAATACTGGCGATACGGCTTACCGCCGGGCCGATTCCATAGCGGTGATCCCAGCCGCCATCCTGGGGCCGTGAAGCCGTCCGGCAGAGTCTAGGTCCGCAGCGAAAAGCCACGGACCCAAGGCAGACTGATTCTGATGGGTCATCGCTTCGTTCCTTTCACGTGTTTGTAGCCGAAACCCCAAGGTCGTCCGGTGGCCCATCACTCACGCCTGAGCCGACGTCCTTGCCTCAAAACCCCACTTTTCTAAGAGGCACATCCCCTATCGCTGGGTCCGGATGACGGTAATCGGTCAAAGTGGCCCGAAATGGCCAACTGTGACCGGTTTCTGTAGTGGAAAGTGGGCTGGCTGGTGCTAGGTGAATCAGAGACAGTCCGTTGAACTGCGGGTTTACTAATGGGTCGCTGAAGGTGGTGCTTCAGGGTGGGAGTCCGGATGACGGTAATCGGTCAAAGTGGCCCGAAATGGCCAACTGTGACCGGTTTCTGTAGTGGAAAGTGGGCTGGCTGGTGCTGGGTGAATCAGAGACAGTCCGTTGACCTGCGGTTTTACTGCGGGGCCGCCTTGAAGGAGCTGGCCGGGTTGGGTGCGGGCTGTCAGGCTTTGGCTCGTTTGGCTAAACCCTGCGGAGTGACCGCGAAACCAGCCTTGACCAGAGCCTGGGCAGGTCCGGCCAGCCGCGACTGAGCCAGTAGGGCATCCTCACCATCCAGGGTGGCTAGTTTCAGGGTGCCAAGCAGTCCCCGGTCAACCGCCTCAGCCAACGCGCCAGCCGCCCGGTCAAGCAAGCCAGAATCATTCTCAAAGGTCAGGCCAGTCTTACCGCCACGTTCCAAATAGAACACCAGTCGGCCGTCAACCAGTACAACCACAGAACCAGGGGTTCGCCGTGCCCGGTGAGCCCCTGAATGATCCGGCCAGGGCAGTGCCGCGCCATAAGGATTCGCTGGATCGGCCGCCGCCAAGACCACCACGCCTTGCCAAGCCGCTGCCGCCCGCAACTGGTCAGGGGCGCCCGGCAGGGCGAATTGTGATCCGCCAAGATGTTCCACGAAATAGCCGCGGCGAATGTTGCCAGCTTCTTCCATGGCGCTGAGCAGCGGATATATTTGGGCGAAGGTTGTTTCTTGGGCGGCGGAGCCGCGTGTCACCAGGCCATAACGCTCCAGCAAAGCACTGACCGTTGATACCAGGCGCCGTTCGACTGGGACAGGTTCAAGGTGTGCCGCTGGCGTCGGCGCCAGCCCCCAACGGGCGGCGATCTCTGGCGGCAACCGCTGCGGCCGGGAGCCAACCGGTTCACGCCGCGTTGCTCGCAGACCGCCTGAGGCGTAGCCGGAGCCAGGGCCGGAGCCAGGAGCGGAACCAGGGCCGGAGCCAAGAGCGGAACCAGGTCCTGCGGGTTGATCCGCTCCCAAACCACCCGGTCCGTGGTCGGCTCCAGGAATTGAACCAGGTCCAGCCAGTTGGCCAGGCCAAGCCAGTTGGCCAGACCCCACCTGCCAGCCACTGCGGCCAGGAGTCTGGAAGCGAACCCTGGGCGGACGCCTGGTCACACGATGCACCGTCTTACCGCCGTTCAGGAAAGCCCGCACCGGCCCGAAGGAATCAGCTGTCACCCAGCCGCCCCAAACCAGTTCCCAAATAGCGTCCCGCAACTGGTCACTAGTCAACGGCGCGTCTAGCCGACCAGCCAGCTCAAACGGCAAGAAGGCACCACCAGCGCGCAGCGAATCCAGCAACTGGGCCGCCAACGACCCATCAGGTGGTGTCAAAGCTTCAGCTAGGACCACATCATCACTAGCCAGAGAAAACAACCGGACCGTGCCATCAGACGGACTGAGCTTGCCGTCCCCGGCCCAGGCCACCTCACCGGCTGTGATCAGTTCATCCAAATCACCTGGCGTGTAACCAGTCACCCTGGACGGCAACACAATCGATTCGATAGCTGATGCTGGCAGTGCGGCACCAGCCAGGCCAGTGACCGCCGCTAAGACACCATCGGCCCCGCGGAGTTTGCCGAACCGCTGCCAAATCGGCGCGAAGGCCCCCAACGCCGCACCTTCGACTGGTTCAACTTGACGCCGCAAAGCGGCCAGAGAACGGCGCCGCAAACGGGTTAGCACGTCAGGGTCGCAGTAATCCGGCCCGCCCAGACCCCCGGCCTCCGATGGCCGCAACCGACCCCGCCGCGCCAGGTCGCGCTTGACTAGCAGATCAAGTTCGCGTTGCGCGACAGCCACACCCAAACCAAATTCGCCAGCCACATCAAGAGCCGTAACCGGCCCATGGTGGCGGATATAACGCCTGGTCAAAGCCCCAAGTGGGTCTTTGGCTGGTTCTAGGTAGGCCTCTGACAGGCCGGTCGGCAAAGCCACCCCCAGCCCGTCACGCAAGGCCGCCGCGTCTTGTATCACCGCCCAGCGGGTCTGCCCGCCGATCCTAACCTCAATCAAACGCCGAGCCGCCACCAGCCCAGCCGCCCAGTCACGCCACGGCCCACTAGTTGACCGGTCCAACTGGTCAGCGCTGGCCGGGCCTAGTTCGCCCAGCAGATCAGCTAACGCTTCAGCGCTGGCGGCTTGGCGTTCCGGCACTATTCGGGCCAGTTCAGCGTCCACAGCTAAGACAACCGCCGGGTCAAGCAGTTCCGCTAAGTCGCTGGCGGGCCCTGTGCCGAGCAGTTCGGCCAGCATGGTTGGGTCCAAGCTGAGAGCAGCGGTGCGCCGTTCAGCCAGGGGGGCGTCACCGTCGTAAAGGAATTGGGCGGTGTAGCCGAACGTTACCGTTCCAGCGAAGGGGGAGGCCGATGCCGTCGCCACGTCTACGATCCGCACCTCGCGTCGCTCAACCTGCCGCATCAGTTCGGTTAAACCCGGTACATCGAAGTCTTCTTGTAGGGTCTCGCGTAATGCTTCCATTACCAAAGGGAAATCACTGAACTGGGCGGCCACCTGAAGTAACTGTTGTGCCCGGTGGCGTTGTTGCCAGAGTGGTTGGCGTTTACCAGGTGCCCGCCGGGGCAGCACCAATGCCCGGGCCGCCGCTTCACGGAAGCGGGCCGAGAATCGGCCGGTGCCACTAACCGCCGCCGTGACGCTTGGGGCGACAGAATCAGGTTCCAAGACAAGATCCAGAGCCGCGTCTTGAGCTGTTTCCGGTAAACGCAGCATGATGCCGTCATCGGCGTGCATGACTTGCGCGTCCAAACCGAAACGGTCAGCCAGGCGGGCCGCGATAACGCTAGCCCAGGCGCCGTTGACTGGCGCACCCCAAATTGAATGGATCATGATGCGGGTGTCACCCAGTTCATCAGGGAAACGTTCAATCACAATGGTCCGGTCATCTGGCAGCACACCAGTGGCTTGGCGTTGTTCCGTCAAGTAGGCCATCAGATTGGTCGCCGCCCACTGGTCAAGGCCGCGTTGCCGCAGGTTCTCAATCGCGTCCTGGTCTGTCAGCCCGGAGATCTCGCGGATGAACTGGCCAATCGCGGCGCCCAGTTCAGTTGGCCGGCCAGGCCCGTCACCATGCCAGAAAGGAAAACGGCCGGGCAAACCCGGCGCCGGGGTGACATAGACAGCGTTCGGTGTGATCTGGTTTATACGCCAAGTTGAGGATCCTAGAGTGAACGTGTCACCAACCCGTGACTCGTAAACCATTTCCTCATCAAGGTCACCGACACGTTTCGCGCTTTTCGGGTCAGCCTGTTCACCGGCCAGATAGACGCCGTAAACGCCACGGTCAGGGATCGTACCGCCAGAAACTCGTGCCAAATAGGCCGCGCCAGGCCGGGCTGATAGCTGGTCGGTTTGCCGGTCCCAAACTAGTCGGGGACGCAGTTCACCAAAATCAGCTGACGGATATTTGCCGGAAAGCATGTCGAGCACAGCTTCAAAGGACCGGTCACCCAGATTCTGGTAAGGCGCGGCTTGACGCACCAAGTCCGCCAAGCCGACGGCTGTCCAATCATCCATCGCCACCAAGGCGACAATTTGTTGAGCTAGAACATCCAACGGGTTAGCTGGAATGTGTATCGCCTCAATTTCTCCTGATTTCATGCGCCCGGCGGTGACGGTGGCTGGCACCAGGTCACCCCGGAAAACTGGGTAAATCAGGCCCCGGCTGACCGCTCCAACATGATGCCCGGCGCGTCCTATCCGTTGTAGTCCGGCCGCCACCGATGGTGCCGTACTGATCTGGATAACCAGGTCAATCGCGCCCATGTCGATCCCGAGTTCAAGTGAAGATGTCGCCACCACGGCGGGTAGCCGTCCAGCTTTCAGGTCGTTTTCGATTTGGCTGCGGCGCTCGCGGCTCATCGAACCGTGGTGGGCCATCGCGATCTGGTTGTCGACGACGGCCGCTGTGCTCCCACCAGAAGTCATGGCGGAGACCTGACTAGCGGCTGGATCAGGTAGTTGACCGGTGGTCCGGCGGGCGTACTCTTCGTTGATTCGGGCGGCCAAACGTTCCGCTGAACGCCGCGAATTAGCGAATATGAGGGTCGAATCGTGGGCCAAGATGTGGTCCACCACGGCTTGATGAACGTGAGGCCAGATCGATCCACCGCGGATCAGACCGGCGGGATCGCCGGGCAGGTCAAGGCCATCGCCCGGGCTGGCGGCGGCTGGGGAAATTGATGTGGCTGGGAGCCTTGGGGCGGCATCGTCCAAACTAAGAGCGCCGAGCGGACCATAACCGGCATCGAAAACCGGCATCGCACTACTCAAATCCGTCAAATCTTCAACCGGCAGCTTGACCGAAACATCAAGCGCCTTGGCCGAAGGCGGCTCGACCACCCGCACAGCCCGGCGGCCCGGCCCGGCCGCGCCGCCAACAAACCGGGCCACCTCACTAGCTGGCCGGACGGTGGCTGACAGAGCGATCCGCTGGGCTTGGGCCGGCAGCAACGTGTCCAACCGTTCCAAGGAAAGCGCCAGATGAGCCCCACGCTTAGTGCCCGCCAAAGCGTGAACCTCATCCAGGATCACGGTGTCAACGCCGGCCAGGCCGTCACGTGCGCCAGACGTCAAAACCAAGAAAAGCGACTCCGGTGTTGTGATCAAAATGTCCGGCGGTTTCTTACCAAAAGCCCGACGGTCAGTCGTGGGCGTGTCCCCAGTTCGCAGGCCAACCCTAATCCCAGGTACCCGTTTACCGGCGGCCGCCAACTGGTTAGAAATGCCCACCAGCGGGGCGCGCAGATTGCGCTCCACATCAGCCGCTAAAGCCTTCAGTGGAGAAACATAAACCACCCGGCAGCGGGCCGCCGGATCCGTTGGGATGGGTAGCGTCATCAGGCGGTCAATGGCTGACAGGAAGGCCGCCAGAGTTTTGCCGCTACCAGTTGGGGCGATCACCAAAGCGTGATTGTTTTGCCGGATAGCGTCCCAGGCCTCAACTTGGGCGGCGGTTGGACCCTCGAAAGCGCCAGCGAACCAGGCTCGCGTAGCTGGTGCGAACCATGACGGAACCTGACTGGAGACGTCCACGGTCTCAACTCTGCCATGAACCTCTAACTCGTTAGCCGTTATCCGTTGGCCGTTACCCGTTGGCCGTTGAGGGGCTTGGCTGGCCGCGAATCATCGCGATCACTTCTGACCGCCAGGAGGTCGCCGGAAGGACGCCTCCGGCCGCAATCCGCCGCCAGGCCGACTGGGCGCGGTGGAGCCGGCGCGTATTGTGAACGGCGTGGTCCAGACTAGAGCCCTCGTGATTGGTGAGGCGCTGATTGACGTAGTTCCCAGAGCCGGCGCCAGCCCGCTTGAACTGCCTGGTGGCAGCCCGCTTAATGTCGCCATCGGGTTAGGTCGGCTAGGCCGTCTAGTTGATTTGGAAACTTGGATCGCGCCTGACCCGCACGGTTGGGCGATCCAACAGCATCTGGCCGAATCGCACGTTCACCTGGCGGCAGGATCACTTGACGCCCGCTTCACGCCAACCGCCAAAGTTGAGTTCAATCCGTCCGGCGGTGCGCGTTACGTTTTCGACTTGGAGTGGGATTTCACGCCGCCCCAGTCACTTGGTGACATCGCCGTGCTGCACACAGGTTCGTTAGCTACCGCGGTTGAGCCAGGTGGGGCCAAGTTGGCAACGTTTTTTGGGTCGCTCAAGAACACGCTCGATGCCGTCCCAACATTGACGTTCGATCCCAATTTGCGCCCGGCCGTGACGCCAGACCCTGAAACAATCCGGCCTCGAGTCGAAGCCTTAGCGGCGGTAGCTGATGTGGTCAAGGTTTCAGATGAGGATCTGGCTTTCCTCTACCCGGAGCGAGATCCGCTTGACGTGATTGGTGGCTGGGCTGAGCAAGGTGCCGCCTTGGCGGTCTTAACCTCGGGTCAGGCTGGAGCGACAGCCGTGGCTGGAGCGGTTTCAGTAAACGCGCCCGCTAAGGCAGTCGACGCGGTGGACACCGTCGGAGCTGGTGACGCCTTCATGAGTGGCCTGATTGACGGTTTGTGGACTGAAGGCCTGATCGGGGCGGGCGCTCGCCCGGCCTTGCGGTCAATCAGTGAAACTCAGCTAGTCCGGGTGGTTGACCGTGCCCGCACGGTGGCGGCAGCGGTTGTTGGCCGGGCTGGGGCTAATCCGCCTTGGGCCCGCGAACTGGCCTAAACCACTGGTGACGGTAAGTATCGGCGCAGCAACGTGTCGAGTTCTTTGAGTAGTCTGACACGTTTGACGGCTGGAGCCGCCAGGGCTTCTTGAATGACCGTCTCAGCCGCCGTGAAGGCGACTGTCGCGACGGCCTCAGCCTGATCTGGAGGCGTCCGGAGGATTTTGAGCAGTTCTTCGCCTTTCGCCACCATGCGCGCCCGGTGCTCCAGGCGTTGCGTTGTTAGGGCAGCCGATTCGAGCGGACAGCGCAGCGCGCGGATTGGCGCGTCATCTTGGCAGATCCTGATCGCGGCATCAATCAGACGGCCCATAAGGTTGACTGATGGCTGGTGTAGTTGGGCGTCAGCGACCGTTTGGCTGAGGAGTTTTTCGAGGCGCTGCTGGTGGTGCCAAGTCAGGGCCGCCACAAGACTGGCCCGGTCTGGCAGGTACTGGTACAACGTGCCCACACTGACGCCCGCCCGCTGCGCCACATGAGGCAGACTCAAAGCGTTCTTGCCGTCTTGGCGGACAATCTGGTCAGCCGCGTTCAGGGCCCGAATGACCTTGACGGATGAACCTTCCTGAGTTGGAACACGACGCAACGGTACGCCTTGCCAACCTGACATTAGATTCACGGGTACTCCTCGGAAACCAACTCGATACTGGTTCAGTTGCACTGTTGGGACCTGATTAGGACCGGTGCTGGAACAATCTGTCCGGTCAGCTCCGCCCCCAGGACTCGAACCTGAACCAAGGGCACCAAAGACCCGTGTGCTGCCAATTACACCAAGGCGGAAAGCGTATCTAGTGTGCCACGTTTGCGGGAACACCTGCCACGGCGGGCCCCAAGACTACCGGTTAGGTGAACCGCCGGTGAACGGTTGAGGCCACCAGGCGGGCGCGGCAGGATTGCGGCGAGACTAAACTGTAGGCGTTTAACTGACGAATCAGACTGTTGGAGATTCCGCCTATGGCCAAGCCCGCCGTGATCATCCTGGCTGCCGGCGAGGGCACCAGAATGAAATCGAGCACACCCAAGGTGTTGCATAAGGTGGCGGGCCTGAGTCTCTTAGGACACGCTATCCGGGCAGTTCAGGCGCTAGAACCAGAGCGGATCGTGGTGGTGGTGCGGAGCGCCGCGGAGCAGGTCGCGGCCGAGGCCAAGCGCCTCGCCCCAAACGCGCTGATCGCTCATCAAGATGATGTGCCGGGCACCGGCCGGGCCGTCCAATGCGCCCTGGCAGTTCTGGCCACCGCTGACGACCCGACAGCCAGCGCTGCCGACCCCAGCGCCACTGGCCCAGAGGCATCACCCGACCCGACGGCATCGTCCCTGGCGACTGAACCGCACCTGCCGCCCGATCAGCCAATCATGGTGATCCCAGGCGATACGCCACGCCTGGACGGCCCAACCCTGGAACAGCTCAGCGCGGCGCACCAAACACAAGGCAGCGCCATCACTATGCTGACCGCGCTGCTGGACGATCCTTTCGGCTATGGCCGCGTTATCCGGGACCAATCAGGCGAGGTCGAACGTATCGTTGAGGACCGCGACGCGACGCCGGCCGAACGCTTAATCCAAGAAATCAACGCCTCGGCTTACCTGTTCAGCGCCGCCGTATTGGTCGCAGGATTGAGCGATCTGCGCCGCCAAAACAACCAAGGCGAGGTTTATCTGACTGACGTGGTCGCCGCCGCCCGGCGGACCGGCGCCCCAGTTAGGGCGCTGATCTGCGAGGACGCCTCAATTGTTGAAGGCGTCAACGACCGTGCCCAGTTAGCGCGGGCCGGCGCCGCGATCAACGCTGACCTGATCCAGTCAGCTATGGCCGCCGGAGTCACCGTAATTGACCCGGCCAGCACTTGGCTGGAGGTGGATGTTGAACTGGAGTCGGACGTGACGCTCATGCCGGGCACCCATTTGGCTGGCCGAACATCGGTCGCGGCGGGTGCTGTAGTGGGCCCCTTCACTACGTTGACCGACACGGTGGTCGGACCTGGCGCCAGCGTTGACCGGACGGTGGCTGTTGGCGCGGTAATCGGGCCTGACGCCACTGTTGGCCCGTTCACCTATCTGCGGCCAGGCACCCAACTTGGTAGCCGCGTCAAGGCTGGCTCATTCACTGAGCTTAAGGCCGCTGTTGTGGGCGATGACGCCAAAGTGCCGCACTTGTCTTACGTCGGTGACGCCAGAATCGGCCGGGGGACGAACATCGGAGCGGGCACGATTTTCGCCAACTATGACGGTGTCGCCAAGTCGCGCAGCGAGATCGGTCCGGCCGTGCGTATCGGCTCGAACAATGTTCTAGTCGCGCCGGTCACGATCGGCGCGGGGGCGTACTCCGGAGCTGGAACCATTGTCCGGGGTGACGTGCCGCCTGGTGCGTTGGTCGTCAGTTCCCCGCCGCAGCGCGTCATCCAGGATTGGACAGTTCGCCGCCGCCCGGGTTCCGACAGTGCGTTAGCCGCCGAGTCGGCTGGGCCCGCCACCTCTGCCGACCCCAGCGCTACTTGCCTGGCGGTATCACCCGACCCGGCGGCATCGTCCCCGGCTGATCCCACCGCGCCCCCAAAGCCCGCCGAGTCGGCTGGGCCCGCCACCTCGGTTGGGTCGGCCGTTTTGTCCGATGCCGTCCCTCCGTCCGCCGCGCCCCCCAAGCTCGCCGGTCAGGAGGCCAGTTCCCCAACCGAATCACCCACTAAGCCGCCGGGTGGCGGCAACTAGCCAACCAATCAGAAGGGGTAACGCCTTGAACAGCGGAATCGTCAGCCATGACACCGAAAAGAGGATGGTGTTGGTGTCCGGCAGGGCCCACCCGGAACTGGCCGATGCGGTATCCCGCGAACTGGACTGTGAACTAGTTCCGACCTCGGCCTATGACTTCGCCAACGACGAGATCTATGTCCGGTTCTCTGAGTCAGTTCGCGGCACTTTCGCCTTTTGCCTGCAATCGCATACCACGCCGATCAATCAGTGGATCATGGAACACCTGATCATGTGCGATGCGTTGAAGCGGGCCTCGGCCCGGTCAATCACAGCGATCGCGCCGTTCTACGGTTACGCCCGCCAAGATAAGAAGCACCGTGGCCGCGAACCGATCTCCGCCCGGCTGATGGCTGATCTGTTCGCGACCGCCGGGGCTGACCGGTTAATGTCAGTTGACCTGCACACCGCTCAGATTCAAGGCTTCTTCAATGGTCCGGTTGATCACTTGTGGGCTTTGCCAACTCTGGCCAACTATGTCCGCACCCGGGTGGACCGTTCCCGGCTGACCATCGTGTCGCCTGACGCGGGTCGGGTCCGGTTAGCTGACCAGTGGTCGGATCGCCTGGGGGCGCCGTTGGCGATCATCCACAAGCGACGCGACCCGACAGTGGCCAACAAGGTCCGTGTCCACGAACTGGTCGGTGAGGTAGCGGGCCGGACTTGCGTCATTGTTGACGACATGATCGACACGGCCAGCACAATAGTTGAGGCGGCTGAGGCGCTCAGAAAGAACGGTGCGTCGCAGGTTATCGTAGCCGCGACGCATGCGGTTCTGTCCGGCCCGGCGGTTGATCGCCTGACACGCTCGGGTATCGCTGAAGTGGTTGTCACCGATACCTTGCCGATCGAGGACGAGAAGCGATTTGACCGCCTAACTGTTCTGTCGATCGCGCCGCTGATCGCCCGCGCCATCCGCGAAGTGTTCGATGACGGCTCCGTCACATCGCTCTTCGACGGCAACTCCTAGGCTCTCCGACCCGCCCGGTGCTCCGACCGGCCCACCACACCGCCAGTCCGTTGACCTGGGGTTTGACTAATCGACCGGTCAAGGCCGGTAACCAGAGCGTTCACCTCTTACACAGGAATTGACCCCAGTGGGGTTAAAACCAGCCACTGGGGTCAGTTTCTGTGGGTCCGATCTAAGTCGTGCGCTGAAACCTGTGGATAAGTGCGCCTGTCCCAGGATCTGGAGTTCATTTCAAGGCAGGTTGGTCAGATGATTGAAGTTCTCCGAACCGAGCAAATCGGTAATTATGCCGCTAGGAAACTGTCTCACCAGCAGCGACGGATTATGCCCGGAGTTTTCCTACCTTACGACCGGGTGTCGCGAGCCGAACCGACTTCACTTTCCAGCAGAGTGGCGGCAGCGTTGGCGATCTGTCCAGAAGGCTCGCTCATCAGTGGGCTGGGTGCGCTGGAGTTGATGGGTGTTGACTTGCCTGACGGGTTGAACAATGACGGTGTTGTTACTATCGCGATCCCGAGGGCGAGCCAATGCCGCTTGAGGAGGGCTGGAGTGAGTATCCAGCGTCTTCGTGTCATGCCGACCCGCTGGGGCCGTAGCCAGACACTGGCCGAACCGGCGCACTGCTGGGCAACGGCGGCTTTAGCCCTGGCGGGCCAAGATCCATGGCTGCCGGGAAGGGACTGGATCGCGTCCGCGCCAGGCGTCTTTGAGCACCCGCGAAAGGTCAGGTTCCTCCAGATCATCCAGTTGGGCGAGGCGTTGACTCGCCGGTCCAATCCCGTGCTAACGCAAGACAATTTCGCTGCCCGAATAGCCGCCTGGGTGCCACGTCATCCCGGCAAACCACTGGTCCGGGAGCTGTTCTCCCATGTCCGGTGCAGGACCGACTCTGTTGCGGAAACTTGGTTACGCCTAGCTGTGATTGATGCGGGCTTCCCCGAACCAGTAGTCAACCATGGTGTGTTTGGCCCATCGGGCTGGCGTTACCTTGACCTTAGTTGGCCTGACCGACTAATCGCGTTGGAGTACCACGGTCGTCAGCACTTTGATAATCCTTCGCAGTCGTATGAAGATGTCGGGCGCCGTGGCGAATTGCAGGCCGCGGGCTGGACTGTAATTGAGGCGACCAGACGGGATCTCCGTCAGCCTGGTGAGTTATTGCGCCGTCTGGGTGCGGCCTTTGCCCGCGCTGAGAGGTAATTGGGTCAAGTCCGGCCGGAAATGGTGGCTTTAGCCGCCTTCCGCCTGCCGGGCCCAAACCCGCAAGCTTGGCGGGTAGGCGAGGGAGATGTGACGCCTGGTCCAATCGGGACGCGACTGGGAATCGCCCGAGCTGTGTCAGGCAGCAAGGGACAGAGGTCCTAGACTAGGTCCGTGGTTCTTCACCACGGACCTAGCCCGGCCGGGGAGTGTTCTTCAGGACGCTCGTGTCACATCACAAACCAGCCCGAATAGAAAGGCGACAACTGATCGTGTCGATTCTTAACAGCCGAATCCCAGTGTTCAACGCCACGGCCTATGCTGATGGCGGTTTCCGTGATGTCAGCGACCAACATTTGCTTGGCGGATGGTCGGTGGTGTTTTTCTATCCGGCCGACTTCTCATTCGTCTGCCCAACTGAACTGGCCGACTTAGCGTCACTCCATGACGAGTTCAGAGCCGTTCAAACTGAGATCTACTCGGTTTCGACTGACACTCATTTCTCGCACAAGGCTTGGCATGACACCTCAGATGCTGTCAGCGCGATTCAGTTCCCCATGCTGGGTGATCCATCCGGGCAGGTCACGCGCGGATTTGGCGTCATGATTGAAGAGACTGGCCTGGCGGAACGGGCCACTTTCTTGATCAACCCGGAGGGTGTTATCAAGGCGATTGAAATCTCTGACGGGTCGGTCGGCCGTGACGCACGGGACTTGTTGCGCAAAGTCAAGGCCGCCCAGTGGGTGGCGGCTAATCCAGGTGATGTTTGCCCGGCGCGCTGGGTTCTTGGGGCTGACACGCTTAAACCATCAGCCAAGCTAGTCGGCCAAATCTAGGCCACGCGGCTAAGCCGCGTGGGCGGTCAACCAGTGGGCAAAATCTAGGCCGTGAGGCTAGGCCACCGAGCAAACCAGCCCGTCAGCCAGCCGCCCAGCCAACCATCCCGTCAACCAGCCGCCCAGCCAACCGGCCAAGCCGCGGGCCCCGGGCCTCAAAGGAAATACCGGAATGCCAAAGCCGCCACAAAGAAGGAAATACCGGAATGCCAGAGCCACCGTAAAGACGGCTATGATGGCACGGTTGCCTTGGCGAGGGAAGCCAGTGGCGCACCAGCGGGCCAGTTCGCCGCCAGGCTATGGCCGGTGCCGTGCCCACAGTTTCCGTGATCGACTTGCGGTTTGAACGTTGCCGGTTGGCTTGGGCTGACATAAACCCGGTTCTGGGCCGGGATGCCGCAGGCTTGAGGCATCACCGTCCAGGGCCCTGACATCTAAGGAGCCGACCATGGCTGAAATAGTTCTCAAGGCACAACTCCGAACCGAGTTCGGTAAGGGTGCGGCCCGCCGCACCCGGCGGGCCGGTCTGGTACCGGCTGTCATGCATCCGCATAAGGAAGCCCCGACTCATATCTCGTTACCAGGTCATGAGGCGTTTCTGGCTTTGCGTCACTCTAATGCGGTGATCACGATTGATCTTGACGGACAGCAGACTTTGACCATTGCTCGTGAGATTCAGCGCAACGCTTTAACTGACGCGCTGGAACATGTTGACTTGCAGGTCATCATCCGCGGCGAGAAGATCGAGGTCAACATCCCGCTGCACATCGAAGGCGAAACGGTTTCGGGTGTGGCTTTGCTTGATTCTCAGGATTTGGCGGTCCGGGCGGAAGCCACCCAGGTGCCTGAGGTTATCTCGGTCTCAGTTGAGGGCCTGGTTGAGGGTGATGTCATCAGGATCCGTGACTTGGATTTGCCGGACACGGTTGAGCCTTTGGAGGATCCGGAGACGGCGATTGTGACTGTGACGGCCGAACGTTCAGAGGAACCAGAAACTGTGGAGACGGATTCGGCTGACACCGCGCCTGAGGACTGAACGGGCGTATCTTGACTGATTGTGAGTGATGTTTGGCTCGTCGTAGGGTTGGGTAACCCTGGGCCGAAGTACGCCCGCAACCGCCACAATTTGGGTTTCATGGTGGTCGATGTGTTGGCCGCCCGGTCGGGAGTGGGTTTTGCTCGCCGCGCTCATGGTGGTGCTTTGGCTGGTGCCGCGCGGATTGGCTGGGCGCCTGGCGGTCTGCCTGGGCCACGGGCGGTGTTAGCTAAACCGCAAAGGTTCATGAATTTGTCTGGTGGTCCGGCCGCCGAGTTGATGAACTATTTTGGGGTTGATTTGGATCATCTGATTGTGGTTCATGATGATATTGATTTGTCGGCTTGGCAGGTGCGGTTGAAACGTGGCGGCGGTGAGGGTGGCCACAATGGTTTGCGCGATATTTCGCGTGCCCTTGGTTCGCGGGATTACTTGCGGGTCCGGTTGGGTGTGGACCGGCCTACTTTAGGGGACGATGCCGCCGCCTATGTTTTGCGTGATTTCCCGAGTTCGCAGTTGGCTGAGGTTGAGTTGTTGGCCAGTCGGGCGGCCGATGCCGTCGAACAGGTTATTTCGCATGGTTTGGCTGCCGCTCAGCTTGTTTTTCATTCACCTCCGGCTGCGCCGAAACCGGCTGGGGATCCGCCGCGCGGTGGTTCCCTAACGGGTCAGGGGCCTGGGTCTGAGCGGGAGGAAAGCTGATGCCGACCACGGCGTGGTCCTGGAGGAGATGCGGGGCGGGTCAGGGGCCTGGGTCTGAGCGGGAGGAAAGCTGATGCCGCTGACCTATCTGCCTGAACTGCTGGCCCAAGACCCGGGCCTGGCTGAGGTTCTGGAGTTGGCGGCCGACCGGGTTCAACCGCTTGACGGGGCGGGTGGCGGTAGTAGCGAAACTAGTGACCGGGTTGATATCACCGCGGTTGAAGCGATCCGTCCGGCGTTGATCGCCGCCATCTCCAAAGCCATGGCTGAGGCTTACCGTCTCCGTCCGTCCGGCCCTGGCCTGCCGTATCCGCCGGTTGTGGCCATCACAGCTTCAACTAGCGCGGCCGAGGAACTGGCGGCCGCCGCCCAAGCTTTCATGCCAGCCGATCAGATCGCTGTCCTGCCAGCGTGGGAAACTCTGCCGCATGAACGTTTATCTCCCCGGGCGGACACTTTAGGCAGGCGGACAGCGGTTTTCCGTCGCTTGGCTCACCCTGAGGTGGCCGGGCCGCACGGCCCAATTGAACTGCTCATAACTCCTTTACGATCAATTCTTCAACCAGCGGTGACCGGTTTGGGCGAGATCACCCCAGTCAGTCTTAAAGCAGGCGATCAAGCTGATCTGACTGATGTGGCTGACCGTTTAGCGGAACTGGCTTACAGCCGCGTAGACATGGTCACCCGGCGCGGTGAATACGCTGTTCGCGGCGGTATTTTAGATGTTTTCCCGGCGGTTGAAAGTCACCCCATCCGGATTGATTTCTGGGGTGATGAAGTTGAGGAATGCCGCTATTTCGCTGTGTCGGATCAGCGCTCATCAGACCTGGCGGCAAGCGGATTGTGGGCCACGGCCTGCCGTGAACTGCTTATCACTGACACTGTCAAAGCCCGCGCCCGGGCTTTGATACCGCGCTTACCGGGAGTGGCTGACCTGCTCAGCCAGGTAGCTGAAGGAATCTACGCCGAAGGCATGGAATCGCTCACCCCGGTTCTGGCTGACGGCTTGACACCGGTGCTGAATTTGGCGCCACGCGGTTCGTTGATGCTGTTCCTTGAACCGGAGCGGTTACACCGCCGGGCGGATGATCTGATCGCCACCGCCGGGGAGTTCCTTGAGGCCGCCTGGGAGGCGGCCGCGACTGGTGGTAACTCACCGGTCAGTTTGGAAGCTGGATCGTTCCTCACCATGGACCAACTTGAAGCCGAAGCGGGCCAGGTTGGCTGCGGCTGGTGGAACGCTGATTCGTTCGGTTTACCAGACTCGGCTGAACCGACCGGGCTGTCTCCTGGAAGTCGGCTGGGAGCTGGCGGGACGGCATCGGGCAATGAACAACTTGAAACTGGGCAGGGGGCGGCCACCTGGGCGGATGAAACTGTCCGGATCAAACTCGGGGCCCGCCCGTTGGAGAACTATCACGGCCAAGTGGCGCACGCCATCAAACAGTTACGTTCCTGGACTAAAGCCGGCTGGTGTGTTGTGTTGACAACTGAAGGCCACGGCCCGGCGAAACGTTTAGCTGAACGCCTATCGGGCGAATCGGTGCCCGCCAAGCTGATCCCCGACTTCGATCAAGCCAGTTATCAGCCTGGTTTGGTGCTGGTCACAACCGCCTCCGGACGGGGCTACACCGTTCCAGACCTGAAACTAGCGGTCATCTCAGAGCGGGATTTGACTGGCCGGAACGGCGCTACAACACGTGACATGCGGCGTATGCCGTCACGCCGTAAGGCGGCGGTTGATCCGCTCCAACTTCAAACCGGTGACCTGGTGGTCCATGAACAGCATGGTGTTGGACGGTTTGTTGAACTAGTTGACCGGACTGTGGGAGCTGGTGACAGCCGGGCGACACGCGAATATTTGGTGATCGAATACGCCCCGTCAAAACGCGGCCAGCCAGCTGACCGCTTATATGTTCCAACTGATTCGCTTGATCAGGTGACCCGTTATGTTGGCGGCGAGAATCCTTCACTGTCACGTCTCGGTGGCGGTGACTGGGCTAAAGCTAAGTCACGGGCCCGCCAAGCGGTCAACCGTTTAGCTGAGGAACTGGTCCGGCTTTACGCCGCTCGGATGGCGACTAAAGGTTTCGCTTTCAGCCCGGACACACCTTGGCAACGTGAACTGGAAGACGCCTTCGATTACGTTGAAACACCAGACCAGTTGACCACGATTGATGAGGTCAAATCAGATATGCGGGCGCCTTCGCCGATGGACCGGTTAATTTGTGGTGATGTTGGTTACGGTAAAACTGAGATCGCTGTCCGGGCGGCTTTCAAAGCGGTTCAGGACGGTAAACAAGTGGCTGTTTTGGCTCCAACAACACTGCTGGTCAGGCAGCATTTTGATACGTTCACTGACCGTTACGCGCCCTTCGGGGTGGAGGTGCGGGCTTTATCTCGTTTCCAGTCGGCTAAAGAAGCCAGCCAAACTAGAGCTGATCTGGTGGCGGGCAAAGTTGATGTGGTGATCGGCACTCATGCTTTGATCACTGGCGGCACCCGGTTCAAAGATCTCGGGTTGGTGGTGATTGATGAGGAGCAACGTTTCGGTGTGGAACATAAGGAAACACTGAAAGCTCAAGCTCCGGCGGTTGATGTGCTTTCAATGTCCGCCACACCAATCCCCAGGACGTTAGAAATGGCTGTCAGCGGGATTCGTGAAATGTCAACCCTGACTACTCCACCAGAGGAACGTCACCCTGTTTTGACTTATGTTGGGCGGGCCACACCTGGTCAGGTGGCGGCCGCTATTCGGCGTGAACTGCTGCGCGAGGGTCAGGTTTTCTATGTCCATAACCGGGTGCAGTCGATTAGCCGGGCGGCGTCCGAGTTAGCTGAGTTGGTGCCGGAGGCGCGTATCGCTGTGGCGCACGGCAAAATGAATGAGAAACAACTCGAACAGGTGATGATTGACTTTTGGGAAAGACGGTTTGACGTTCTGGTATGTACCACGATCATTGAGACAGGGTTGGATATCGCTAACGCTAACACTCTGATAGTGGACGATGCCGACCGGTTTGGTTTGGCGCAGTTACATCAGCTTCGAGGACGGGTTGGGCGTGGCAAAGAACGGGCTTACGCGTATTTCCTTTACCCGCCGGGTAAGACGTTGACTGAGACAGCTCATGACCGGTTGTCGACGATCGCTTCACAATCTGAGCTTGGCGCCGGAATGCGGGTCGCGTTGAAGGATCTTGAAATCCGTGGCGCCGGTAACTTACTTGGCGGGGAACAATCCGGGCATATCGCCGGGGTTGGTTTTGACCTTTATCTGCGCATGATCGGTGAGGCGGTGGCGGAGGCTAAAGGTGAGGCGGCGGCCGCGCCGCCAGAGGTGCTGGTGGAACTGCCTGTCAATGCCCATATTCCACGGAGTTATGTCGATGGTGAGCGGCTGCGACTTGAGGTGTACGCCAAACTTGCGGCGGCGGCATCGGACACTGACCTGAAACAAGTCGCTGACGAGCTGACTGACCGTTACGGCCCAATCCCAACCGAAGCTGAAGCTTTGTTTGAGGTCGCGAAGCTGCGTTTACAGGCCCGGCGGGCCGGGATGACACAACTGGTGCTGCAAGGCCGTTACGTCCGGGTGTCCCCTTGGGAACCAGAAGAATGGGAGCGTTTCTGGTTGGAACGTTCGGTTCGGGGAGTGATCTTCAAACCGGCCACCCGGGCGGTGTTGTTACCTGTGCCGCAGGGCCGTGCTTTGGGTGAATCGGCCATGTCTGGGGTTGACCTGGTTCAGTGGTTGTCCGGGATGATCGCGGACATCACCCGGCACCGTCCGGGTGACGCTTCTAGCGGCGGCTCAGGTGATGGTACGCCTGGCGGCTCATCTGGTGGCGCTGGCGGCGGCTCGCCTGGCGGCCCTGGCGTTGGTTTGAGAGGTTGAAACCGGTGTTGGCTGGCTGGCCGCTTTGCGGGCGGGGCGTGTCTTGCCGCGTAAGATTGGTCCAGAGCGAACGGCCCGCTGGCGCTGGCCCAACCAACGGAAGGAACCGATGTGGCTGACTCTGCCCGTGACAGTAGTAATCAGATAGGTGTTAGCGGCCGTCTTCGAAGTCTGGCCGTAGCCTTGAGCCTGAGTCTGATCGCTGGGGCGGGTTTGGCGGCCTGCGATGCCCGGCCCGGTGTGGCGGCCAGCTTAGGTGATGTGGTTGTGACTGAGGCGGAAGCGGCCACCGTGACAGCCCAGATTAACGCTGTCAGTGAGCTTGGCGGTCAAGGACCCAGCACTGTTGGTGTGATCGCCTTGACCATAGTGATTGAACGCTACTGCCGTGACCTGGTTAATCAAACCGGTGACCAGTCCCTGATTGATGTGGCGAAAGTTCCGACAGCTGACGAGTTTGAAACCTGGATGTCGCAAGGGTTGGCTGCCGAACAAGTTGAAACCATCATGGCGCTGGAGCCTGTTGGCACAACCCGGTCCTTACTGATGAACGGCTGGCAGACGGCCTATTCGCAAGCCGTTCAGGACGGTCTGATTGGCGCTGAAACAGCCGACGCACTGAACAATATGGTGCTTAATCCGCGTTATGGTGTGCTTGATAATGAAACTAATGTCATTGAGCAACCGGCTTATCCTTGGGCTGTGTCGGTCAGCCAGCCCACTCCCAGCGCGGAGCCGCAGCGGTGAATCAAGGCCAGAACCCGTCTGGTAGCGCACCCGCTCTAGATGGCGTGGCCTATTTGATCAGTGTTATGGCGCGTTTGCGGGCGCCGGGCGGTTGTCCTTGGGACGCCCGCCAAACTCATCAATCCTTGGTTCAGTATTTGCTTGAGGAGGCTTATGAAGCGGCTGAGGCGATTGACCAGGGCAACCGGGATGATATGCGTGAAGAGCTCGGCGATGTGCTGTTGCAGGTTGTTTTTCATTCTTTGATCGCCGCTGAAGCGACTGAGGACCAGTTTGATATTGATGATCTGGCCCGCTTGGCGGGCGATAAACTGGTTCGCCGCCATCCTCATGTTTTTAGTGATGATCAGGCGGAAGACTTGTCGGCTGAGGAGTCCCATAAACGCTGGGACCGGATCAAAACCGAAGAAAAGTCGCGCCGCTCGGTGCTGGATGGTATACCAGTTGGTCAGCCAGCCTTGGCGCGGGCCCAAAAAGTTTTTGGCCGGGCCCGGCGGGCTGGCCTTGATCTGAGTCAGATTGACAGCCTGGACATCATGTCTGGCGCGGACGCCGAAGGCGAACTGGCCGGTGGCGATAGCCTTGGGCGGCGTTTGGCCGCCTTGGCGGCTGAAGCCGATGCCGCCGGACTGGATGCGGAACAAGCTCTGCGGGCTGCCACTCGGCGCCTTGAGGAGCGGATAAGAATGATTGAATCAGAGCAATCAGGGAGGAAGGAAACCTAATGCTGATCGGTGTCCCCAAAGAATCTTCGACCGGTGAGAGGCGGGTCGCGGCCAGCCCGAAATCTGTCGCCCAACTGGTCAAACTGGGCTACGGTGTTGTGGTCCAGAAAGGGGCGGGCCAAGCGGCGTCCTTCCCTGATGAGTTGTACATTGAGGCCGGGGCGGAAATAGCCGGACGTAAGACGGCTTGGGCGGCTGACATTGTGACCAAGATTGAGCCGCCAACGGATTCAGAGATTGATTTGCTGAAGCCGGGTGCGGTCTTGATTGGTTTGATCGCCGCGCCGCGTAGCCCTAAGTTGCTGAAGAAGCTGGCGGACGCGAAGGTCACGGTCTTGGCGATGGATTCGGTGCCTCGGATTTCACGGGCCCAAGCTTTGGATGTGATCTCATCTATGGCGAACATCGCCGGGTATCGAGCGGTTATCGAGGCGGCTGGGGCTTTCGGTTCGTTCTTCACCGGGCAGGTGACGGCGGCTGGGAAGGTTCCACCAGCTAAGGTGTTCGTTTCTGGGGCTGGTGTGGCCGGGTTAGCGGCGATCGGCGCGGCCCGCGCTTTGGGTGCGATTGTCCGGGCGACTGATATCAGGGCGGCTGTGGCTGAACAGGTCGAATCAATGGGTGCCGATTTTGTGGCGGTTGAGGCTGAGTCACAGGAATCATCTGATGGTTACGCCAAGGAAGCTTCAGATGATTACGCCGCTGCGGCTGAGCGGATGTACGCACAGCAAGTCCAAGACGTTGACATTGTTATCACGACCGCTTTGATCCCAGGCAAACCAGCGCCACGCCTGATCACTGAGGAAATGGTCGCCACGATGCGTCCTGGTTCGGTCATAGTTGACATGGCGGCGGTTAATGGCGGCAATGTGGCGGGGTCGAAACCAGATCAGGTGGTGACGACTGATAATGGTGTCAAGATAATCGGCTATACCGATCTGGCTGGCCGTTTACCAACCCAGGCGTCCAACTTGTTCGCCCAGAACATTGTCAATTTGTTCAAGTTGATTACGCCAGGTAAGGACGGGCAGGTCGTCTTAGATATGGACGATGCCGTCGTCCGGGGTATGGCGGTCGTGACAGATGGGGAGGTCACATGGCCGCCACCACCGGTCGCGGTGTCAGTGGCGCAAGTCGCTCCGCCGCCACCTCCGCCACCGCCAGAACCGAAGAAGAAACGCGACCCGAGGGTGACGTACACCCTGTTAGGGGTGTGCGCGGCGGCGCTGCTGGCGTTGTTCTGGGTTTCACCGGAAAGCCTGCTGGGGCATTTCATGGTGTTCATGCTGGCGGTGGTGATCGGCTATTACGTGATTGGTAATGTGTCGCACTCTTTGCACACGCCGCTGATGAGTGTGACGAACGCAATTTCCGGGATCATTGTGGTTGGTTCGCTAGTTGGGTTGTCTCAGTCGCAACATGATGGCAGCACTAATTTGGCGATCCTGGTGTTGTCAGTTCTAGGAATCTTGCTCGCTTCGATCAACGTGTTCGGTGGGTTCACTGTGACCCAGCGCATGCTGAAAATGTTCAAGAAAGGCTGACCGGTCATGTCGATTTCATTGCAGCAGGGCGCGTTCATTATCGCGGGGTTGTTGTTCATTCTGGCTTTAGCTGGGTTGTCCAAACATGAAACATCGAAACGCGGCAACATTCTCGGTTCGATTGGTATGGCGGTAGCTCTGATCATCACGGTCTTAGCGACTCTGCTTGGTGTCAAGTCTGGTGGGATGGCCGTGACGGAGGCCTTACCGATCTGGGGTGTGGCGGCCATTTTGGTGCCGATGGCGCTGGGTGCGATCATCGGCGTGTTCCGGGCGTTGCGGGTTGAGATGACTGGCATGCCGGAACTGATCGCGTTGTTCCATTCGTTTGTTGGTTTGGCCGCTGTGTTGGTGGGCTGGGTGTCATATCTTGAGGGCCCACCGGCAACGAACGCTGGCTTGCATTATGGCGAACTGTTTGTTGGTGTTTTCATTGGTGCTGTCACGTTCACTGGTTCGATCATCGCTTACCTGAAACTGTCAGCCAAGATGAAGTCAGCTCCGTTGGCGTTACCGCACCACAATTTGCTGAATCTGGCGGCGATTATCGCCTTTGTTGGTTTGACGGTGTGGTTCGTCATTCTGCCCGCGTCTCACCATGTCACTGCCGCCGGGGAGGCCGGCGGCGGTTCAACTGGCATTGTGTTGTTGGCGGTGATGACTGGGATAGCTTTGCTGCTTGGCCTGCATCTGGTTGCGGCTATTGGTGGTGGCGACATGCCGGTGGTTGTGTCGATGCTGAACTCTTATTCGGGTTGGGCGGCGGCCGCGGCCGGCTTCACTTTAGGTAATGACTTGCTGATCATTACTGGTGCTCTGGTTGGTTCTTCTGGTGCTTATCTGAGTTACATCATGTGTAAAGCCATGAACCGTTCGTTCATTTCGGTGATTATGGGTGGCTTTGGTTCTGATGGTGCTGTGGTTGGTGAAGCCAAGGATTATGGCGAGCATCGTGAAACAACTGCCCCTGAGGTGGCTGATCTGTTGAAGAACGCTTCGAGTGTGATTATCGCGCCTGGTTATGGCATGGCCGTGGCTCAGGCTCAGGGTGCGGTGGCGGATTTGACCAGTAAGCTGCGGACCCGCGGCATTGATGTGCGTTTCGCTATTCACCCGGTGGCTGGTCGCCTGCCAGGCCACATGAATGTGTTGCTGGCTGAAGCTAAGGTGCCGTATGACATCGTCTTTGAGATGGATGAGATCAATGAGGACTTCTCGGCGACGGATGTTGTCCTGGTGATTGGCGCTAATGACACAGTCAACCCGGCCGCTTTGGATGATCCTTCTTCGCCGATCGCCGGTATGCCAGTGCTTCACGTTTGGGAAGCGGGCCAGGTGATCATCTTCAAGCGTTCAATGGCGACTGGTTACGCCGGCGTGCAGAACCCACTGTTCTTCAACGAGAATTCGGCCATGCTGTTCGGTGACGCCAAGGTCCGGGTTGAGGACATCATCCACAACCTTTAGGAAGCACCCGGGTCCTCCGGCCTCTGGCCGGAACCGGTCGCCTGACCGTCCGGTCCCTGCCTTCGCAGGGTTACCCCTATCACTCGTGCCAGGGGTACGCCGGGCCTTAGGTATGATCCGAGGCCTTCGAAAGGTAGGTACGGACATGAGATTCTCTCCGAAACGGACCGCCCTGTTATAACTGTCACGGCGGTCGTCGCGCTGCTCGCGGCCCAGGCGGTGTTTGCCCCTGAACCGTCCTTAGGGACACCGGCGCTGGCGCCTCAGTCCGCTAAGTCCGCCGTACCATCTCAGCAAAATAAGCGAGTAGCGGATTCTTGCCTCGAATATGACGGGTCTGGCAACCAGTTGGCCTACAACGATTTCTCTGACCGGGCCGTCCAAATGGGAGATGACATTTCCTTGGTAGTGGATCAGCGGTCCGCCTCTGTGGCTGGTGCGGCCTACTGTTCAGACCGGCAGGGGCTGGTTGTTTTCCTTAAGCCAGGGTCGGTGGAGGCCGAACAGGCGCTGAGCCAGGCGGGCGCTAAGTATCCGGAGTTGACGCTCGAATTCCAGCATGTTCCGCGATCAGTCGATGAGATGCGAGCACTGGTGGATGAGGTTCTCGCGGTTGGTTTGGACAACCTTGGTCTGGTGGGGATAGGGCCTGACGTCTACACCGGCGGGTTGCAGATCTACCTGCCGGGTTATGGAGAGAACGCCAATCAGGCGCACGAGAAGCTGATTAGTGATGCGGAGGCCGCTGTCTGGGCCGTCATAGGTGCCGATGTGCCATTGGTGACCACCGTTGAAACGACTGAACCGGTGGACGCCTTATAGCGGGTATGCCGATGACGCGCGGATTGGTAGTCTGCGCAGTTTTGGGCAGCTCGTAGTGAGGGTCTATGTCAATAACGGTGGGTTGGGTTTGCGTTGTTAGTTGTCCTCCGCCGGGTCGAGTCGGCCCGGGAAGGTGATCGTGAAGGCGTTCAACGCGGGCTTCTACCGGTTGGCGCAACGTCTGCGGCCTTTGCCTGTGGGATCCAGCGAGCGGGTCACCAGGTAGAGGCACTTCAACGCGGCGGTGCCGTCCGGGAAGTGGCCGCGCGCACGAACATTTCAACGGCCGGATCAGACGCTACCTGCCGAAAGGCACCAGCTTCGAAGACCTGACCGGAGACGAGTTGGCCGCCATCGTTGAAGAGATCAACAAACAACCCCGCAAGGGCCTCGCCTGTGCCACACCAGCCGAAGCCTTCAACCCGCAACTAGCACTACTCCAAACCTTGAGTTTCCGCTCTGGGTGACGTTGGTTTCCTGTTCTGTCCTTGGGGAACGATATGCGACGGGGTTTGCTGAGGGTTTGGTTGATTTCAGGGATGGTCGGCCTTGGGTCGGCCGGGAGGAGGATCAAGTTTCATGTCAACCCAGTATTCACAGGAGTTTAAGAGGGACGCTGTGGCTTTGGTTGAGTCCGGTTCGACCCAGGAACAGGTCTGCTGTGACCTGGGCGTGTCGAAGTTGGTGTTGTCGAAATGGGTCAACCACCCGCGTTTGAGGGTCAGGGGCATCGAACTGGGCGACGACCCGGACGAGCGGGCCGACCAAACCACGCTGCTGCGCCGGATCGAGGTGTTGGAGATCGAAAACGAGATCCTCAGGAAGGCCTCGGCGTATTTGTCGCAAGCTAACCTGTAGCGCCCAAAATGATCTTCCCGGTGGTCCGTGAACTAGCCTTCTCTATGCCTTGCAGGCGCGTGGTGCAGGTGGCCGCCAGGGTGTTGGGCTTCCGCCCGCCAGGCCTACTACAAGTGGTTCAGGCGCCCCCTCAGCGCCCGCCAAGCCGAAGAAAACCGGCTTGTGGCGGCCATCAGGCAAGTCCACGAAGACGACCCGGAGTTCGGCTACCGGCTGATCGCGGATGAACTGAACGACCAGGGGTTTAACGTTTCGGAACGGCGGGTGCGGCGGTTGTGCCACAAACACTAAGTGTTCTCCACGATCACCCGTAAAGGCCGGGCCAAGACCAAACCGGCTGATCAACCCGCGGACGATGACCTGGTTGGCTGGGACTTGACGGCCAGCGCGCCGAACCAGGTTTGGTTGACCGATATCACCGAGCATAAGACGGCCGAGGGCGAGCTGTATCTGTGTGCGGTCAAAGACTTGTTCGCGAACCAGATCGTCGGCTGGTCGATCGATTCGCGGATGAAAGCGTCGTTGGTGGTGGCGGCGTTGACGGATGCTTGGCTTAGACGCGGCCGACCCGAAGGTGTCGTAGTTCATTTCGACCGCGGGTCGCGATTTGGGTCGAGGGAATACATCCGGGCTTGTCAACAGTTCCAGGTGCGTTGTTCGATGGGTCAGGCTTACACCTGCGCGGACAACGCCTGGGAGGAGTTCACGCCGTTCCTGGCCTGGGATGTGGAGATCCGCAAGATCATCTACACGACCAACGCTATCGAGTCGTTGAACGCCCGCTAACGGCGGGCCGTCAGGGCAAGGGGCCACTTCCCGAACGATACCGCCGCGTTGAAATGCCTTTACCTGGTGACCCGCTCCTTGGACCTCACAGGCAAAGGCCGCAAGCGTTGGGCCAACCGGTGGAAGCCCGCGTTGAACGCCTTCGTAATCAGCTTCCCGGGCCGACTCGACCCGGCGGAGGACAACTAACAACGCAAACTCCACCCACCGTTATTGACACAGACCCCCATGATCGGGTGTCGGCAAGCCGTTTCAGGCCAGGTTGGTGGGCTTGTTGAGCGGTTCTACCGCACTAAACAATCTTTGCTGTTGCCATACCGGCGCATGAGTGGGACGATCAACCATGAGCACAAAAAGATCGGCCCTACGGGCTGTTCCTCGGTTGGTTGTTTTGTTTGCTGCTGGCGTGTTGGTTGTTGCTGGTGGCTTAGTTTCTGTGTCGGTTCCGGCTGTGGCGACTGGCAACACTCTTGGCCCGCTCACCACACCGTCTAGTTCGTGGGTTGATGCGACAAGGTTGGTTGTTTTGGTGCGCGATGGGGTGACGGCTGGTGCTGTTACTTCCGAGGTCGCGGCCGCACAGGTTGCGGCTAGTGTGAGTGGCGCGTCGTCTGGCTCGCCGGTTGGGTTCACTTGGGTGAGTCAGGGTGTTGTTGGCGTGATCCAATCAGCCAGCGCCGCAGTCTCGGCGGCTTTGGTGCCGCACCTAGTCGCCTCCGAATTGTTCGACGCGGTCGACTACGAACAAGATGTTGTACTTACTGATGATGCGAACGGCGATAACTCCGTCATTGGTGATCCAAGTACCTCGGTGATTCCGGCGGGGTACGCCAGTGATCCTAACGACCCCCTGTACACCAGCCCAAGGAATTTCCAGTGGTACTTGAAGGCTTATCCGGGTGGTCGTTTTTCTGACGCCTGGAAGATCATGGACACGACCAATGGCTATTCCGAACGGGTGCCGATCGCTGTGCTGGACACGGGTTTGCCGGCGACCTTGCCGAACGATGTCGACGCTCTAAGGCTGGTGGAGAAAAATGATTTCGGTGAGATGGACAGTAACGTTCGCTGGCCGGCCGGTACTGTGGCGGACGGCTATCACATGCATGGCCTGTGGGTGTCTTCGCTGATCATAGCTAAGACCAATAACAGTCTTCTGATGGCGAGTGCGCCGTGGGATAACAAGGTACTGTTCTACAAGGTCACGGACAGCTCGGCCATGATACAGACAGCCGCGGTGACATCTGCAATTAGGCAGGCCGTTAAAGACGGTGCGAAGGTTATCACGATGTCGTTCCGGACTCTTTCGATGCCGTCAACGTGGCGTTCGGCTATAGACGACGCCATAGCCGCAGGGGTTGTCGTGGTGGCCGGGGCCGGGAATGACGCTCAGGCGGGTAATTCGCCGGGTTTCCCGGCGGCGTACGCACCTGTGGTTTCGGTTGCTGCCACTGACAAGTTTGGTGATTGGTGGACGGGTTCGACGCATAACGCTCAGGTTGATCTGGCCGCTCCGGGTGCGAACATTGTCACGTTGGCCACGGTCAACAATGCCTACATTGAAGACGAAGCCGGTACTTCGTATTCGGCGCCGTTGGTGGCGTCTGTGGCGGCGATGGTTTGGCGTGAGAATCCGGCGTTGACGGCGGCTAAGGTGACGGCGATTTTGACGCAGACGGCGCATAATTATCCGACACGGACTAATCAGGTTGGTTATGGGATTGTGGATGCGTTTAGGGCGGTTCAGGCGGCTAAGGCTCAGAAGTGTGTGTTTGATAGTGGTTTGGCGGGTGCTACGCCGATGACGCAGATTACTTTGAGTAAGGATATGAATGGTGATGGGCGTGGTGAGGTGTTAGCGGTTGACAAGTATGGGCGGATGTTGGCTTATCCGTCGTCTACGACTGGTTCGCTTGGTACCAGGATCCAGATTGGGGCTGGTTTTGAGGATAAGACGGTCTATGCTCCGGGGGATTGGAACGGTGATGGTAATAGCGATGTGATCGCTCGTGATGCTGCTGGTGATTTGTGGTTGTACCGTGGTCCTTCGGGGACGTGTTTGGCGGATCCGGTGAAGATCGGTAATGGCTGGAATGGTTATCGGGTTACGCCGACTGGCGATTTGAATGGTGATGGTAAGGCTGACTTGCTGGCTATCAAAGAGTCGACTGGTGCGTTGTTGTTGTATAAGGGTAATGGCACGGGTGGTTTCTATTCGCCTTATCCGCAGGTTGGTAATGGCTGGTCGGGTTGGGATTTGTATGCGGCTGGTGATGCTAACGGGGATGGTAAGAATGACATTCTTGGGATTGAGCGGTCCACGTCGAAGTTGTATTTCTATGCTGGTTTGGGTAGTGGTTCGTTCGCTACTAAGGTTCAGGTTGGGAATGGTTGGGGTGCTTTCGCGATGGGTGCTGGTGCTGACTTGAATGGTGATGGTAGGAGTGATTTGGTGGGACGCAATAATGAGACTGGTGCGCTTTATTTCTATAAGGCGACTGGTTCTGGTGCGTTCGCGACGAAGGTTCAGGTAGGTACCGGCTGGTAGGCGGTATCTATACAGGTGGGTTGGGGTTTTCACGTTTGAGGACCCCAACCTGCTGTTGTGGGTTGGTGGGGACGTGTTGGTGTTGGACTGTGAGGAAGGCGGTTCGTTGTGATGGTTAAGGGATTCGGTAGGTGCGCGGTGGTGGTGGCGTTGGCTGGTGGTTTGGTGGCCGCTAGTGGTGTTGGGCCGGTGTTTGGTGTGCCGGTGACTGGGATGGATCCGGCGTTGTTGGGTTGTGTGAATGTGGCGTTGGGTCGGGCGGTTGACGCTGTGTTGGATTCGGCTGATCCTGCGGTGTTGGGGTTGCGGACGCTGGAGTGTTACCGTAAGCGGGTCGTGTCGCTTGATGGTATTGAAGCTCTAGCCGGGTTGGAGGAATTATCGGTTTATGGGAACCAGATCACTGATCTGACCCCAGTTGGAAGCCTGGTGCGGTTAGAGGAGTTGTCGGTTTATGGGAACCAGATCACTGATTTGACGCCGGTTGAGGCCTTGCCGAATCTGCGTAAGTTGAATGCTTCAGAAAATCCGTTAGGTGATTCGTCGCAGGTGGCGAATCTGACTGG
>JAIRYJ010000026.1 GCA_031267825.1 Bifidobacteriaceae bacterium
GAGACTGTCGTAAGACAGGCTGCTAGGTGGGTGTTGGATAACACCCACTGCGGCCCAAGTTGACGCGCTGTGAGCGGAGCTCTCACCAGCGGAAACGCGGCGATAAGGCCCTGGGGGACCGCCTAGGAGACTGTCGTAAGACAGGCTGCTAGGTGGGTGTTGGATAACACCCACTGCGGCCCAAGTTGACGCGCTGTGAGCGGAGCTCTCACCAGCGGAAACGCGGCGATAAGGCGCTGGGGGACGGCCTACTAGTCGTCATCAGCGCCAGTTGGCTTGGCTGGGTCAGTCGGAGGCTTGGCTGGGCCAGCCGAGGCCGCCGGGTCGGCCGATCCCGTCGGGTCGGCCGAGGCGCCAGGCCCAGCGGATTGGATCTGGCCGCATTGGCACTGGTGCGGACGATGGTGCGGACCGCGATGTTGATGCCGTTGAGGCGATCCCATCCAAGCGCGATCATGGCGCGGACCGTGGCCAGTCGCATCCGATCCGAACCGGTCATCTTCGCCCAGCCGGGCGTGCCGACTTAGACGAGCCAAGCGCTGCTCCAACCTGGCATCGGTTAGCCCGTCTCTGTCCGGCAGGTTCTGGCGCAAATGAGCGATGATCTTGCCGAGCGCGGAAGACAAAGACGACAACTCGGCATCGTCCAGAACGGCAAGCATGGCCGTACCGGCGGCCGAATCATCCGCCAAATTGGCGGCCGCGTCCGAGCCTTGCGCTGTCAGCCGGACTTGAGCGACCCGCCGGTCATCTTGAGACGGTTCACGCTCAATTAGGCCGCCGTCTTCCAGTCGGCGCAGGATTTGGGCCAAGGCCTGTTTGGACGCTCCGAACAGGTATGCCAGCTCGCGTTGCGTCATTTCTGATTTGAGGGCCAGCAGCGCCAAGACCCGGCCTTGGCCATGACCTGGGTCGCCTCGTGGACCGCGTTTGCGCTGCTCTTGTCCCCGCGCCAGGCGGCGCAGGACTCGCAGCTCGTTGAATTGGTCAATGATTTGTTCTTTGATGTCGGACATCAACACATCCTTTCGCAAAGTGGCCACCACCAGGTCCAGCTAGGCCGCGGAATCTCACAACCATGGCAGTAGTCAAGGGCTTGTCAGTCAAGCTGTTGACTAATAATCTAGAGCCCTATTGGCAGTTCGTCAAGCCGTTGACTAAATCCCCCCTCCGCCGATCGCTCCGGGGACCCGCAGCCCTACCCAAGGCGCCGTGTTCGCTTAGAGCAGAAAGGCCGCCTGGTTTTAGGTTAGGCGCACCAGTCGGCTTTGGTTCTTTGGGGCCTCAATTTGGCCGATGCCGCCGCCCTCGTCCCAGCCGTCGGCCGGGCCTAAGAACAGATCCAGCACCGCGCCAGGCATCAAAGCGCCCGACTCCCATGTGAGATCCCGCCGCGGCCTAAACGACCGGACCTACCGAACCCACCGGATCTACCGGGCCCGCCAGATCCTCCGCATCAACCGACCTGGCCTTACCCTTCTTGGAACGTTTACCACCGCGCTCAAGCGCTGCCGCGACATCAGGCACGTAGTGGTTCTCAACATCACGTGGTGGGCGGTAATAGTTTTGCCGAGGCGGTCGCGGCGGGATGTCCAAAGGCTCCGGTTCAAGATGCTCATAAGGAACCGACGACAAAAGATGCGCGATGACGTTGATACGTGAACGCTTCTTGTCTTCCGATTCGACCGTGTACCAAGGCGAAGCAACCGTGTCCGTAGCCAAGAACATGTCGTCTTTGGCCCTCGAATAATCCTCCCAACGGGTAATCGCGGCCAAGTCCATTGGGCTCAACTTCCACCGCCGCAAAGGATCCGCCATCCGCGAATGGAAACGTTTCTCCTGCTCAACGTCACTGACGGAGAACCAGTACTTCCGCAGCATAATCCCATCCTCGATCAGCAAGTTCTCAAACACTGGGACCTGACGCAAGAACAGCTTGTACTGCGGCTGAGTCACAAAACCCATGACCAGTTCAACACCGGCCCGGTTGTACCAGGATCGGTCAAAGATCGTGATCTCACCGGCTGAAGGCAAATGTTCCACATAGCGCTGAAAGTACCACTGGCTTTGTTCGCGCTGAGTCGGCTTGGGTAGGGCCGCCACCTGGCAGTAACGCGGGTTGAGGTATTGCGTGATGCGGGCGATCGCGCTGCCTTTGCCCGCGGCGTCCCGGCCTTCGCAAATCACCACCAGTCGTTTGCCTTCGCGTCTAATCCACTCCTGCATAGTGACCAGCTCGGACTGTAAACGGTACAACTCAGATTCGTAAGCCTGGGCTGACAGTTTGCGCGGCGACTGGGAATGTGGTTCCTGGCTTGGGATCTCGATCGGAATCATGCGTCAAGCCTACGGCCTGCGCCCGTCGCGGAAGCCGCTGTGAAAGGGGCCTCTAACCAGACCGTCAAGGCTCCCAAAACAACCCGGGCCGCCATCAACAGGCCAGAACGTAACCAACGTGTCATCAAGGCTCAAGCCCCGCCAAGGCCCCAAGGCCAACCCGGGTCAGATCCGAGTCCGAGCACGCATCGCCCGGCGTGCTTCCATGTCATCTTGACGTTGACGTAAAGCTTGACGCTTATCCCAATCCCGTTTGCCGCGAGCCAGCGCGATCTCGACTTTGGCCCGGCCATCCTGGAAATACAACCGCAACGGCACCACCGTCACGCCCACCTCGGCGGCCTTCGACCGCCACTTGCGAATCTGATCCTTATGCAGCAGCAGTTTACGTTTGCGCCGGGCGGCATGGTTGGTCCAACTCCCTTGGGTGTATTCCGGGATATGCACTCCTTCGAGCCAAGCCTCGCCGGAATCGAACGACACCCAGCCATCCACCAGTGACGCCATTCCAGCGCGCAGCGCTTTGACTTCTGTGCCGGTCAGCACCAACCCGGCTTCAAGCGTCTGGTCAAGATAATATTCGTGGCGGGCTTTGCGGTTGGTCGCGACCACCTGGCGGCCCTGCTGCTTACCCATAAGACGACCAGTTTAGTAGCACCACCACACATCGCTGCCCGGTCCCGCCCCCCCCGGCCCCCAGCCTGAACACCAGTCCCGTGCCTCACGTCTAGGCCCCACCCCGTCCGTCCGTCAACTAATTCCTCCGGGGAATTAGTAGGTGTTCGACAACTGACCCGAATAGGCCTTCAGGGTGCTGGGAACGGGACGGCGGCATCGTCCACTAGATAATTAAGCCGAAGACAAAGCCGACCAAAGACCCGAGCCGCGGCGAATCTCAAGAAATGTAACCCATCGGATCAACCACCCCACTGGCTGACCCAACACCAATCTCAAAGTGCAAGTGACAACCGGTCGAGGTACCGGTGGTGCCAACGTTAGCGATCTGCTGGCCCTGCGAAACCTGCGCCCCATTGGACACCAGGATGCCCCCATTAACAATGTGGTTGTAAGTCGAGAACATCAAATAACCGTTGACATTGCCGTGGCTGATGACAATTCGGTTACCGTAGCCTCCAGCCACACCAGTGAAAATCACCTTGCCAGCGGCTGAAGCATAAATCGGTGTGCGGCAGCTGGCTGACAAGTCAACCCCGTCATGGTGACGTTTAGTGCCATAAATCGGATGGACCCGCCAACCGAACGGTGAAGACACACTGACCGAGGCGAGCGGCCGTCCAAAAAAGCCTTTACTTGGCGGAGGTAACGAACCATCTGGTGGCGGCAAGTTATTCTTCCGCCGTTCCTCTTCCAAGATCTTGTCCAGCTCGTCCTGAATGACCTTGTTTTCTTGTTCAAGCTCGGCTTGTTTAGCTTCGGCCGCGGCTTTGGATTCCTCCAAGCTGGCGGCCAACGTCCGCATCGAAGCTTGAAGCTCCTCCAATTCCTTCTTGGCTTGTTCAGCGGCGATCTTGGCGGTTTCAGCCTTATCCAACGCCGTTTGAGCTTTAGCTTCCAAATTTGTGATCTCAGCTGTTACAGACTCAAGGCGGGCCTGACGGTTCTTGTTAGCTCCAGCCGACTGCTGAGCTTGAGAGATCACCGCCTGCCGGGTGCGGGCGGCCGCCTCAGCCGCCACCAAATCTTTGGCGGCCTGATCAATTGAAGCTGAACCCAACAACACCATCAGTTCTGACTGGCCCATGCCGTAACCCATCATGGCGTCACGAGCCAACGCCCCCAACGCCCGGTGCGACGCTTCAGCTAGTTCAACTTGGCTCTCAAGTTCGGCTGTGACCTGAGCTTTCTGTTCCTCAGCTTGCGTCAACGCGACCACGATCGCCTCGTGTTCCTGCAACGCGGCAGCGTAATCAGCTTGAGCCAACTCCATTGTTCCTTGAGCTATCGGCAGTTCAACAGTGGCGGCTTGAAGTTTCAGGTAAGCGTCCTGTAAGGCGACATCAGTGCCTTCCAGTTCGCTCCGCAAACGGTTCAATTCTTGTTGGTTAACTGACCGTTCACGTTCCAATGTGTCCTTGTCTTTGACGGCGTCAGCCGGCCTGGCCGGACCAGGTGAACCAGCCAACACCAAACCCACCAAAGCCATCAGAACCAGACATAAGCTTGGCCGCCAGCGCCGTCCAGGTACGCGGCCAAAACCCACGGAACCAGGCAGAGCGTCATCCTTGCCTGCCACGTCTTCGCTAGTCACGTCTTGGCTGGTCACGTCTTGGCTGGTCATGCGATCGCGTGACACCGCGTCACCTAGTCGCGGGCGGCTTGCCGCCCGCCCCCTGGTGCCGAACACTCTTCAATACCTCTTCCCGCATCGTTTAGCCCGATTGCCCGTCATATAGGTTCCCACCTGAACCTGGAAATATTCAATTAGTTGACCCGACCGGCTGAGCCTACTTTCAGCGCCACCCGCCAGAAATCATTCCCGCTAGCTCAAACCCGCGTGAAACGCCGCAATGTCAGAGCTGAACTCACACCGGCCAGAACAACAGCGGCCACCACCAACCAGGGTGCCACAACTAGTGCGTCCATCGCGTTGACGCTGCCCTGAATCAAGGTGAAGTTCTGTTCCACCCAATCAGATAACCAGAATCGTGTCACTCCCCACAGTGTGCCGACCGCTAAAACAGATCCGAGCAGCGCGGCGACCGCGCCTTCCAGCATGAACGGTAACTGGATAAACAAATTAGACGCCCCAACTAAACGCATAATCCCGGTTTCACGCCGCCGCGACAGAGCCGACAATCGGATCGTGGTGGTGATTAGCAGTATCGCCGCCAAAGCTAATACTCCGGCGACAGCTAAGGCAGCTAGCCGCACTTTAGCCAACAGGTCAAACAACGTGTCAAAGAGTTGTGACTGGTCAACCGCTTGCAACACTCCAGGCATTGTTGAAACCGCGTCAGTCACAACCTGGAACTTGTCTGGGTCTTTCAGGCTGACGTGGATGATCGGGCCAAAGAACTCAACTGTGATCTGTTCACCCAAGTAGGTGCCACCATACCGTTCAAGGTATTCGTCATAAACTGATTGGGCTGTTTGTTCGTAAATCTGTTCAACATATGGTTCCATCTCGGCTGATTTGAGCCGGTCACTGACCGCCCGCATCTGATCGGCAGTGACTGGCCCTCCAGCGCAGTTCCCCTGATCAACTGGGTCATCCGGGCAAAGATAGATGGACACTTCAACTTTGTCGTACCATTCGCCTTTGACTCTGTCGACCTCGATCTGCAACATCAGGGCGGCACCGACCGCGCTCAACGAAACAAAGGTGACCAGAATGACGGCCCCGATCATCGAGGCGTTCCGCCTGAAGCCGTGAACAATCTCAGCTAAGACAAACCTGAAGCGCATCAAACCTCCCGACCGTAGTAGCCTGACGCTTCATCACGCACCACCCGGCCTTCAACTAGTTCAACTACACGGTGCTGCGCCTGGTCAACTAGGCCAACATCGTGTGTCGCCATCACAACGGTGGTGCCGGTCTGGTTAACCCGTTCCAGGACCGCCATGATGCCTTCCGAAGTGCGCGGGTCTAAGTTTCCGGTTGGTTCATCAGCTAACAGGATCTGCGGCCGGTTGACGACGGCACGGGCGATCGCCACACGCTGTTGTTCACCACCGGACAATTCATGAGGTGAGCGTTTTTCTTTACCAGCTAAA
This sequence comes from Bifidobacteriaceae bacterium, assembly GCA_031267825.1. Classification (GTDB taxonomy): domain Bacteria; phylum Actinomycetota; class Actinomycetes; order Actinomycetales; family WQXJ01; genus JAIRTF01. The sequence goes on from JAIRYJ010000026.1 coordinate 6,073, forward strand.
CCAACCAGGTCCAGCACGTCCGGCACGGTCCGCATTATGGCGTGCCGCGGCCGCCCAATGACTTGCATGGCGAAGGCCACATTGTCGAAAACTGATTTGCGTTCCAGCAGTCTGAAATCTTGAAACACTGACCCGATTTGGCGGCGGAAACGCGGAATCCGGCGTTGCGGCATCTGGCTCAAGTCAGCGCCTAGGACAAACGCTTTACCGGCGGTGATGTGTTCCTCCCGGAGCACAATCGACAGCATGGTTGATTTGCCGGAACCAGACGCACCCACTAGGAAGCAAAACTCGCTGCGCGGTATTTCCAGGCTTACGTGGTCCAACGCTGGTCTGGCGCCGCGCGCGTAAACCTTGGTCACATTGTCGAATCGGATCACTTGGTAACGAACGCCTCAGATCTTGAAGGGAAGACTTGCTGTGCCATTTTACGCAATGGCCCGCTGATCGGCCGGCTGGACACGCCGTGACGGCGGTCGGCGGACAGGATGGCACCAAGTCCGCTAGACGAGTCCACTAGACGAGTCCACTAGACTGTCAGCCAGTCCGCGATCCGCACTCTAAGGAGGCCGTCATGTCGAAGCGCGCCCGCAAACGCCGCACCCGTAAGAAGTCACCCGCTAATCATGGTGGACGTCCCAACGCCTAAGCCAAGTTTGGGCTGGGTCTAGTTTGGGCCGGGTCTAGTTTGGGCTGGGTCTAGTTTGGACGATGCCGACCCCTCAGGTTCGGTCGCAGCGGTTTGGCTGACCCTCCGTTAGGCAGCCAGCTAAGCAATCAGTTTGGACGATGCCGACCCTCAAGTACCAGCGTCAGTAACCGGTCCCGCGACCTGCGCGAGTACGCGACCTTAGGGCACCCACCAAGCACGTCAAGCGATCACGCGACCAGGCAATCAGGATCCAGCGATCAAACGACCAGGCGATCAAACAATCAGCCGTCAGGCGGTCTCACTCGGTTCGGTCCGCCACTGAGCGATCTGCCCAGTGATCAAATCACGCAAATGATCCGGCGCCACCTCAGCGCACGCCCGCTTCACCAAATCCTTAATCCTTGAGTGAACATCCGCCTCATGGGCGCACGAATCACAACCCTCAAGATGCAACAACATAGCCTCCGTCTCAACAGCGCTCAACTGTTGATCCAGGAAGTGATGCAGCTTGTCGAGCGCTTCTTCGCACTTCCAATGGTGTAACAAGTGATCCATGGCTATCATTCCTGACTCTTGGGGCTTCGGGCACCCTGAGGCGCCATCCCATGGCTCGTTAGATATTTGCGTAACTGGGCGCGACCACGATGCAAACGGGACATGACAGTCCCGATCGGTGTGTCCATGATGGTCGCGATTTCTTTGTAAGAGTAACCCTCAACATCGGCATAGTAGACCACCAGGCGGTATTCGTCCGGCAAAGCCGCCAGAGCGTCCTTCACCCGGCTGTCAGTCAAACGGTCAAGCGCTTCAATCTCAGCTGAACGCAACCCGCCCGGCTCGTGTGAAGCGGCCCGCATGATCTGCCAATCTTCGATCTCATCAGAATCCGCCTGCTGTGGGCCACGCTGCTTCTTGCGGTACTCGTTGATGTAAGTGTTAGTCAAAATCCGGTGCATCCAAGCTTTCAGGTTGGTGCCCGGCTGGTACTGATGAAAATTCGCGAAAGCTTTGGTGTAGGTCTCCTGAACCAAGTCCTCAGCATCCGCCTGGTTCCGTGTTATGCGCATAGCCGCGGCATAAAGCTGGTCCAAGTATTGCATCGCCTCACGTTCGAAAACCACAGCCTGGCCGTTAGCCGGGCGCACCGGGGTAGCCTTAGCGTCCTGACGGTTCTCTACCACGTTAAAAGAGCCTAGGCCATCAGAACCCTCTTGGGAGGTACTTGTCATTGATCTTTCCCTGGCTTTGAGTTCGGCGTTCATGACGTTCACAATGAGTTTAACGCTGTTCTCTATTGGCTTATTCCGTCTGGTTGGTAAAGACTTGGGCTATGAGTATCGTTCGCGCCAAAGCCCACGCCCTGATCGGAGTTTCGCTGATCGCTGACGCCGTTGATGTGCTGCGCCAGCCGTCCGTTCACGAACAGGTTGTGGCACCGTTAACCGCTAAAGTCACCGCTCTGACCAGCCAAAATATCAGCCCGAAGGTGGTGGTGCGGGCCAGCGCCATCAGCCAAGCCGTCAGTGGTGGGCTGATCGCCGTTTCGGTGTTGCCACGTTTCGGCGCTTTCGTTAGTTTGCTAACAGCCGTGCCCGCGACTTTCTTGGGTTACCGGTTTTGGCAAATTAAGGACGATGCCGCCCTCCGAGCCTCCCGCCGACAAGGCTTCTTCGCCCACTTGACGCTAGTTGGCGCGTTACTGCTAATAGTTGTCGCGCCGCGACGCAAAGCTAAGACCAGCACCAAGGCGAGCGCCACCAAAGCCACCAAGACAGTCAGTGCGTGAACCGACCAGTACCGTGGCCAGCGCCGGTCGCGCACCGGCCGCTCAAAGCACAGCCGCGGCTACCAGCCTCTAAGTCACTGACCGCCCGATACCTGGTGTTAGCTGGGCTAGCCCAAGGCCCAAGCCGGATCCGTAACGCTCTAGTTTCACGAGACACCGACCTGATGGTGGCAGGCCTGACAAGTTTGGGCGCCCGGGTTGAAACCGTGCCAGATGTGCTTGGGACTGGCCGGGAATTAGTGATCGAACCAGGGCCGCTACGCGGCGGACAAACAATTGATGTTGGTTTAGCTGGAACCGTTATGCGGTTCTTAGCGCCAGTGGCGGCCCTAGCTGACGGTAGGACCCGGTTCGTTGGTGATCCGGCGGCAGCCAAACGGCCAATCAGGCCGCTGCTTGAAGCGTTGAACCAGCTTGGTGTCACCACCACCAGCCAAGATGGCACCTTGGAGGTGGACAGACCCGCCAAACAAAACTCTGAATCTGGCGAACCCCGGCCAGATCAACCCGGCCCGGCGCGACCCCGGCCTAAGAACGCCGCACAACTATTCACCGTTGACGGCCGTGGCGGCCTAGGCGGCGTCAGCGGGCGCCAAGTCTGGCTCGACGCCAAACAATCAAGCCAATTCCTTAGCGCGTTACTACTATCAGCGCCACGCTTCAACAACGGCCTTGAAGTCAGCCTACGGCCAGAGATTCTGCCATCCCGGCCCCACGTTGAAATGACCCTGGCAGCGTTGAGCGCCTTCGGCGCCAGCCACAACCAAACCGGGCGGTTCAGCTGGACAGTTAACCCGGGCGGCCTGACCGGCGGAGAAATCACCGTTGAACCAGACCTATCCAACGCCGCACCATTCCTGGCAGCGGCGGTAGTCAGCGGCGGCCAAACCCAGATCAACGGCTGGCCAGCCGTTACCACACAAGCCGGCCAGTTGATGCTGGAGTACTTGCGGGCCTTCGGCGCCCAAGTCGACTTGAAGGACGGTTGCCTAACAGTCACCGGGCAGCGATACATCAACGGCGTCCAACTGGACCTAACCCCAGCCGGAGAACTGACACCAGTAGTCGCGGCGCTGGCAACTTTAGCTGACGAGGATAGCCGACTGGACGGCATCGGACACTTAAGAGGCCACGAAACTGACCGTCTAGCGGCCCTAGCCACAGAAATCCGGCGGCTCGGCGGGAAAGCCCAAGCCGGCCAAGATTATTTGACAATCCAACCCAGCGAACTCCACGGCGGCCTGGTGCGCAGCTACGGTGATCACCGGATGGCGACCTTCGGCGCGGTGATCGGGCTGCGCGTACCCGGCGTTGAGATCGAAGATATCAACGTCACAACCAAAACCTTCCCTGGTTTCGCGGCCGAATGGACGGCCATGCTGTGAGCCGCCAATGGGAACACCTAACCGAAGACGACGTGCCAATGCGGGCCAAAAGCGGCGGTTCACGGCCCCGGACCAAAACTCGCCCAGCCCACCGGAACGCCAGCGCTGGGCTAGTGGTGGCAGTTGACCGGGGACGTTACCAGGTTAGGTTGTTCCGGCCCGGATTCGCCGAAGATCCCGCCACACCAGGCGGACCCGGCCGACAGCTGACGTTAACGGGCTTAGGTGAAGTCGAGGTGACCGCGATCAAAGCCCGCGAAATGGGGCATCGCAGCATCGTGATCGGCGATCAAGCCTATCTGGTTGGTGACTTGAGCGGGCAGGCGGGCAGTCTGGCCAGAATTGTTCGGATCAGCCCGCGGCTGACCGAATTGCGACGCTCATCTGAAGAGATCACGGGCCGTGAACGGGTCATTGTGGCTAACGCCAGCCAGTTGGTTATTGTCACCGCCTTAGCTGAACCGGCCCCTAGCCCACGGCTGATTGACCGTCAACTAGTGGCCGCCTATGACGCGGGCATGTCAACACTGATCTGCTTAACCAAGGGTGACCTGGCGTCCGCCGAGCAAATCGAACAGCTTTACGGTCCGCTCGGCATTCCAATTGTTTCGACTGGCCGGGCAAGCGGCACAGGACTAGCTGACGGGGCGGGACAGGCCCGAGCTGGCAGCCAGAGCCAGGAACGGGACACGAGGGACGGCATCGTCCAACGGTTGAGCGGACTAGAAGACGTCCGCCAAGCTGTTAGCGGGCAAATGTCAGTCTTCGTTGGACATTCCGGGGTCGGCAAATCAACCCTCATCAACGCTCTCGTGCCGGGCGCCAGGCGAGCCACCGGCGCGGTCAACCAAGTCACCGGGCGGGGACGGCACACGTCATCATCGGCGGTGGCACTGGAACTACCAGGCGGCGGCTGGGTGATCGACACTCCAGGGCTGCGATCTTTCGGATTGTCCCACGTCACAGCCGAAAACGTGCTGGCCGCCTTCCCTGATCTAGCGGTCGGTGCGGCCAGTTGCCCACGCGGCTGCCCACACGGCCCGGACGCGACCGGCTGCGCCCTGCAACAATGGGCTGGAGAATCCGGGCCGGTCCACCAAAGGCTCAGTTCCTATCTCAGAATCACATCCAGTCTTAGGGGAAACCAGTGAAACGAGCCAGGCACCGGCGCCACCCGGCACCGGCATCACCCAACACTGGCGCCACCCGGCGGGTTCCCCTGACTGGTGTAGATCAACCGTCACTAAGGTCCCGGCAACGGCACTGGACTTGAACAAACAAGGGGGAAGGACCAGCGATGGCCAAGAACAGGCACAGTGAACAGGAAGAAAAAAGCCGGAAAGCTTATCTTGAAAAGCTAGCCGCCGCCCAAACGGCAACAGTCGCTCCAGAGACCTACCTCGGCGACCTGCGTTTAGCGTTGGCTTTAGCTGACCAAGCTGATGAGATCACCCTGGCCCGGTTCGGCGCGATCGACCTGGACGTGGACCAAAAAGAAGACGAAACCCCAGTAACTGACGCCGACCTGAAAACTGAGGAGTTTCTGCGCCAGCAACTGAAACGCGCCCGGCCAGATGATTCGGTCCTAGGTGAAGAATTCGGCGGCTCCAAAGCCTCCAAATTAGCCAAAATCCAGGCCGCTGGGACGCGGGCCTGGGTCCTTGACCCAATCGACGGCACCGCTAACTTTGTCCGGCGGGTACCAGTTTGGGCCACCCTGATCGGTTTAGTGTCTGATGGACGGCCCGCCGTTGGTGTTGTCTCAGCGCCAGCTTTAGGCATGCGCTGGTTCGCGGCGGCCGGTTATGGGGCTTGGAAAGGTTCAGGCCTGGATTCGGCTGAACGGATCAAAGTATCCAAAACTAAGAAGCTTGGTGAAGCTTTCTTATCCTATTCTGACCTGGCCAATTGGGAAGATCAGGGGCGGCTGCCCGGGTTTGTCCGGCTAGTTGGGGATGTTGGCCGGAGCCGTGGCCTGGGTGATTTTTGGAGTTACATGCTGCTAGCTGAGGGTGCGGTTGATATCGCCACCGAACCGGAACTCGCCCCCCATGACATGGTGGCGCTAGCGCCGATCGTGACTGAGGCGGGCGGTCGGTTCACCGATACGCGCGGCAAGATTGAGGGGCCATTCGGCCCGGATGCTTTAGCCACCAACGGCCGCCTGCATGACCGGGTGACACCGTACCTGCGCGGCAAGGGCTCCAAGTAGAGCCGGGCAGTTCTTTAGTTACCGGGTTGGTGTAGTAAACCTTTAGTTTCCGCTTGGTAGGCCCGGTTTCAACCTGGCGGCGGGTCACCTTTACGATCCCGCCAATAAGCCAAATTGTTACGGGTTGTCAGCGTGTCAGGATGATCCGGCCCAAGAACACGCGTCCGGTCTGCCAACAACACTTCAAACTGTTCTATCGCCTCACCCACCCGACCAGACCAGCCCAGCCACAAAGCCAAATTGTTACGAGTTGTCAGCGTGTCAGGATGATCCGGCCCAAGAACACGCGTCCGGTCCGCCAACAACACTTCAAACTGGTCGACCGCCTCACCCACCCGACCAGACCGGCCCAGCCACCAAGCCAAATTGTTACGAGTCGTCAGCGTGCCAGGATGATCCAGGCCAAGAGTCCCTTCGACCACAGGTAGCAACGTCTGATACAGGGCCACGGCCTCAGATACTCCACCGTGGTCCCCTAGGCGACTTACCGCCCTGCGGGTCAAGCCGCCAAGCGCGGACTCCCACAGGCGGTGGTCTTGATTGCCAACCGCCAAATGAACCAAGTTGCGGGCAAACAACCCCGAACTTGCCTTGTCCGCGGCCCCGCCGGACGGCATCGACCTGTCAAACGCTTCGGCCAAGGCTGAGATTAGCTCCACAACCTCACCCGCTGGATGAGTCCGGCCATAGTAGTCCTGAACCGCCAAAGCGGTCATCGGGTGCATCGAAACCACCACGCCAGGCCACCAGCCCTGCAGGTTAACCAAAGAATAGTCCGCCAGGCGGGACAACATCTCCGGAACCTGACCAGCGACTGATCCGGGGCCGGGCAGTGGCTTGCTTGGTCCGGTTCCGGCCGGCCCTGATGATCCGTCTTTGCCGAACCTTGAGCCATCAACTACGAAGCCAGAACCAGCCAACGCCTGCCAAACAATCCCAGGATGACCGGCCGGGTCAAGTAGCGCCGCCGCGAACGCGGCCCGCACTGTGGCCCCAGACGGATCAACCAGGTTCAAATGGTCAACTGTTGCCGCCCAAGCATCAGCCATAACCACCGGATAGCCCTCCGGATCAAGCCCGCCCAAACCCTCACGCAAGGACCGCTTCGCCAGGAACTGTTCCAAGAACACTCCAGGAGGTTGACGTTGGCCACAGATCACACCAGCCGCGACCGATAACGCCAGCGGCAGGTACCCTAACTCGCGAGCCAAGGCCGCCGCATCAGCCGACATTTCCTCTGGCAAGTCAGCCACCTGCGACAAGAACCCAACGGCCTCTTCCCGGCTGAAAACACCAACATCGACCAGTGCGCGGTTCTGTGCCCCAACCACCGCTGACCTGAATCTTGTGGTGGCCAGCACACGTCCCGTTGAGCCATCCGTCGCTGGGATCAGACCAGCTTCAGCAACCTCGGCGAAACAGTTGTCCAAGCCATCCAGTATCAGCAACCAGGATTCAACCGGCCGGTCAGACAGGTAGTTCACCAGCGCGGCCGCGCCGTCAGACGGGTTGGTGTTTTCTTCTGCCAGACCAAGCTTGACCGCGACCTCGGTGTAACCGAGCTCAACCGCGATCTTCGAACTGGCCTGTACCCAGGCCACAATGTCGCACCGCTCGTCGCCTTTGTCCCTGGCTTGCCGCGCGAACCAGGCCGCCAAATGGGTTTTCCCACGACCACCATCACCGCACAACGCCACCGTGCCATGTCCTTCAGCCCAAGCTTGGGTGACACGGTCACGCAACGTCTCGCGGCCTTGAAAATTGCGCGCGGCCGCCGGAATCAACCCAGTCACCGAATGCTTGTGTTTGGCTGTTGCCAGCAACGGCGCGATCAGTTGATGGTCCAGATCGGATTCCACTGAACGGCTAACCAGTCCATCCAAATCAGGTAAGTCAGTCCACTGGGCGGTCAACACTCCACAGTCAGTTTCAAGGTGACGTTTTGCCTCTACTAAATCCGGGTAGTCCACCCAATTAGCTGGGAAAAACACGTGGACGGGTTTGCCCGCTTCAGCGGCCCGTTCGATTTCTTCAATGGTTCCGGATGATGATCGTAACGTCTCAGTGCCGGCCCGCTGCTGGAATACAGCGAACACGATGTCCGCTTGGTCTCCGACGCGCCGGTTGAAAACTGCCTGCCCATCCGAGCCGTATTCAGCATCCGAAATGGCGTCATCAGGCCACCATTTCACTACCAGCCCGACGCCTTCGCGCTGCGACCTGACCGTGTGCCAGCGCAGTAACGCCTCGCGCACCCGTGACGCTGGTTCCCGCGCATCACCCGGATAGGACACCATTGCCGTCAGGGATGCCAGCAGCCTTGAAGAATCCACGACCCAATAGAACCATTACCGGTCCCACCATGGAACACCGGAACCCGAAATCGCTTGCAGCAAACGGAACAGACGGCCACTAGATCAGGGTGTATCGCTTGAACGGTGGGTTGGGTTTGCCGGATCGCCAAGCCCGGTGCGGCTTGGCGGGAAGGGCATCCTATGACTGGATTGATCGCGACTATGGCGAAGAAGAAGAAGAAGAAGACGGTGGTGGACCTGGAGGGGTTGGCGTTCGCCTAGCGGTTGGTGGTTAGGGTTAAGGCTGAAGATATCAGCCTGGTCGGGCCTGGTGGGTTGCTTTGCGGGTTGACGAAGCGGGTGTTGGAGACCGTTTTGGAGGCGGAGGTGGACGAGCATCTTGGTTACGCCGGTGGCGAGCGGGACGCGAAGGCCACTTCCCGAACGACACCGCCGCGTTGAAGTACCTCTACCTGGTGACCCACTCACTAGATCCCACAGGCAAAGGCTGTAGGCGTTGGATCAGGCGGGCCGGAAACCCGCGTCACTTGCGGCGGCCGTGGCACATCTTGTACTTCTTGCCGCTGCCACAAGGACACTGCTGATTCAAGCCAGTGCCAGGATAAGCCTCCTGAGCGGCGCCCTGACCGGCGCCGCGAGCCTGAGTCCGGCGCACCACCGGCGCCTCGCCGCCATCCTCGTCCGGGGCGGAGTACTGCCAGGCGCCCTGGCCAGCCCCGGCCGGTGGAGCACCAAAACCCTGCGGCAGAGCCGCGGCCGACCTGCCCGCACCGCCCGGCGCACCAGCCACGGCAGGCGCTGCGGCACCAGCCTGACCAGGCCGCGAACCAGGCCGCGAACCAGGCTGGCCAGGCCGTCCAGCAACTCCAGGAGCGGCCAGACCGGCCAGACCGGCCGGGCCGACCGCCCGGGACGTGCCAGATCCACCAGATTTAGAGCCACCAGCTTTAGCACCACCAGCCCGCTTGCCTTTACCAGTCGCACCACCCTTACCTGGCGACTGGGCGGCGGACCCAGCAGCGGCCGGAGCACCAGCCTGCCTGGCTCCCTTAGGACCAGCCTGCTCGCTAGACGCGCCGTCCTGATCAGGCTCAGCCTGAACCACAATCTTGTTCAGCAGGAAACCGATCGCCTCTTCTTTGATCGACTCATCCATCGCCTGGAACATGCGGTAACCCTCACGCTGATATTCGACCAGAGGGTCACGTTGAGCCATCGCCCGCAGGCCAATACCTTCCTTCAGGTAATCCATCTCATAAAGATGTTCACGCCATTTGCGGTCAAGTACCGCCAGCATGACGCGCCGCTCCCATTCGCGCATCAGCGGGCCGCCTAGCTGTTCCTCCCGCAACTGGTAAGCCAAATGAATATCGGCTTTCAGTTCACGTTCCAGCAGTCCCGGCGTCAAAGCGCTGGCCGATCCAACCTCAGCGATCAGATCGCTTGGTGTAACAGTCACCGGGTAGACGGTCCGCAGTTGAGCCCACAACACGTCCATGTCCCAGTCTTCTGGCGCCCCACCAGCTGTGGCCGTCTCCACCAAACCAGCGATCACGTCATCTAAGAAACCAGAAACACGATCCCCGATGTCCTCACCTTGCAGGATCGCCCGGCGCACACTGTAAACCACCGTGCGTTGATGGTTCATGACGTCGTCATATTTCAGGACGTTCTTGCGGATCTCGAAGTTTGTGGCTTCCACCTGAGCCTGAGCTGAGGCTATGCCACGTGTCACCATCTTCGATTCGAGGGGCATGTCATCTGGGAAACCAGTCATCGACATGACACGCTCAGTCAAAGCTGAGTTGAAACGCCGCATCAGGCCGTCTTCCAGCGAAAGATAGAAACGAGACTCGCCCGGGTCACCTTGCCGCCCGGAACGGCCACGCAACTGGTTGTCGATCCGGCGGGACTCGTGACGTTCCGTCCCCAAAACATACAAACCGCCCAAGGCGACAACTTCTTCATGTTCGGCCGCGACCGCCTCTTTGGCGGCTTCCAAAGCGGCGGCATAGGCGGCGTTGTATTCGGCGGGGTTTTCTTCCTCGTCGATGAGTTGTTCAGCTACAGCCTGATTAGCCCGGTGTTCAGTGTTACCGCCCAGCATGATGTCCGTACCACGGCCAGCCATGTTAGTGGCCACAGTGATCGCACCTTTGCGTCCCGCTTCAGCCACGATCTGGGCTTCGCGCCGGTGCTGTTTAGCGTTCAACACTGAATGCGGTATGCCTCGTTTCTTAAGCAGTGCCGACAGGTGCTCCGACTTCTCCACCGAGACGGTGCCAACTAGGATCGGCTGGCCCCTACGGTGACGTTCAGCGATGTCTTCAACCACGGCACCCCATTTGCCGTCTTCGGTTTTGAACACCAGGTCCGGTTCGTCAACCCGGATCATTTCTTTGTTAGTTGGGATCGGCACCACACCAATCTTGTAAGTTGAGGCGAACTCGGCCGCTTCGGTTTCAGCCGTACCCGTCATACCGGACAGTTTCTTATATAACCGGAAGTAGTTCTGCAATGTGATAGTCGCCAGCGTCTGGTTTTCTGGCTTGATTTCGACGCCTTCTTTAGCTTCGATCGACTGGTGCATTCCTTCTGAGTATCGCCGACCCGGCAACACCCGGCCAGTGTGTTCATCAACAATCAGCACTTCACCATGCATCACCACATAGTCTTTGTCGCGGTGGAACAGTTCTTTAGCGCGGATAGCGTTGTTCAAGAATCCGACCAAAGGTGTGTTAACCGATTCATACAAGTTATCGATTCCGAGTTCGTCTTCGACTTTTTCAATACCAGATTCAAGTACACCAACGGTCCGCTTTTTTAGGTCCACTTCATAGTCTTGATCTGGTTGCATCATGCGGGCCAGACGCGCGAAAATCGGATACCATTTGTCGGCGTCACCTTGGGCTGGTCCAGAAATGATCAACGGGGTTCGTGCCTCGTCAATTAGGATCGAGTCAACCTCATCCACGATCACATAGTTGTGGCCGCGTTGTACCAGGTCGTCAGCTCGCCACGCCATGTTGTCGCGCAGGTAATCAAAGCCGAATTCGTTGTTTGTGCCATATGTTATGTCGCAACCGTATTCGCGGCGGCGTTCAGCTGGTGTCTGGCCTACCAGAATGCAACCGGTTTTCAAGCCGAGGTAACGGAAGACGCGCCCCATTAGTTCGCTCTGATAAGACGCCAGATAGTCGTTGACTGTCACAATGTGGACGCCTTCACCGGACAACGCGTTGAGGTAAGCCGGCAAGGTGGCGACCAGTGTTTTGCCTTCACCGGTTTTCATTTCGGCGATGTTCCCGCGGTGTAGAGCCGCACCACCCATGATCTGGACATCAAAATGGCGTTGCCCTAAGGTCCGCAAAGCCGCTTCGCGGACCGCCGCGAAAGCCTCCGGTAAGAGGTCATCAAGTGTTTCACCAGCCGCCAGGCGTTCCTTGAAACGAGCTGTCTCATCGCGTAACTCTTCAGCTGACATCGCCTGATAGGCCGGTTCGAGCGCGTTTACTTGGACCGCGATAGCTTCAAGTTGGCGCAGGACTTTGCCTTCGCCCATGCGCAGAATCTTGTCCAACAAACCAGTCACATTGCCTACTTCCCCTGGGTTTCCCGCTTTTCCAACTGCCGTTAATGCTAGACGTATCGGCTAGGCACGCCACACCACCAAGCGGGGCTGGCGGCTGCCAGCGCACAGCGGCGGGTAAGCCGCCGGGTGGCGTGTCCGGCTGGTCCGGCCGTCTCGCTTGCCAGCCTTCTTATCTTCCAGCCTGGCAGTTTTCCAGTCTTCTAGTCTTCCAGCCTTCTAATTTTCCAGCCTGGTTGTCTTCCAGCTTCGGGGCGGCCATTCGCCCGCAGCCGTTTAGGACGATGCCGTCTCCAGGCGTAACACACCATAGGTCCAGCCGTGGCGGTGGTATAGCACCGAAGGCAAGCCTGACTGCGCGTCAACGAACAAGAAGAACGGGTGGCCAACTAGTTCCATCTCATAGATGGCCTGTTCCACGCTCATTGGCGTAGCCTGATGCACTTTCTCACGGATCACAACTGGCGAATCCGCTAAAACTGACTCTTTGACGCGGCTCTCACCGGCGGCATCGTCCAAAATCTTGGCCTCAACTACCGGCTCTGGCGCTAACTCCGGCGGCGCGCCAACTGGCCCGGACTCACGCCCCATGACGGCTTGGTCGTGGGTTTGGGCCTGGCGGCGGGTCATCTTGTGCTTCGACTTGCGGCGGTCTTTGGCGCGGCGCTCCTGCTGCATCAGCTTTCCCATGGCGACATCAAATGCCGAAAAGACGTCTCCGGCTGACGCTTCCGCCCGTATTACTGGCCCTTTACCGCGGACAGTGATCTCAACTGTTTCAGCGGTGTCGGCTTGGCGGGGATTGGCTTCATGCACAACCCAGACTTGCACCAATTGGGCTTGCGAATCATATTGGGCGATCTTCCCGAGTTTGGCGGAGGCGAATTCGCGGAACCGTTCTGGGACTTCCGCGTGGCGACCGGCAACAACAATGTCCATTTTTCGGGCCTTCCGGTTGGCGTTGACGGAACCGCCGGTGGGCAGCTCCGAGAATCATCAAGTAAACCCCATCAGGTTTATCCCGAAGCCCGGGAATCGATGGGATTCCAAGGACTGAAACTGACTGGTTGGGCCAAGCTTCAGTCTCTAGTCTTTGGGTGGCAGAAACTACTTCTGCCGCAGCGCTGACTACCACCTCCTTTTGACCTGTCTTTGGCCTGATCTACCCCTTAACATTAGCCGATGCCTTGGCCGTCTCAGGTGGGCTGGCGTCCTGTGTCCCACGTCTCAAACACCCCTAGCGTCTGGCACCTGACCAGATGGCGGGCTGACCGCCAGCACCACCGCGCCAAGTGTTTGGCAGCCCGCCCGGGCTAGTGCCCGTTCAGCGTCAAGTAGTGTCGCCCCAGTTGTCAACACGTCGTCAACCAGCAGCACCGGCTGGTCCGGGCGGGTCCGCACCAAAGTGGTTCCTTCACGTCCGGCCTGACGTTGGCGTGAAGCCTGACCGGCTTGATCTTTGGACCAGTGGGTGCGCGCCAAAGCCATACTGGGGCGGGCTGGTAGGCCCGCCCCGGTCAGTGCTTCAGCCACGGCCAGCGCCAGTGCTTCGGTTCCCCCGCCTGGCCGGGACCAGCGCCGTGCCAGCCGTGACGGCACCGGCGCCACCACCAGATCGCTGGTTATTTTGGCTAGCACCGGGCCGACTGCTTCAGCGCTGCGGGCGATGGCGCGGGTCATTTCCCGGCTGAGTTCGTACCGGCCGGTTCGTTTCCAAGCGACGATGGCGTGCCGCACGGTTCCGGCGTACCAGGCGGCACACCAGACGGGTAGGGCTGGTCCGCCATCGGCTGGGTTCAGGCGCGGCGCGCTTGATTCCCGCCGACTAACCGGGCCGAGCAGGTCAGCTCGGCATGGCCCGCACAGCGGGGACGCCAGTTCACGTCCGCAGCCGGCACAATCAGCCGACCAGATCAGGTCAGCCGCCGCTTGCCAGGTTCTTTGCAGCGTCATTCGGCCCGCCCCATCGCCAGCTAACACCACGTCATGGCGCTAAAACAACAGCTTTGGACCCGCCCGCCAGCGAAGACCAAACCCGGCCTCTGGGTGAATAGGCGTACAAACCGCCCGTCTTACCGGAGGCAAAAAGCTGGTCGGTCCCAGTCCCGCAGGCCAGCGCCACTGGCAGGTCAGTTGGAGACTTAAGGAAGTCAATGTCTCCACCAACTACCAGCAAAGCTGGCGCTGGGTCATCTGAACCGGCTGGCCGTGCCAGGAAAGCTAACGTCAAACCGTCCGCCCAGCCGAGTGACGTGACCGGCCCAGCCAGCCGCGCGATGTCTAACGGCCCAGTCAAACGCCATGGCACCGCCCCTTCGGAACGGACAATCCCGGTCACCACCAGCCGTGTCTCACCGTTCCCGCCAGCTTGTAAGGCCAGTGCCAGGCGTGAACCGTCACGTGAAGCGGCCAGCGCCTCAACTGTCCAGCCTTCAAGCCAAGGCGCACCCAAGACGGCCGCTTCACCGTCAGCGTTGAACGCGGTCACCACCGACCCTGCCGCCACCCACAGAGCACCCAACCGGTCAAAGCTTGGTGCGGCGGTTGGCGCGCCGGAACCGTCCGGCGGTTCCCAGATGACTGGCTCTAAAACACCTTCCGCCAGTACTTCAATCTGGCCTTGACGCAGGCCAGCGAATCGTTTTTGGGTGTGGTCAACGGCTAGTGTTTCCCAGGCCCCGGCCGCTTCAGTCCCAGCCACTTCCCTGGTCTGACCTGAATCGCTCAACCAAACGGCGGCGTCCGTCAAATAGAACGGCCCGCCAGCCGAACGCGGGTCGTGTGTCAGGCCGGCGGCGGCTGGTGCGTCCAACGGCACTGATTCGATCAGCAGATCTACGGCTGTCACATCTGGTAGTTGGGTCAAGGTTGCTTCGAGGCATGCCCGGATGGTGGCGCGGGCCGATTCTGAAGCCCGCGCCATGGCACTGGACAAGTTAACTGTGGCCCGGCCGTCTGTCACTTTGACGGCATCGGTCGCTAAACGGGTACCGGAAGGCACAACCGCCCCAACCGCGCCTGTCAGATACGGTGGCGGGCCCGCCAAGAATTGACGGGCGGATTCAGTGGCGGCCGACTGCCGTGGGAAAACCCGCCGGTCTGGGACCAGGAACTGGCCATCACCGGATGGGAAGTAGATCGCGGCGGGCAGATAGTCAACTTGGAAGACGTCTTCTGGAATGATGCTGCCATCAGGTAGTTCACTGATCCGCCATTCGCCGTCTTGGTCTTGGGAGAGTTGTAGAACCTCACTGCGCTGAGTTGGGTTTTGGGTCGTGTAACGCCCAACTGAGTCGACTTCGCCTACCTGGGTGACTGTCAAAGTCATCCGTCCAAGTTGAGTTCCGGTTTGTGACAGCCCGGGGGCTTCACCTGACTGGTAGACCACAACTGAAACTGACGGATCCCAGACGGCGGCGGCGTCTTGCGCTAGATATGACCGGGCGGCTTTGAATCCGTCGGTCGCCCCGGCCAGCATGGCTTGGAGGAAGCCTTCAACGATTTGGTCCTCACTGGCGCCTGGTACTGGTGGCGCGGCTGAGGCTCGCGGCCAGGGTGCTTCAGCCCGGGCGCCTTCCAGCCCGGCCTGGACTTCACCGCTTTGTGGCAGGTCAGCGCAGGCCCCAGCCAGGAGCACCAGGCAGGCGGCGGCCAGCGTACCGGTTAGCCGTTGTCCGATGCCGCCCTGCCAGCTCCCAGCTTTCCCCGAGTTTCGTTCGTTTGGGTTCATTTGGCCACCGTTTTCCCTGTTTCGGTCAGTTCAAGGCTGAGCGGTGGCGGGCCAGTTTGGCGGCCGACTTCTTTCGGCACCACCAACCGGAAAACTGTGCCGACAGCGGTCTGCCCGGCGACTTCTAGGCTGCCGCCGTGCAGGTTGGTGTCTTCCAAGGCGATGGCTAATCCCAGACCGGTACCGCCAGTGGTCCGCGAACGGGCCCGGTCAGCCCGCCAGAAACGGTCAAAGACGCGGGCCGCTTGGGTTGGTGACAGTCCAACACCGTGGTCTTCGACACTGACCGCGACGGCTGTTGGGCTGGCCGCTAGACGCACCCAAACTGGGCCGCCTTCAGCGTGTTCAATGGCGTTGACCACCAGGTTACGTACGATCCGTGAAATCCGGCGGGTGTCAACTTCCGCTAGGGCGGGGCTGTCCGGCAGTTGACTGATCAACCGTACGCCGCGGTCTTGAGCTAATGGCGCCACAGCGTCAAGCTCCCAGCCGACCACAGCTCGCAAGTCAACCCGTTCAGTGTCGAGTTGGGCCGCGCCAGCGTCGAAGCGGGAGATTTCAAGCAGGTCAGCTAGTAGTGCGTCGAACCGGTCTAACTGGTTGGCTAGGAGTTCAGCTGACCGGGCGACATCTGGTGGGAAACCGTCACGGGCGGCGTGGATCATGTCTCCAGCCATGCGGATGGTGGCTAATGGTGTGCGTAGTTCGTGTGACACATCAGAAACGAACCGGCGCTGCAAGTTGGACAGGTCTTGGAGTTGCCCGATCTGACGCTGCAATGATGCCGCCATCTCGTTGAAGGAGGCGGCCAGGGTGGCCATCTCATCGTGGCCACGCACCGGGATGCGTTCCCCTAAAGCACCGTTCGCTAGTTTGGCGGCCACATGGGCGGCTTCCCTAACTGGACGGACCGCTTGATGGGTTACCAGCCATGTCACAAGCACAACGGTTAGGAAAACTCCAGCCGCTGAGACCACCAGTACTTGGCTGATCATGTCCATGGTGGCTTGTTCTGGGGTGAGGTCGTAGATCATCACCAGGGCGTAGTTAGTTGACATCAGGTTGACCGCTTCAGCTACAGCCACCCCTGGCGTGGTTTGACCACCTGGTAGTGGAATGGCGACTGATTGCCAAACTTGCTGCCCGGGCGTATCGGCCGCCGCCCGCAGTTCAGCCGATGCCAGGTTCCACAATTCAGGCACTGTGAAAATAGCTGAGATGGCGCCCGGCCCGCCTGTCGGGGGTGGCAGTAATGAGACGGCCGCGGCCGAGGCGCCACCTGACGCGATTGATCCGATCGTGTCGCGGGCCAGAGTTTCAGCGGTGATTGGTGAACCGACTGACGAGGCGTCAAAGTTGTCTTGAACGCCTAAAGCCGACCGGGCGGCATCGGTCAAAATGTCAGCCAACCGGGCGTTAAACACGCCGGTACGTACCTGATGCATTAGTCCTAAACCAATACCAAACAAGGCGGTGGCACTAACCACTATGACTGTCGCCATAACACGGGCCTGCAGCGACCGGCGCAGCAGGCCAACTGGTCCGGACGGGTGACCGGACCGGCGGCTTTGCCCAGCGGGCGCCTTGGGCTGGTTTGGACCGCCCGCCGGACGCGCCCGTCGGCTCATCCCGGCCGACCCGCCTTGTAACCAACACCGCGCACTGTCACAACCACTGTCGGTGTGTCCGGGTCAGTTTCAACTTTGGCGCGTAGCCGTTGAACGTGGACGTTGACTAGCCGGGTGTCGGCCGCGTTCTTGTAACCCCAGACGTGTTGTAGCAGCATCTCGCGGGTGAAAACCTGCCATGGTTTGGAAGCTAAAGCCAGCAGCAAGTCAAACTCGAGCGGTGTCAGCGCGATTGACTGGCCGGCTTTGCGTACTTCATGCCCGGGCACGTCGATTTCTATGTCGGAGATGCGTAAGCGTTTAGCGTCAGGCTGGTCGTAGGCCGGGCTGCGGCGCAGGCGGGCTTTGACCCGGGCGACCAGTTCGGCTGGTTTGAACGGTTTCAGGATGTAGTCGTCGGCGCCAACGGCTAGTCCTTCAACAATGTCTTTGGTGTCGGATTTGGCTGTCACCATCACCACTGGGACACCGGATTCTTGTCTGATTTGGCGGCAGACTTCTATCCCGTCCATCCCTGGCAGCATCAGATCTAGTAGCACCAGGTCTGGGTTGGTTCGGCGGATCAACACCAGTGCTTGAGCACCATCAGTGCAGTAGTCCGCGGTGTATCCCTCTGAAGCCAGCACAATGCCGATCATCTCTGCTAGAGCGGTGTCGTCATCGACCACCATTATTCGCCCTGTCATGTACCTATCGTGCCAGAATCAGCCGTCTTGTGGCACCGTCCGCCACACCTTCGCCTGACCGGGCTGTGGGTTAGGCCGGATACCCACCGCCCAGCGCGGCTGGTTACTTTGGGAACGTCAGGAGGATTGTTGCCTGGTCCGGTGACGGCGGGCCAGAACAAGACTCAAACCCACGCCAATCAGTGCGCCCGCTAATATGCCGCGCTGGGCGGTGCCATCCTGCGGGCCGGTGGCTCCAAGGTCGCCGCCGCCACCGGGAGGCGGGCTGGTAGGCGGCGGCGGGTCACCTGAAGCTTGCCGGACGTAGCGTTGAAGCTCGCCCGAGAACTCCACATTGACTCCGTTGATTTCAACATCAGCCTTCCAAGTCCATGAGGTTTGGCCTATTCCACGGCAAAGGTATTGGGTGTTGTCCGCGCTTACGCCGTCGCTATAGTTCGAGCTGAGCCGCGGCCGTGTGCGGTCAAGGTGAATCACAGGATTCGTCAGCCAGGTTCCGGCGGCGCACTCTTCGAGTGACAGCTTCTGGCCACTGGCACCGACGCGCTCCAAGTTGGGCAACGACGCGAGGGACGATAGGTCAACTATGTGGTTTGAGCTGACCGTGATATTCGCCAAGCTCACCAACCCGTCTAGCGGGCTCAGATCAGTCAACTCGTTACCAGTTAGGTCCACGATCTCCAACGCGGTCATCCCTTCCAAACCAGACAAGTCGGTTAGACCGTTCCAAGGCGCGTCAAGCCGCACCATCTTGGTAAGACCCTGTAGCGGCTCAAGATCAGTCACTTCCGTGTAGCCAATATACAACTCCTCTAAGTCCGTCATACCAGCCAACGGATCCAGCCCTTCCAAGCCTGACAACGCGTACAGATCCAACACTCTGAGGTTAGTCAAACCAGCTAGTTGGCTCACATCAGT
>JAIRYJ010000001.1 GCA_031267825.1 Bifidobacteriaceae bacterium
GTGTGTTGGTGGGCGATTACCCCAGCACGCTGGCCGCCAGCGCGGTCAGCGTGACTCGCGGCGGTAGCCCAGTGACCGGCAACTACGCGATCACCGTTACTCAAGGACAGTTGACCATCCTGGCAGCCCCAGTGGTGGTTGATCTGGCGTTAGCTGACCGGTCCAAGATCTACGGTGAAGCCGATCCAAGCCACGCCCTGACCGGATTACCGAACGGCTGGACCCACGGAGCCGACTACACAGTTAGCTTCGACCGTGAACCCGGTGAAGACGTCGGCGACTACGAGATCACAGCGGACGTAACACTCCTGCGAACCGGCCACACCCTAGGGGCCGTGACAGCAGGCAGGATGACCATCACCCAACGCCCGCTGACCGTGACGGTTGGTGACACCGAACGCTCACACACAGGAGAGGCGGTTACGGCTGACCTAGTGGTCACAGCAACCGGTCTGCGTGACGGGGACACTTTCTCCCCAGCCACGATTAGTGCC
Organism: Bifidobacteriaceae bacterium; assembly: GCA_031267825.1. GTDB lineage: Bacteria > Actinomycetota > Actinomycetes > Actinomycetales > WQXJ01 > JAIRTF01. The sequence goes on from JAIRYJ010000001.1 coordinate 495, forward strand.
GTCGGCACCAACCCAGGTGACTACACCAGCCAGCTAGCCGCCGGTGACATCCAAGTCACCCGTGACGGTGAGCCGGTGACCAGCAACTATCAGATCGGCATCACCCAAGGCAAGCTGACAATCCTGCCCGCCAGCCTTGAACTATCGGTCGCGGCGGCGTCAAAGATCTACGGTGAAGCGGATCCTGGTTTCACCCTCAACGGGCTGCCCGCCGAATGGACCGAAGGCACCGACTATACGGTCAGCTTCAACCGTCAGCCAGGTGAAGACGTTGGCGACTACGAAGTGACCGCGGACGTCACCGTCCTGGTCCAAGGCCAGGCGGTCGGCGCCGTCACACCAGGAAGACTGACGATTGAGCGGCGTCCCGTAACAGTGATCGCCAGCAACGCCGAACTGGTCTACACCGGCCAAGTCCAGACCGCAGACTTGCCGCTGACCGCTGTTGGGCTACGCCAAGACGACCTCTTGGCGACAACTAGTACGACGGCATCGGGCACAAACGTGGGCGACTACACCAGCGATCTGCTGGTAGCTGACGTCCAGATCACCCGTAACGGCAGCCCGGTTAGCGCTAACTATGAGATCAGCGTCACTCAAGGTGTCCTGACCATAATCCCGCCGGGCGCGGTGATCCCAACAATGATTGACGTGACCCGCCTGACCGTACGCCAAGAAGCCAAGGTTTACGGTGAGGCGGACCCGCCACGCTACGTCATAGATGGCTGGCCCGCGGGCTGGACTGAAGCCGACTACCGTGCGACCTTCGACCGGGTGCCGGGCGAGGTGATCGGTAGCTGGACCGTTGTGATCACCAGCTTGGAAATCCTGCGGCCAGGCTTCGAGCTAACCGGCGACATATCTGATGTGACCGGCGAGTTGACCATCACGCCGCGCGGTCTGACCGTAACAGTTGGCGACGCCACGGCCGTCCTAACTGGTGGCCGGGTGACAGCCAATCTGCCGGTGACGGTCAGCCTTGGCAGCCTCGCGGCCGGTGACGTCCTGGTGACATCCTCCGTCGCGGTGACAGGCCAAGCCGTCGGTGACTATCCGTCAACCCTCCAAGCGGTCGTCATCAACGGTGCCGGAACTGACCGGTCAGCCAACTATGAGGTGACCATCATTCAAGGCAAACTGCGGATCACAGGTGGTTCCGGCGGTGACCCGACGGATGATCCGACCAATGATCCAACTGATGACCCGACAGCCAAACCACCGCCCGGTCCTGGCGATCCCTTACCGCGCACCGGAACGAACGCCGACGGGTCTCTGCTGCTAATTGCTCTGATGCTGGGTCTGGGCGGTGTGATGCTGACAGCTAGGAGAGCCCTGAACAGGACTCTCCGGCCAGGCGCGCGCTGAGAGCGAAGCCCTCACCAGCGAAAACACGGCAATAACGAGCTGTGGATGGCCGGTCAAGCTGAGGCGTTGAGTTCTGACCGACCGGGCCTGGTCTTGGTCTGGTTGGTCAGGCTGTTGCGTTGAGTTCTGACCGGCCGGGCCTGGTCTTTGCCTGCTTGCCCGTCCGCGGCAGAGCATCGGGAAGGACGCACCAGCGCCCTTAGGGGCCGGTTTGGGCGGGTGTGGTTGATAGGCGGTTGTTCTTAGACAATTCTCACGGTCTCTTGGCGGGCGTCTTAGAACCGTCCGCCAAGATTGAACTATGACGAACCAGCAACCAGTTCCGCCGCCAGTTCTGCCAACTCCGCCCGCCTCGCCAACTCCGCCAACTCCACCAACTCCGCCGGTTCCGCCGCCCGTCCCGCCAACCGCGTCGGCCGTGCCGCCGAATCGCGGCACCAGGGCAGTGGTGGCCGCCATTGTTGGTGGTTGCCTGCTGTTGGCGGCCGGGGGAGTGACGGCGGCGGCCATCCTGCGCGGCTCAGATTCGACCGGTCAGGCCTATCAGCCGGTCGTTATACCTGGCAGTACCGCCTCCGGTCAGGCAGACGGGTCTGAAGGGTCCGGCGGGGAAGCGGACTCCGGCGGCCAGGCTGGCCAGGGTGGCCAGGTCGGCCAGAACGGCCAGACAGGACAAACTGACCAAGCCGCTGAACCGAGGACCGGCGGCTCCCGGCAAGACAACTGGTCGGCTCCTCAACCATCTGGGCCCCGTCCTTACGTCACGCGGCCAGACGGTACCGGGGCCATTCTGATGACCGAATCCCAAGCCAAGGAGATCGCCTTGGCGCGTGTGCCGGGCGCGACATCGATCCGGTTGCGTCTGGAATACGATGACGGCCGCCATGTTTATGAAGGTGAGATCATTCACGGCAACATTGAGTATGAGTTTGAACTGGACGCGATGACCGGCGAGTTCCTCGAATGGGATGAGGATTGGGAACACGACTGACCGGGTCTGACAGACTGGCCAGCGTGAACACCGCGCCACCTAGTTCAGCTAGTTCACCGGCGGGGCTCGGCGAGCCCGCGCTGGGCGCCGCGTCTGGCAGTCGGCGGACCAGACTATCATTCCGGGTCAGATTGGTGGCCGCTGTGGCGGCCCTGGCGGCCTTAGGGCTGGCCGCCACCGGGGCCCTGGCCTACTTTGTCGAGTTACGCCGGACCGACGCACGGATCACCGACTCCTTGGGGCGGGCTGTTGAAGAGTTGTACACCTATGCCGCTAACCACTCCACATCGTCAGTTGAACGCCTAGTCTCCGGGGCGGTGGCGCAATCAGTTAACGCCTCCTATGAGTGCACGCTCGGCCAGGCCAGGGCTGTTGGAGCGGCCTCCAACCAAGACATGCCGACCTGGACTCACGTCGGTGGTGCGGCCTGCCGCCGGGCCCTGGCTGATCCTGCCTTGGCCAACGCCCTAGCCAACGCCTTAGTCACCGCTCTGGCGGAGGCCCAGGCCAGCGCCCAGGCCACGACCGCCAACCCAGCCACAACCCCCAACCAGGCCACGACCCCCAACCAGGCCGCCCAACCAATCCAGGCCCGCCATTTGACCACGCCAGACGGCAACTGGACCTACATCGCTACCCCAGTCAGATCACTGGCCGAACCGGCCATGGTCGGCCTTTACACGGTTGTAGCTGACCGCGGCGAACAACGGGCTGAAGTCTCAGCCTCATACCTCATGGGATACCTGCCGTTGGCCGCGCTCGCCGTGCTGCTCACCACCGCGGCTGGCTGGACTGTCGCCGGGATCATTCTGCGGCCCCTACGCCAACTAACCCAAGCCACCCACCAGATCTCCACCGGCCGGAACAACTCACCAGACATGGACCAGCGGGTCATCCTGGACGGCCCCAGTGAGGTGGTCGCGATGGCAGGGGCGGTCAACAGTTTGCTCGCCTCAGTCCAGCAAGCCTGGAGTTCACAGCAGCAGTTCTTGGACGATGTCGGCCACGAGCTACGTACACCACTAACTGTGGTCCGGGGGCATCTTGAACTACTCAACGTGGACGACCGAGATGAGGTCGAAGCGGTCCGGGCGTTAGCACTTGACGAAGTCGAACGGATGGAACGGTTGACAGCCTCACTAACCATGCTGGCCCGGGCCGAAAGATCAGACTTCGTCGAACTCAAACCACTCGCTTTAGGTCCCTGGTTCGATGAAGTGACCGATAAAGCCCGCGCCTTAGCCGAACGTGACTGGCGTATCAGCGGGCGGGCTGAGGTGGCAGCCCTGGCCGATGGCCACCGCCTGACAGAGGCGGTATTGGAACTAGCGGCCAACGCCGTCAAACATTCCGCCAACGGCTCAAGTATCGCCTTCAGCCTGACCGAAGAAGCGGGCTGGGCCGTGATTGGTGTACGGGACTGGGGGGACGGGATCGGCCAAGAAGACCAAAACCGGATCTTTGGTCGCTTCGAACGGGGCCAGAACGCCCATCAAACTGAAGGCGCCGGGCTGGGTCTGGCGATTGTTGGGCGGATCGTGACGGCCCATCACGGGCAGTTGGGCGTCGAATCGGCACCCGGGCAGGGGGCCGGTTTTAAACTGTTGTTACCCGCTATTAGTTTGGCCCCTGGGGAGGTGCCATGACTCACATCCTGGTTGTGGAAGATGCTGACCGTATCGCATCGTTCCTGGTCAAAGGCTTAGAAGCGGCCGGCTATAGCGCTAGCCGGGCGGCTTGCGGGGCGGAAGCCGTGGCTTTGGTGGCGGCCGGCGGGATTGACCTGATGGTGCTTGATTTGGGTCTGCCAGATATTGACGGGATGCTGGTTCTGCGTCAGGTGCGACGCGCCGGGCACCGCCTGCCGGTGATTATTCTGACCGCCCGGGCCTCAGTTATGGACGCTGTCTCCGGGTTGGAGGGCGGCGCCGATGACTACATGGCTAAGCCGTTGCGTTTCGCTGAACTGCTGACCCGCATCAAACTCCGCTTGCGGACCGCCGCCCAGGAGGACGGTGAACCTGAAACGATCCAATGCGGTGGTGTGCGGCTTGAACTGGCGACGCGCCGGGTTTTCCAAGATGGCCGTGAGGTGAGCCTTTCAGCCCGCGAGTTCGCTTTAGCTCAGACGCTGGTCCGCCATCCTGGACGGGTTTACACGCGGGCTCAATTGTTGTCGCTGATCTGGGGTTATGACCACGATCCGGGTTCTAACGTGGTCGATGTTTACGTTGGTTATCTACGCAAGAAGCTCGGCTCTGAAACGGTTGAAACTGTTCGCGGCAGTGGTTTCCGCTGGCGGCCAACCCGGTAGCGTCCCAGGTCAGCCGTTCAGGCCGACGATCCGATGGTTGGCGTCTTAGCATCTGTGCCGCAAGGTTGGGGCGGTGCGTTATGGTTGAGCGGCTCGCCCGTTCAAGTCTGACAGTCTTAAGGAGAGGTTTTGGAAACTTCAGTTGTGGGCTACCCGAGGATCGGCCCGAAAAGGGAATTGAAGTTCTTGACTGAGCGCTACTTCGCGGGCCGCATCAGCCGGGCCGCCTTGGAGGACGGCGCCCGCCAGTTGCGTGCCACCCAGTGGCTGACCCAGCAGCGGTCTGGGGTTAGTTTGATCCCGTCGGGTGATTTCTCTTTCTATGACGCTATGGCCGATACGGCGGTTCTGCTTGGCGCGGTGCCGGCCCGTTACCGTGACCTTGGTCTTGACCCGTTGGCGACCTATTTCGCTATGGCGCGCGGTTATCAAGGTGAAAAAGGTGATGTCAAAGCCTTGTCGCTGCGTAAGTGGTTCAACACCAATTATCATTACCTTGTTCCAGAGCTGGACGATGCCGTCCCCTTGGTTTTGTCAAGCACCACGCCTTTCGATCAGGTTGTGGAGGCAGCCGCTCTAGGAATCGCCGCCAAGCCGGTTCTGATTGGGCCGTTCACTTTTCTCAAACTGGCCCGCCTAACTGGTGAACGCGGCGCGGCTGACCGGGTTGATGAACTAGTTGAAGCCTATGGTAAGGCGTTGGATCGTTTTGTCGAACTGGGCGCGGTTTGGGTTCAGTTTGATGAGCCTTCATTGGTGACTGACTTGACGACGTCAGATATCGCTTTATTCAATTCGCTTTACGGCCGCCTATTGGCCCGTAAAGGCAAGGCTAAGGTGCTACTGCAAACCTATTTCGGCGATCTGCGGGACTGCTACCTGGATGTGATCGGGTTACCGTTCGACGGCATAGGCCTAGATTTTGTCGAAGGCCGACGGAACTTGGAGTTGATCCAGCGGCATGGTTTCCGTTCTGGAGCGGTGTTGTTCGCTGGTGTGGTCAACGGTAAGAACGTTTGGCGGAACGATTACGCGGCCAGTCTTGAACTGCTGAGCGAATTGGCTTCCTTGGTGGGTGGCGCTAGTTGGTTGGCGATCGCCACGTCTTGTTCGCTGCTGCACGTGCCCTATACGGTGATGGCTGAACCTGATTTGGCGCCAGAACAGCGAGCGGCGCTGGCCTTCGCTGAGGAAAAGCTGGTTGAACTGGCGGAACTGCGTGAACTAGCTGACCAGGCGGCCGCTGCGGTTGGTGTGGCTGGTGGCGTTGGTGCGGCTGGGGGCGTCGGGGCCGCTGATGGTGCTGGTGTGGCTGGTGGCGTTGGTGCGGCTGGTGGCGTCCGGGCGGCATCGTCCAGCGACGGCCAACGCGTGGTGCCGGACGCGGCTGTCCGCCAGCGGGTGGCGGACCTTCAACCGGCCGATTTTGAGCGTCAACCCGCCCGTTTGGAGCGGGCCGGTTTGCAACGCGCCGCGTTAGGTTTGCCGTTGTTGCCTACCACCACCATTGGCTCATTCCCGCAGACCGCTGAAGTCAAAGCCAATCGGGCGCGTTTACGTCAAGGCGAAATTGATGCCGCCGCCTATCAGCTGGCCTTACAAGAAATGACCGCCCAGTGTGTCGCTGAACAGGAAGCCATCGGTCTGGATGTTTTGGTCCACGGTGAGTTTGAGCGCGGCGATATGGTGGAATACTTCGGTGAAAACCTGGAAGGTTTCTTGTTTACCCGTAATGGCTGGGTTCAATCATATGGCACACGCTGTGTTAAACCACCAATCATTTGGGGTGACATTTCACGCCGTGAAGCGTTCACCGTTGAAACGATCCGCTTCGCCCAATCCCTCACCACTAAACCAGTTAAAGGGATGCTGACTGGGCCGGTCACAATCCTGAATTGGTCTTTCCCGCGGGAAGATATTTCACCGGCGGAATCGGCCTATCAGATAGCTTTAGCGATCCGCGATGAGGTCTTAGATTTAGAGGCTGGCGGGATCCGGATTATTCAAATCGATGAAGCGGCTTTGCGCGAAAAACTGCCGCTGCGACGGGCTGACTGGCACAGTGAATACCTCGATTGGGCTATTCCGGCTTTCCGGCTGGTTCATTCCGGCGTCAACCCGGTGACACAGATTCACACGCACATGTGTTATTCGGAGTTCGGCGACATCATCTCAGACATTGACGCGATGGACGCCGACGTGATCTCGTTTGAGGCGGCCCGGTCAGATCACGCGATTGTTGGGGCGATCCGTTCGGCCGGATTTGAGACCGCGGCTGGCCCTGGCGTCTACGACATCCACTCACCTAGGGTGCCACCGGCCGCTGAGATCGAAACAGCCCTAGCTTCGATGGCTCAGGCTTTGCCGACTGAATCACTTTGGGTCAACCCGGACTGCGGCCTGAAAACGCGCCGCCCGGAGGAGGCCTGGCCTAGCCTGGTCAACCTGGTGGCGGCGGCTCAGTCAGTCCGGGCTAAGCTTCCCGGCCCGGCGGGTGTCGACGCCTAATTCCTCCGGGGAATTAGTTGTCTTGACGTCAAGCTAAACGCAAACTAATTCCTCCGGGGAATTAGTTGTCTTGACGTCAAGCTAAACGCAAACTAATTCCTCCGGGGAATTAGTTGACGGGTGAGCGGAGCCCGGCTAGAGCGGGGGCCGGGGTAGGCGACAGTGCGCGAACACTGAGACGATTCGAAAACACCGGCCGCACCGCCGAGTTAGCGGGCTTGGCCTGCCAGGTCTGTGATCAAGGCGGCGGTGGCCTTAGGTTGGAGCACCGGGAAGAGGTGATCACCGGTCGTGACGACGAATCGTCCGCCCAGGCGGCTGGCCAGAGCGCTGTGGAACGGTTCAGCGGAATCACCGACGATCACATAGATCGCAGGAACATGCGGGCCGCCTGACTGGTTAGTTGACTTGCTGGCTGACTGGTCGGCTGGTTTCCTGGTCGGTTGGTCAGTTAATTCGGTGGCTGACTGGTCGGCTGGCGGATCGCCGCCCACGCCATACAAGCTACTGGTAGCCAATAGCTGACGAACCCGGCGTTCTTGGATGAAACGGTCGAAGACCTGATACCAGACGGCGAGGAGCCCACGGCGGTTACCCCAGATGCGGTCGATTTGGCTGGGCGTCAAGTGGTCCGCGCGCTTGGTGAAGAGTCGCCAAAAGGCCCGCCGCCCGGCGCGGCCAAGGCGCCGGGCCAACCAGGGCCAGCGGCCGACGGCTGATAGTAATGCGGCGACCAAGCGGTGCAACGGTGTACCGGGAAGCAGACGTGACGGCTTCTCATCTGGGTCGGTTGGTTCAAGCAGGAACGCCCCGGCGATCTCCTCAGGAAATGTCAGCAACCATTCGAGGGCTGTCATTGCGCCGGCCGAATGACCGACCAACCAAATCTGATCCCAGGTGGCGCGATCCGAGGACCGATCCCGAGCGCGATCCCGCTGCCGATCCTGGAACTGTTCCTGGAACCAGGCCCTGACTTGCCCGGCGGGGGCCGTTAGCGCCGTCTGATAAGCCTCCAGGATTAGTGTTTCGCCTGGTAATGCCGCCGCCAAGGCGGCGAAGTCGTCGGGTGGCATGGTCATTCCGGGCAGGATCACCCAAGGCAAGGTCACCGTCAGCTTGCCTCCGGTGCACGCAGGTCTTGAGATACCAGGTCCGCCACGGACCAGCCTGCGGTCGCTTCAGTCTCCAATGTGGAGACAGCCGATTCGAAGTCGTTGATTTGATAGACGCCCCTGATCAGCCGGAACGGCCGGAACCGCGGCTCTGGTGCTAGTACTGGGTAAGCCTGCCAAAGGTGGCGGTGAACGGCCTGAACCTTACGGAAGACGCCTTCAAGGACTGATTCGGCTAAGGCTTCACCGGAGAAGAACTTCCAGATGGGCACTCCCAGTTCGCGCGAGTAACCGATCCTCCCGAGCGCCTTGAAACCAATCGACGGCTGATCGACTGTCAGCACATCACCCGGCGCCGCGCCCGGACCAAAGAACTCTGGCGTGATCTGGCCGGCCACCACGGTGGTGTGCACATCCTGGTAACGCCGTCCCAGGTCTGTCACCAGCGGATCACCTGCCGGGCCGGTGATCTGGATGTTCGCTAGTTCTAGGGGCGCCGCGATGATAACTGAATCGAACGGTTGGGCTGGGCCGCCACCAGCTTTGACCAGCACACTGCCACCGGCAACCGTGACGGCTGAAACCCCTGCGGACAGATGTGTTTTAGCTTGGATCCGGTTCAAGGCTTTAGCGAACAGAGTTGAGTTGCCGTCCGCCACCGCCACCAATGATCCGCCCGCCAGGCCAGCGCCAGCCAGGGCGACCAGTCCGGATAGGGCCACCACCGCGGACCCTTGGTTGTACATGTCTCGCAGCACCCCGGTGACGAACTGGTCAATCAGAGCGGGTGAGATTTTCTGCTGACTGGCGGCCTGCGCTAACGTCAAGCCAAGGTACGGTGTTAGACCGGCCGCGTCGAGTAGGTCCTCCGGGCGCTCGAAGATTCGACCAGCGTCTTGCAATCCGTAAACCGAGTTCCAATTGGCTTTAGCCGCCTTGGCTAAACGTTGCAGCCGTAGCAGGTTGAACGGCCCGTAACGTCTGATCAGGGCCAGTGGTAAACGAACCCCAGCCATAGAGGAACGCACTAGAGCCCGCTGACCGTCCCATAACACCAGGTCACCGGCTTGAGCGCTGTTGTCAGAGCGGCTTTTCAGTTCGATTCCGAGTTCTTCAGCGATTGACAGTAACCGCCGGTTGTCTGTGTGGATCAGTGTGCCGCCCAGTTCGACCTGTTCACCAGCGAATTCGATGTGGTGGGCGCGGCCACCGACCTCAGGGGCTTTCTCGAAAACCTCGATCTGGGCGGCGGGTCCAAGCAGGGCGCGTAGTCGCCAAGCGGCGCTGGAGCCGGCCGCGCCGGAACCTATGATCGCGATCCGTGGTGCACCGGGGGTTGGTTCTTGAGGCTTGTCAGGCATTGTTGTCCTCCATAGTTTGAGAAGGGAGTTGGTCGCCGCCAGCGGGCCGGGCGGCGACCGCCAGGACGCAGCCTCCGGCCAAAGACGAAGCCAGGGCGATGGCGAAGACTGTCAGGTATCCAGGCAGGGCGGCGGCGGCACCAGAAACCCGGCCGACAGTGGCCAGCACCACCGCGAAAACCGCCGACCCGACGGCCGTTCCAACCACCCGCCCCAAACTGACTAAACCAACCAGTGAGGCGGTCTTACCAGGTGGGGCGGCATTGGCCGCTGTGGCCGGAAGCCAGGCGATCAGAATCCCGGCCCCTAAACCACCTATCGCCACAGCTAGGCAGGCGTGCCACATTTCGGAATGCCAGAACAAGAAAACAACGAACTCGCCGGCGTGAATGAACGGTGCCGCTCGCAGCAGCGCCAGCTTGTTGAGGCGAGCACCGAAGATCGTCAGCGTGCCCGCCGTCAAAGAGATCACCACGATCATCGCCGCCATGATGATCGAAACGTCACCCGAATCGGCGGCCAGCCCGTAGCCAACCTTTGCCGGGTCGCTGCTAGCGAAAGTGACCAGCGGGATCTGTGTGGCGGTGTATCCAATCCCCAGCAGCACTGAGACTGTCTGGTAGGGCCAGACCGATCGGCTGGCCAGGACGCGCAGATCAACTGTCGGCGCGCTGACCCGCAACTGCTGACGCCCGAACGGATAGATAGCCGCCAGCCCCACCACAACTACCGCCCACCCGCCAGGGTGGGCCGGTCCGAGCATCTTGACCAGCGATAATCCACCCACCACCAGGACGGCTATACCTATTAGGAAAGCCAGCCCGGCTGAATCAGCCGCTTCACGCGGCCGTCTGGTCGATTCGGGAACCAGCAGCGCCACCAGCGGCACCAGCAGGCTCACCCCGATGGCTGGCACCAGCAGGGTTAGGCGTAGAGCGTCAGAAAAGGCGGCCGATGCCGACAGGTCAGCTCCCGTTCTTAGGGCGGTTTCGAGTGCGTCCCAGCCGCCAGACCTGGTGAAGAACTGCCCGCCGAACAGTGCCGCTCCAACCGATCCGAGCATGAAAGCCACTATCAGAGCGGCTGAGGCGGCCGAGACTCTTTCAGCCGCCTCAGCCGCTTTGGTTGGACTGGTCACCCCGGCACTCTGGGCCTGACCTGGTGTGCGGCTTGCTTGGCGGGTTGGCGGGGCCGTGACGGCGGCATCGTCCACTAGAGTGTCGGCCCCGAAAGATGAACGCAGCAACGCCATTTCGAGGGCCACCCAAACCGCGCTGAAAGACATCAACGAGAAAGCCAATATGACTGGCACTATCCCGCCGCCCGCCACCACCCACCAGGCGGCCCCGGCCGTCAGACTAACAGCGATCAGCAGCGCCTTCTTGTGGCCAAAACGGTCACCCACCTTGGTCATGACCGGGATTATGATCGCGCCGGACAAGGTCATGGCGGCTTCAACCCAGTTCCAGTCGGCATCGGCCAAGCCGGCCGAGCGGGCCAACGGCACTGTCAACGGTGTGTAGTAGGCGCCCAATATGCCGGAGACGAACTCGACACCTATAACGCCGACCAGGATTCTCCAAGTGGAACTGGTGATCAGTCGGGGCATTGCGGGGAGTCTTCCTAATTTCGGGGCTCAGCGGGCGGAGCCTGTCGCGGGCTCATGAAGCGAGCCCTAAACTCAGGCTACACAGCCGCTGACGGGCCTGAACAGCTATGTAAAGACCGCCCGTTCGGCGCGCCCGGCCTTTCGGCCCGCGCCACGCCCCCGGGCGGCGGAGTTGTAATGCTGTTGGAGGACTTCAACGGCCGCGTCTTGCCGTTCGATCTGGCAGCGGCTCAATGTGCGGCGGGTCTCCATTTGAGCCGGACGCGTCCGGCGAATGACGCCCGGATCGCCGCCACGGCGATCAACCGGGGCCTGACACTGGTGACCCGCGACACCAGCGACTTTGAGGGGATCGGCGTCAAACTACTCAACCCGTACCGGCCGGACTGACGTTCCCGGCCGGGGTCCTGGGGCCGGGGGCTGGGGTTGCGGGCTGGGGCCGGGTCAACGGGAGCGGTTTAGCTGGTCACCTTGGCCGATTGGCGCAAGATCTCCGCCAGGTATTCGAACTGAGCTGTTTGTGAGTTGTAATCGAAGGCGGCGTCCGCCCAGGTGTAGGTCTGGCCCGCTACCAGTGCCGGGTGGGAGGCGAAGGTCGGCTGGGCCTTGAAATCTTCTGCCTGGTAGCCCTCGTTGAAAATCAACAACACATCGCCGGTCATCATTTGGGCGGCGTTTTCCCATGAGTAGACATCCCAATAGAAGTCACCATCTGGGTTCAGATCGGTGAACCTCAAGCCGAGCGAGGTGTACAGCTCGGTGGTTGGTTCATCGGCCGGTTTGACCACCCAGATGCCGTCGGCACTGCCGTAGAGCATGGTTAGTTCAAGGTCAGATTCCTCGGCGGCGGCGGTCAGGTCGGCCGCTGCCGCGTCATAATTCGCCTTGGCGGCGTTGATGGCGGCCTGGTCAGCTCCGAGCGCCGTCGCCAACGAGTTCAGTGATTCGATCACATCAGCACCGCTGCCACCTACCTTGATCACAACGATCGGCGCGATCTTGGCTAGCTGCTGTTGCTGTTCCATGTCCGCCAGGGCGTAATAGGGCTCCTCCAAGGAGATCGTGCCTCCCCGATCCACCGGGTAGATGCCGGTGACAATGAGGTCAGGTTCCGCCCCGGCCAGCGCTTCAAGATCGATCTCGCCGTAGGAGTTGCCCACAATGGTTGCGCCAGACAGGTCGTAATCCGCCAGACGCGGGTCGCTAGCGACATCTTGGCGCCCGAATACCGCGACTGGTTCAATCCCGTAGCTGAACAGGCCGATGGCGTAATCGGTGAAGGCGGCGATCCGGGTGGGACGGGACTCAAGGGTGACTGTCTGATCGGAATCGTCAGTGTAGGTCCAGCCGACCGTTGCGGAGTCTTGGGATTGTCCGGTGGTGGGCTGGCCATCGCTGGCGCAACCGGTCAATAAAGCCGCACCAGTGAGGAGGGCGATCAGGGGCTTGGTGGCGCGGGCCGCTGGCCGAGGAGAAGTCATAAGGATAGCCTAACCTAACTATCCATTGGCTGTCCTCGGAAGATCATTCATGTCACCGCACAAGGTGAGTGCGGACCAGACGGATCGGATCGGTCAGGGCTGAGTGGTCGGGAAGTGGACACAGTGGGGTTAGAACAGCGACTGTGACCACTTTCTGACGCCCACGGCCGAGCAGGCCGGGCCGTTGTTAGCAAAATGTAAGTCTTGATCCACCATTGGATCAAGACTTACATTTTGCTCGCATTTGGGGCCCGATCTGTGCGGTTTCAAGGCCAAAACCAGACCAAACCAGTCAGATCCGGACGGATTGAGCCAGAAAATGGATCAGGAATCGCATTCTGCTCGCATCAACTGCCAGCTAAGTCGTGAGGCAAGACAGTTTCGGCGGCGGGCACCACCAGAGGTGAGCCGGTCACCGGCTCTGACACGACTTGCGCCTCCAGGCCAAAGGCCTGACGCAAGACGCCTGGTTTGAGCACTTCCCAAGGTGAGCCGTCGGCTACGACTTGCCCGCCAGCCAAGGCGATCAACCGATCAGAGAACCTCCCGGCCAACCACAGATCATGTAACACCATAAGAACGGTGGTTCGGTGGTCCCGGTTGAGGCGGCGCACCAGGTGCAGGATCTCAAGCTGATGGGCCAGGTCAAGGAAGGTAGTCGGCTCGTCAAGCAGGGCGATTGGTGTCTGTTGAGCCAGAACCAGAGCGATCCAGGCCCTTTGAATCTGGCCTCCGGAAAGCGTCGCGACATCCCGTCCAGCCAGCCCGGTCAACCCGGTGGCATCCAGGGCGGCATCAATCGCTGCGGTGTCCTGGCTGGTCAGCGGCCTGAACCAGGTCTGATGCGGGTGGCGGCCGCGGGCGGCCAGCTCACGGACCGTGGTGGCCGGTGGTGTTAGCGGCTTCTGCGGTAGAACGGCTAGTTGGCGGGCAACCTGGCGGGTCGGGATCGTCCGGAGCGCTTTACCTTGGAGGTGGATCCGGCCAGAGCGCGGGGAGAGCAGACGGCCGAAGGCTTTCAACAGAGTTGACTTGCCACTGCCGTTCGCCCCGACCAGGGTGGTGATCTGGCCTTCCATGACACTCAACGACAAGTCTTGGAACACGGTGCGCTGGTCGTAGGCCAGTGTCACCCGTTCGGCGTCAAGTGCGGCCACCGGCCTGGTAGTAGTGGTCATAGCCCATCCGTTCCGCCACGGTGACGGATCAGCAACCAAATCAAATATGGTGCGCCGATCATCGCGGTGATCAGACCAACCGGCCGTTCACCCGGCAGGACACCCCGGACCAAGCTGTCCGCCCCGGCCACCAGAATGGCGCCCGCCAGGGCGGATGTGAAAAGCGGTGGGCGGGCCGCACCAGTCAGACGTAAGGCGATCTGCGGTGAGACAAAGGCCACGAACTCGACCGGTCCGCTGGCGGAAACAGCCGCAGCGGTCAAGGCGACAGCGCAGCCGATCACTATCATCCGGTGGCGTTGCATGGCCACGCCCAAACTGACCGCGAGATCGTCGCCCAGTTGGCTGACAGCCAGATCACGGGACTGGCTGGCCGCCACTGGAGCCACCACCGCCAGGACCACCACAACCGGCCAAACGCTGCTCCAGGACACGCCTGACAGGTTGCCCACCAACCAAACCGCGGCCGCTTGGGCGTCAGTGATCTTAGCCTGGGCGATCAGGTAGCTGGTGATCCCGGAAAGTGTGGCGGTGGCTCCAATACCGATCAAGATGAGCCGGTAACTGTTAATGCCGCCCCGCCAAGCCAACCCGTACACCACTGTCGCGCTGCAAACAGCCCCAACCGTCGACATCGTCGGTATACCCAAAGCGAGCAGCGGTGCCGCCACGGCGTAGCCGCCGCCACCTAAACAAATCGCCGCCACGGCCCCCAAAGCGGCGCCCGATGTCACGCCAAGGATGTCGGGGGTTGCCAGCGGGTTGCGGGCGAATGTCTGAGTTAGCGTGCCGGCCAGACCCAAGCTGGCGCCGACCGCCAGACCGGCCACCACTCTAGGTGCCCGGAAGTCCAGCAAGATCAGCTCTTGGGCTGGTGTTCCCCGCCCGGCCAGCACCTGAATGACTTCAAGGATGGTGTAATCGGCTGAACCGGCTGTCATCGCCACCAGCCCAACGCCAAGTGCCGCTACTAGACAAATTCCTGTCGTTAGACGATGCCGCCGGGTCCGGTCCGCTGACCGTGGCGGCTTCAGGCTCGCCCGGGGAGGCTGGGGTGGTTTTGGTTGCATCGGGTTGGATCGGGGTGCCAGCTTGGGTGTCACCGGCGGTAGGGTTTGGGCTGGTGGCGGCGCTGCCCGGCGGGTCGTGCTCATAGGGCGGCAACTCTGACGCGCCGAACGATCATTATGAAGGCGACGCCGCCGATCACCGAAAGGACCACGCCGACTGGTACCTCACCGTTGCCTCCCATCAGACGGCCCGCCACATCGCATGTCAGCAGCACAGTGGCGCCCGCTATGCCAGACACCCAGACCAGCCAGCGGTGGTCAGATCCGGCGCCGGACCGGGCGATGTGTGGTGCGGTCAGACCGACAAATCCGATCGGACCGGCGACCGCTACCGCGGCGGCGGTCATCAAGGTGATGGCGGCCAGACCAACGAGCCTGGTTTTGAGCAGGCTTTCGCCCAGGCCACGCGCCAATTCGGTGCCTAGGGCGAGGGAGTTGAGCGATCGGGCGCCGGCCGCGGCGAAGGCGAGCCCGAGCCCGGCGCAGACCAGTGCTACGCCGACTCCGTTTAGAGTCCTGCCAGATAGTGATCCGATCACCCAAATCCGGTAGGCGGCTAGTGTCGCCTGATCGGTCAACACAATGAAGGATGTGATGGCCGCCAGCAGCGTTGAGACCGCTGTACCGGCGATCGCCAATGGCACTGGACTTGACAGGTCACGTCCGAGGGCCGCCACGGCGAAGACCACAGCGGTCGCGACCAAGGCTCCGGCCAGAGCGAACCATAAGGTGGCGAGCATTGACGTGGTGCCAGCTAGCCGGATGCCAAGCACGACGGCCAGGCTGGCCCCGGCCGAGACCCCAAAAATCCCTGGGTCGGCCAGAGGGTTGCGGGTTTGGCCTTGCATCACGGCGCCGGCCGCTCCGAGGGCGAATCCGGCCATTAGACCCAGGATGGTTCGCGGGACGCGTGAACCCCAGACAACCGCGCCGGGGTCAACCGCCTGGTCGAACAGGGCCGCGATCACGGCGGCCGGGCTGATCAGGTTGCTGCCCAGAGCTAGGGATGCGATCAAGGCGCCGGTCAGGGCTAGGCCTGCCAGGCCCGCCGCGACGGCGGGCTGACGCCGCCTGGTCGCGGGCGTGGCCGGACCAAGACGAAGCATGATCTAAGGTTAGCCTAACCTTATATAAAGGCACGGCTGGTCACTTGCCGCCCGATGGTGCTCCGGCCTGACCTGACCTGTGCCATATCGACGCCTGTCCGTCGGTCGTTTGCCGCCCGGAGCCGCTGGCAGGCGTTGTCCAAGGCTCGCCTGACGGTCAGCTCAGTTCACGCCGCATGATGATGCGCGGTATCCGGGCGGAGGTCGATTCGGTGTCAGCGATCTTGGCGAATCCAGCCGATTCGAACATTGACCGCGTGCCGATGAACGCCAAAGTCGTGTCAATCCTCTTCCCGGCGTTGTCCACTGGATAAGCCTCGATGGCTGGGGCGCCGTGAGACCGGGCGAACTCAACGGCGCCAAGAATGAGTCCCCTGGTAATGCCCTGACCCCGGTGACCAGGGCGGACCTTGATACACCAGATTGACCAGACAGGTAAGACATCGACTAGCGGCAGGTGTGTGTTGTGCGTCAGGGCGTGCACCTGTTGGCGAGGTGCGACGGCCGCCCAGCCGACCACAACCCCAGACTGGTAGGCCAGCACTCCGGGAGGAACCGGCCGGGTTGTTAGTTCATTGGCGCAGGAGCGCCGCTCCTCAGGGCTGAGCCGCTGATTGATTCGCGGGGCGATCCGATAGCTCAAGCACCAGCAGCCGAACGCGGCAGGGTTTTTCGGGGCCAGCATCGTTGCCAGGTCATCGAATCGGTCAGCGCTCGCTGGGTAGACCCGGATCTCGTCACCCGGCGGGTTCATGCGGCGGTGCGGGTCAGGCCGACGATCCGCCCGGAGCCGTCACGGTTGACGAAGGCGCGCCGGTGTTCGCCGGGGTGGGTCGCGATGATGGCGTTCAGAGTCATGGCTGCCACTCTAGTTTCGCTGGCTGGCCGTGGCGATCGCACCAAGGCCGGGACGGCTGTTTGGTGGGGTCGCCTGGCCGATGCCGTCCCCTCGGTGCAGTGGAAGGCCTGAAGCCCCAGCCCCCAGCCCGCAGTGCTTGCGGTGCCCCCGGTTATGTCAACACTACGTTGCTGGCCCCCAGGCCGCGCAGTTGGCTGAGCCATGACCGCTTCTGTTCCGGGGTGGCGCTGGGCCCGCGATAGGCCGGCTTGGGCAGGCCGAGGCGGTCAGTTTTGGCCTCACCCAACGTGTGGTAGCCGAGCAGCTCAGCCCGGCTGATCCGAGGATATCTCCGCAACACAGCGGCGATGCCCGCGAAATGCTGGTCAGTGTTGTTCAAACCAGGGATGATCGGCAGGCGCAAGATAACTTCGGCGCCGCTGGCGCACAGCCGGTCCAGGTTCGCCATGATGAGCCGGTCATCTTGGCCGGTCAGGCGCCGGTGTTCGGCCGGTCCAGTGGCTTTGTAATCGAACAACCACAGGTCCACCAGGCCATCCAAAGCCTCAAACGCACTCCACGGCGCCTGGCCGGAAGTCTCAACCGCCAGATGGATTGGGCCTGGCGCCAGCCTGGCGAACTCGGCGATGAACTGGGCCCGAAGCATCGGTTCACCGCCAGAAAAGGTTATTCCGCCGCTCTGACCGGCCGCCTCTAGCTGCCAATAGTGCAGGTCAGGTTCTATTCGCTGCCACAGGCTGGCGGGGGTATAGGTTTCGCCCACAATGGTCAACGCACCGTCAAGACAGGCCTCGACGCACTGTCCCCGGGTTTGACATTTGGCGAAGTCGATTTGGTGGTGGCCTTGCTGGGCGCTGTGCGCACCAGTTGGGCAGGCTTCAAGGCAACGCAAGCAATCGGTGCACAGGTTGGGGATGGTCATCAGTTGCGGGCGTGGGCTGATCGATTCCGGGTTGTGGCACCACAAGCAGCGCAGCGGGCAGCCTTTCAGGAAGATGGTGCTGCGGATGCCGGGGCCGTCCTGCAGTGAGAAGCTTTGGACGTCGAACACCACCGCTGTGGCTTGACCGGACGGGTTGGGTCTTGGGGCGGCATCGTCTGGTTTGTCCGATGCCGTCCGCTTGGCTTGACGGGACGGGTTGGGTCTTGGGGCGGGATCGTCCGGCTTGTTTGATGCCCTACCCGAAACCCCCGCCTGGGCGCCTAACGGGGTGTCAGTAGGAGACACGGTCAACGATCTCTTGCTGGATGTCTTTACGTAACTCCACAAACCGGGCTGAAAACCCGCCGATCCGCACTATCAGATCCTGGTATTCGGTCGGCCGGATCATGGCCTTCCGCAGATCATCGCGGCCCACCACCGTAATCATCAACTGGGCGCCACCGCGATCAAAGTAGTCACGGATGAGGGCTTGAGTCTTCGTGCCGTCGGCCGCGGTCCACGTTTCGCGGGTGAAACGGAGGTTCTGAACCATGCCGGCGTTGTTGTCGTGACGGAGTTTGATGATCGAGTTGAGCATCGCGGTAATGCCCCGGCGGTCGGTGCCAGATGAAGGCCCATTAGCGTTCGCCATCGGTGTCCCAGCTAGCCGGCCATCCGGGGTGGCACCAACCCAACGTCCAAGATCAGTGTTAAGCGAGTTGTTGATCACCACGCCAAGGTAACTAGCCAAACCAGCCGGGGCGGCCTGGCGGTGGATCGCAAGGCAGACCCGGTCATGGAAGGCGGCCACAATACTGTCAACCGAGTCAATCCCATTACCGTATTTCGGGACGTCCAACAGCATTCGGCGGACCGCCTCGTGGCCCTCAAAATTGGCGTCCATGGCGGCGACCAATTCTTCAGCGGTTAGTACCCCACGGCCAAACACCAAGTCTTTGATAGCGGCCAAAGAGTTACCCACATTGATGTTGCCGTACAGTTCAAGGCTGCCGTGGAGGTATTCACAACCACCGTTCAAGATGCCGCGGCCTTTAGCTAAGCAACCGTCATAGACGGCCGAGATGAGCAGATATGGGTGGCGGGCGCCAGTAAAGTCATAAAGGTAGCGTTCATATCCGGCCAGCGCCTCAATGAAACGGGCGAGCTGGGCGTGGAAATGGTCAAGGAACTCTTCAAAGGTGGCACAGTCCGCCAGCGGCGGTGTGGGGACGGTCAAAGGTTCTAAAGCCATTGGGTCGTGCCCGCCGCGGATCGCCAATTCGAGGACTTTCAGCGTGTTGATGAAACCGTTGGGGGAGCCGAACGAATGGTGGTCAAACTCGATCTCGCCGCAGCCGAGCGGCATGTACTGTTCGGCCATGGCGCGTCCGACGCCGAACGCCGCCATCACATCTGGGACCAGTTCGGTGTCGTTGTAAAGCAGCGGATAGCTCCGGCCTTCACCGATGCAACGCATCGCGCTGTGCCACACCGCTTCCGGAGTGTCGGCCTCAAATCGGAGCGTGAACTGCGGTAAGACTTCTTTGACTGTGCGGCAGGCCTCAATCGCGACTAAACAAAAACGGTCAGCGTTGGCTGGATTGCGCCGCCCGGCGCCGCCAACTATCACCCGTCCGTCGGTTTCTCCATCTAAGGCGTCGATTAGGCGGAAATAGCATTGGACCAGTCGGAGGGCGTCGGCTTCGCTGAGGTGACCGGAATCGACGTCAGCGGCGTAAAGATCACCCAGGTAAACGTCCATTCGGCCGAACTCCATCAAAGGGCAAAGCATGCCGTAAATCCAGCACAACTGGATCGCCTCCCACAGGTGGCGGGGCACCTGTTCGGCGGCTGCCCGTAATGCCAGGGACATTCTCTCCAAATCGGATTGGCGGGCTTGATCACCGTCCGCGGCCGCCACGGCGGCCGCGTCAATGGCTTGCGCCTCGTAATACAGGCAGCATTCGGCGGCTAGATCAAGCGCCCCAAGGACGCATTGATAGAAGACCGGATCATTGCCGGTTTGGTTGGCTGCCGCTAGATGTGCCTGGACTTCGGCGCGCAAGCCTGGCAGCCCAAGTTTGACGAGCTTATCGAAGTCAATGTAGGCGCCAGCCATCCGGATGATCGGGGAGGCGGGCAGTGGGTTGTCTTTCCACCGTTCGTGTGGGAGGACGGCTTTGAGGTGGGCGGGTGCGTCCCTTAGGGCCTGGTTGTAGGTTGAGCGGCCCTTCCAATAGGTCAGCAGGCTGGCCGCCTGTTGGCGGATTCTTGGTCCGCCGGTCGAATCCTCCAAGAACCGCACCAGCCGGTCTTGATCCATGTAATAGCCTGTGCCAACGGTCTGGTCCTGGATACCCCAGCCAACCAGCCCAAACCGCACCCGGCCAGCTATCAGGTCGCCGTCTTCTATCGGGTTGAAGATGGCCGGGTATTGGGCTCGCATGCAAGCTAATTCGATTTCCGCTGGGTGGCTGAACCGTTCGACGGCGGCCCGGTGGGCGGCGGTGAAGGCGATCTCGAAATCCAGGCCCTGGCGCGGCTTGGCGACCTTGAAATTCTTCATGTCAGCTCCTCGAAAGACGCTTGACGGATGGTGGACCGAAACGTTTCGGTGACGGAGGAAATGTTACCACCTGACCGGCTCGCCGCCCCAACGAAGGGTTGTCCATGTCTCTGCCGTAGATGGGGGTGTTCGCGGTGTTCTCGGTGTTCGCGGTGTTCGCGATGTTCGGGGCCCCGGGGAGGCCATTCGGGCCAGTTATCGAACACGTAATTCCTCCGGGGAATTAGTTGCTTGGCGGGTTGGGGCTGGATGGTCGGGAAGTGGTCACAGCGGGCCTAAAACCGCCACTGTGACCACTTTCCGACTTCGCGCCGGAAGTTGTCTGTTGCTGTCAGATGGGGCCCAGTGCGCTGACCTGCGGCGGTCTGGTAAGTCGGTGCTCCTGAGCCAAGTCGCTGACGACAAACGCTCACGCCGGCCGGGCGCGACGGTCGCCGAACTCAACTTCGAGTTGGCTGACTTGGCTTTCGTTACCGGACCGGAGCAACTCGAGCGCCTGGTACTGGAACGCCTTGGCGACACGAGACATCAAGTCGGCTACGCCATCCTGGATGAAGTGCAACTAGTGCCAGGTTTCGAGGCGGCCGTGAACTCGCCGCGTGCGAGAGGCGGCGTCTCAGTGTTCGTCTCCGGGTCTAACGCCTCGCTGTTCAGCGACGAATTAGCGACCCGCCTGGCCGGGCGCTATGTCGAAAACCTTGGCCGGACGTTGTCACCCAGTTCGCTGGTGCGCTACTTGGCCGGGCGCGGGCGGAAGATCGCCGCCGACACGATCTATTCCTATCTCCGGGCTCTGACCGGTGCGCTGCTATTCAACCAGGTCAGACGGTTTGACATCCGCGGTAAGGATGTTCTGGCCAGACTCGACAAGTATTACGCCACCGATCTTGGCATTGTGGCGAGCAAACATGTCGGCACGGGTCCAGGCTCGGGTGATGTGTTGGAGAACGCTGTCTTCGCCGAGTTAGCCAAGCGTGGCTTTGAGGTTTTCGCGGGTCGGGCCGCCACGCGGGAGATCGACTTTGTGGCGGTCAGGGACGGAACTCCGCGCTACGTTCAGGTCGCTTACTTGTTGGCCACGCCGGTGGTGGTGGAACGCGAGTTCGGGGCTTTCGCCGCGATTCGGGACAGCTATCCGCGTTTCGTTATTAGCGCCGATCCGTTGACGAGCGACCGCGATGGCATCCGCCACCTCAGCTTGGAAGAGTTCCTTGTCTTCCCGCCGCCAGAACTCGCTTGAACGTGGGTTCGCCGGGCGGGCCTCGACCTGTTGTTGGCAGGTTAGTGGGGACGATGTCGTGCGCCGACCGGGCAGCACCTAGTTGGCTAGGTCCGTGGTGAGGAGTCACCGGCCTAGGCACTCCGCCTTGCTGGCGGGCCGATCCGCATGTGGCGCTATGGTTCACAGAAAATGACCCCAATGGGTGGTTTTGACCCGACTGGGGTCAATTCCTGGGTCGTTGGAGAGCGTCACAACCGGCACGGCCGGATGTGACGTGAAACTGGGGGTCGGCACGCACTGGGCTCAGTCGCCGTAGTGGTAGCGGGCTTGGAGGATCAGAAGGTCGTCGTTTTCGATGCGGTAGACAAGCCGGTGTTCCCCGTCGATACGGCGTGACCAGGCATCCAGGTACCTCAAGGGTTCAGGTTTCCCGATGCCGTCGAACGGGTCGCCGCTCATGACGTCGTCTATCAGGCGGTTGACCCGGCGCAGCATTGCCCGGTCGGTTGCCTGCCAGTGCCTATAGTCTTCGAGCGCCTGAGGCGACAAGATCAGGTTCACGGGTCTAGTCGCGGTCGAGCCCGAATGGCTCGCCTTGGCCTTCGTGCAGCGCCGCGTCCGCGGCGAGTAGTCGGCGGGCGTTGGCGGGGGAGCGGAACAAGTAGGCCGTCTCACTGAGCGAGTCGTAGTCCGCTTCCGAGATCAGGACAGCGTTGCCGTGCTTTGACGTTATGCGGACCGGCGCACGGTCATCGGCGACTTGTTTGATCAGTGGGAACAATCGGTGACGCGCTTCGCTGGCTGATATTGTCATGGCTCCTCCAAACGGTACAGTGATACTGTACAAAAAGTGTACCGCGCGCGATTTGAAAGGGCGGCGTAGCCTCCTGACCTGCCCGGACGGCGTACCCCAACCCACCGTTTAAGGGATACACCCACCCACCGTTTAAGGGATACACCCTCTGCCATAGGTGTGTCAGTGATCGGAGGAGAGCCGGATGGCCGGGCCGGGGCTGCGATGGCCGGGTGGCGTGTCAGGGCCGTGGCCGCATCGTGGATGCGGGTCATGGCGCGTGTGCGGCGGTGCCGCAAGCCTGGTGCATGTGTTGTGGCGGCCGACGTTGGCGTGGCGAGCGAGCGGCGGCCAGCGCAGGCGTCTGGTGCTCGCAGCAACCGGCCCTGACGTCCAGCCGCCTGCGGCACCGCGGGCCACAGCCCCGATTCGCGGTCACCGCTGCGGGCGCCGCTGACCGGCGTCACGCAACACCAGACCGCGGAGCGGCTGAGCGCTGCGAAGCACGCCGCAGGGGATCTGGGGTGCGGGTGTGGAGGCGGCATCGCTGCATGCGGCTGAGGCGAGTCCGGCAGGGGGTCGCGGGCCGTCGCGGTGGGCGGGCTAGCACCGGAACATGACACTTGCCGAGCTGCTTCCCCTTGCCCGGCGCCTCGACGCCGCCGAGCGGCTCGCCCTGGCAGAGGAAATGATGCGGTCCGTCGACGGAGACAACGGGATCGACGAAGACGTCCTCGACCTGGTGGAAGCGCGGGGCCGGCACGTCCGGGAGCATCCGGAGGAGAGCATCCCGTGGGATTTGTTCGAAGCGGAGATGGACGCGGAATTCGGCCCGATCCCGGAGTGAGCGGATGGACGGTGACAGTCTCGACAGTTCGGCGAGCGTCATCGACGCAGATTCCTCAGTGACCATTTGCGCGCAGGTCTGTGGCCTAGGCATTCGATGAGCGGCCCGCGGCGCTCGAGGAGACAAACGGGACGGCTTCGGGCCGTACCCTTGGGGAGATATGGAAGACAAGCGCGGCAACGACGGTACTGAGCCCCGGTTGACTGAGCTGGCTGTCCGCTACGCCGCGGTCAAAGCCGAAGTCGCTGCCGAGTTCGCCAATTGCCCGCCGGTCGAGGCGGGTCCGAGCCCGGACCAAGACGGCGGC
>JAIRYJ010000010.1 GCA_031267825.1 Bifidobacteriaceae bacterium
TGTTGGCACCGTTGATCACCGCTGACAGACCTCCCGCCCCACCCGAACTATCCAACGCGCTACGAGTCATCGACACCCACGTCGACGCCTACACAACGCGGGCAGGAGCCGCCGCCTGACAAAAGTCGACCCAAACGTCAACGTTTCAAACACCAAGGACACCTAGACGGAGCTGATGCCACGCTCGAGGCGGGCCGCGCCACGGCCACCATGTTCGCTTGGCGCCACGGCGAACCCGTCAGCCCGCAGTTCCTTGACCCGGCCCGGCTGGTCCGTTAGGAGCCAAACCAGGTGGACCCGACTGGCCGCTAACGGGCCGTCAGGCCCGTACAGGAAAACAGCCGGACGGGCCGGACCGTCAACGCTATAGAAGACCAGCAACTCGGCTTGGCCCGCCTCAGGTGCGGCCCAAGCGACCAATGCCACCACCCGGTCACCATTGAAGATCAAAGCGACAGCGCAGCGTTGGCTGGCCAGGCGAGCCAACAGGCCAGGATTCCGGGTCAAAACGCCTTCGCCGTGCCGGGCCATAAACCAGCGCAGCATGGAGCTTTCCGCCTCAATCCGGGCGAAGCTGAAAGCAGCATCCTGGGGTGCCTGACGTGACCGGCGGCGCCACACCATTCCTAGCCGTCCCGCTGTTCAGGCACGCAGTTGAGCGCCACAAGCGGCCGCCGCCTGGCGGACCGCCCCAGCCCGGGCGGCCGCGATTTCAGGTGGTGTCAAGGTGTGATCGTCTGCCCGTAAACGTAAAGCCACAGCAACCGACTTGTAGCCTGAAGGGACCTGCCCGCCACGGTAAACATCAAACACTGAGACATCTTCGCAGATCGCCCCAACACCCAGTTTGACCGCTTCAACCAGGTCGCCCGCCGTAACTGACTCTTCAACCACAAAAGCCAAGTCTTCTTTAGCTAACGGCTGAGCCGAAACTGGCCGGGCCGACCGACGGACCGGCGCCGCCTCGATCAGACGGTCCAAGTTCATCTCGAAAGCCGCGACCTGACCGGTCAAACCGAAGGCTTCAGCGACTCTTGGATCTAGCTGACCAGCATAACCAACCTCTACCTGGCCGGCCAGTAACCGGGCGCAGCGGCCCGGATGGAACGGCTGGCGGACAGCCTGTTCAACAGTCAACTCCAGTTGTAGCGTCCGGCCTGCCAGTAGAGCCGCCTCGACCGCATCAGCCCAGTCAGCCGGTCTACCGGGACCCCAAAGGCCGGCCGGCTGACGCATCCCAGCGATCAGCCCGGCCAGATGTCTGGGCTGAGGCGGCACCGCGCCATAAAGCTGTTCTAGTTCCTCAACAGATGGCCTGCGGTCAGTGCCTGGCATTGGGGCCGGGCGGGCGCCCGCCTCTGGTTCAGTTACCAAACCGAGTTCATAAAGGCCAGAATCGGTCAAGCCACGGCTGATGTTGCGCCGCAAAACGCTCAGCAAGGTTTGCAGGATTTCGGTGCGTAACAGTGGTGCCGCTGAATCTAGCGGGTTAGCTAGTTCAACGGCTTGGCGGAGCTGATCATCCGGGCTGTAACCCAAAGCGTCAAACACCGCGGTGCCAGTGAACGGATAGCTCAGCACTTCAACTAACCCAAAATCAGCCAGCGCCCGGGCGACTGAGCGGCGTAGCCGCTGCGCTCGGCTCAGGCCCGGCCCGGCCGG
Source organism: Bifidobacteriaceae bacterium (assembly GCA_031267825.1). GTDB lineage: Bacteria > Actinomycetota > Actinomycetes > Actinomycetales > WQXJ01 > JAIRTF01. The sequence goes on from JAIRYJ010000010.1 coordinate 1,663, forward strand.
CGCCTGAGGCAAAACCGACGGGATGGTGTCATAGCCCGCGATCCGTGCCACTTCTTCTACCAGGTCAATCGCCCTGGTCAGGTCGGGGCGCCAGGTTGGCGGAGTGACCAACCATTCGCCCGCTCCAGCCACACCGCCGGCCTCCACCGGGATAGCCGCACGTCCGCCACTGTCCGCCACCGAACAGCCGATCTCTTCCAGGATGCGGCGGACTTGGTCCGCACTGTAGGCGACAGCTGTCATCCGCTCCGGATAGGCCGGGTCAAAGCTGATCGGTCCGGGCCGTGAGACGGCCCCAGCGTCACTGACCGCCCAATCAGTCTCACCGCCACCATATTTGAGCAGCAGATCAACCGCCCGTTGCAAAGCCCGGGGCGGCAATTCAGGGTCAACTCCACGTTCGAACCGCCGGGCGGCCTCAGAGCTGAGCTTGTGCCGCCGGGACGTCCGGGCGACTGTTACCGGATCAAAATGAGCCGCTTCAAGCAGCAGATCACGTGTTTCGGCTGAAACCTCAGACGACGCCCCACCCATCACACCGGCCAAACCAAGCACCCGGCTGGCCGCCACACCTCGCGGCGAGTCAGTGATCAGCAGATCTTCCGGGTCAAGGGCCCGGTCAACGTCATCCAGTGTGGTCAGATGCTCACCGGCTTGGGCGCGGCGCACAACGATCGGCTCAGCTACGCCAGCCAGATCATAGGCGTGCATCGGTTGACCCAACTCCAACATGACGTAGTTGGTCACGTCCACAGCTAGTGAGATTGGCCGCATCCCGGCCTGCGTCAGGCGGCGCCGCATCCAGTCTGGCGACGGCCCAGCGGCGCTGCAGCCACGCACAACGCGGGCCGCGAACCGGTCACAACCGGCCCGGCCGCGGATCGGCCGGGCGTCTTGAAGTTCGACTTGGAAACCATTGGCGCTGGGCGGCGGCGCGGTGATCAGGGCCGGATCATGGAAGGCAGACCCGGTGGCGTGCGACAACTCGCGCGCCACCCCACGGACTGAGAAACAATAACCCCGATCAGGTGTGACGTTGATCTCAACGGTTTGTTCGTCAAGGTGAAGCAACGGAATCAAATCCGCGCCAATATCTGGGTCAAGTCCCAAACCAGCTAGCACAATGATTCCGCCATGGTCTTGTCCTAAGCCGAGTTCTCGTTCCGAACAGATCATGCCGTCTGACAGGTGGCCGTAAGTTTTGCGGCTGGCGATCGGGAATGGGCCTGGCAGGACAGCACCTGGCAAAGCGACAGCGACTTTGTCACCTGGCTGGAAGTTGTGCGCCCCACAGATGATTCCGCGCACACCGCCGTGGCCTGGGCCAACATCAACTTGGCACCAGTTGATTGTCTTACCGTTCTTTTGTTTCTCAGGCTGAACGTCTAGGACCAGACCAGCCACGAGTGGGCCTAGCACGCCAGAACCGTGAACCGCTTCTTCTTCTAGACCAACTGAGACCAGCGCGGCGGCGACCGCCTGGCCGTCACGGCCACCTAGGTCAACAAATTCAGCCAGCCACGGCAATGGGATTAGCATCAGATCTCCACTCCCCAGTTCAGAGAGAAGCGGGCATCGCCTTCAACCATGTCATGCATATCAGCCACACCGTTACGGAACATCAAGGTCCGTTCAATTCCCATACCGAACGCGAAACCTTGATATTCGACAGGGTCGACACCGCAGGCGATCAGAACATGCGGATCAACCATGCCGCAGCCACCCCATTCGATCCAGCCTGAGCCACCACAAGTCCGGCAACTTGGGTTCTTGCCTTGGCAGGCGAAGCAAAGTAGATCCATTTCCGCGCTCGGCTCAGTGAAAGGGAAAAATGATGGTCGCAGCCTGGTCAACGCCTCGCCGCCGAACATCGCCTGAGCCAGATGATCAAGGGTGCCCCTGAGGTGAGCCATTGTCAGGTGGCGGTCGACCGCTAGGCCTTCCACCTGGTGAAATACCGGCGTGTGGGTGGCGTCAAGCTCATCAGTGCGGAAGGTTTTGCCGGGCACAGCGACATAGCACGGCACCCCGCTAGCCAACAGCACCCGGGCTTGGACTGGGCTGGTATGGGTCCGCAACACCAGGCCACGGTCAGGTGGGTTAGTGAAGAAGGTGTCTTGCATTTGGCGGGCCGGATGGTCTGGCCCGAAGTTCAAAGCATCAAAGTTGAACCATTCGGCTTCAAGCTCAGGGCCTTCAGCGATGGTCCAGCCCATGGCGGTAAAAACGTCAGCGATCCGTTCCTGCATCAGTTCCAGCGGATGCCGGGCGCCGGGTGGGCGCCGCACGGCCGGCAAGGTGACATCGACCGCTTCCCCGGCCAGACGTTGTTCGGAAGCTAAGGCGTCAAGTGTTTCGCGGCGGGCATCGAAAGCCGCCCAGATGCGAGCTTTAACCGCTCCAAGGTTTTTGCCAGCTTGGGCGCGGTCCGCCCCGGGTAGTGATTTGATGGCCCGGTTGGCTTGGACTATGACGCTTTGGTCACCAGTCCAGTAGCGCCGCTGGGTGGCGAGTTCATCCAGGCTGGCGGCTGTGGCGGCGGCGGCGATCGCTTCGGCCGCGGCACGCTCCAACCCAGCTTGGTCGAGAGGTGAAACTGGTTCAGGCACGAAGGGAATTGTTCCACATCGCTCTTGCCGCACGGGCGGGGTAACGTTGTGAATCGTGCCGCAAGCCAGACCAGTTAGCCCTAATTCCCAAGATCAGACAAGTCCGATACCGCCCACCAAGCTCCCTGCCCCGGGTGCGGCGGACGGGACGGCGGCATCGGGCAAAAACTTGGGAACGGCGGCCCACTGGGTCTTGACGCTGTCCTGCCCTGACGGACCAGGTATTGTCCACGCTGTTTCTGGAGCGCTGGCGGCGGTTGGCGGCAATATCACCGAATCACAGCAATTTGGTGACCCGGAATCGGGCCGGTTTTTTATGCGGGTTCAGGTTGAGGCGCAAGTTGAACGGAACGTGTTGGACGCGGTGATCTTGCCGGTCGCTGGACGTTTTGATATGACCTGGAGCCTTGACCAGGTGGGGCGGCCGGTGCGGACTGTTGTGATGGCTTCTAAGGCACCGCATTGTTTGCTTGATTTGCTTTACCGGCGCCAGCAGGAACGTTTACCGGTTGACATTGTGGCTGTTGTATCAAATCACGTTGATTTAGCGCCGGTGGCAGAGTTTTATGGTGTCCCTTTCCATCACATTCCGGTGACCGCTCAAACCAAACCGGCCGCTGAAGCCGCCCTCCAGGATTTGATCGTTAGTTTGAACGCCGAATTGGTGGTGTTGGCGCGTTATATGCAGATCCTGAGTGACGGTTTGTGTGATTTTCTGGCTGGCCGGGCGATCAATATTCACCATTCGTTCTTACCTTCGTTTAAGGGTGCCCGGCCTTATGCTCAGGCTCATGCCCGTGGTGTCAAACTAATTGGGGCGACCGCCCACTATGTCACGGCGGCTTTAGATGAAGGCCCAATCATTGAACAAGATGTTGAACGGGTTGATCATTCGATTTCGGTGGAGGCTTTGGCGCATCTGGGTGAGGATGTTGAACGGCGGGCTTTGGCCCGGGCCGTGCGCTGGCACGCTGAGCATCGTGTCTTGCTCAACGGCCGACGCACAGTGGTGTTCCGCTAGCTAACCGGGGGCCGCCCGCGGGTTGGCGGGCGGCCGACTGGCTGGCGGACCGCTAGCTGGTTGGCGGGCGGCCGACTGGTTGGCGGGCGGCCCGGTTTGTTAGTCGACTATCTGCCGGTATGCCTTGACCAGGTTAAGGAACTCGGCGCGCAGGCCGTAGGAATCTTCGCCTAGGTTGGGTTCAGCCAGTGACCTGACGCTGTCCAGTGAGGCGTATCCGGCGTGGTCCGAATCAGTCAGGATCAGACCAAACTCAGCCACCGCCGCCGCGAAGGCGAAGTCACCGTCTGGGCTGTCAGTGAAAGCTGAAGCTGGCACCGGGAAATCCACCAGCTTGCTTTCCGTGCCGCCCGGATCTTTGTACCGCAGTTTGACATTGAAGAACTCACTGCCCAGTCCGCTGTTGGAGCGCTGATAGCGCAGCGGGTCAACTGAGGCTGGCCCTTCCTGACCGGCTGGAACTAACTCATAGAAAGCTGTAACGGAGTGGCCCGCGCCAATCTCTCCGGCGTCTTTGGTGTCATCGTTGAAATCCTCATCCTCCAAGACTCGGTTGTTATAACCGATCAGGCGGTATTGCGAAATCACAGCCGGATTGAACTCGACTTGGAACTTCACATCCTGAGCGATCGTCAACATAGTTGAATCAAACTCTTTGACGAGGACCTTTTCCGCCTCAGCCAGAGTGTCAATATAGGCGTAATTGCCGTTGCCGTGATCGGCGATCGCCTCCATGTTGTTGTCCTTCAGGTTGTACATCCCAAACCCGAGCACACTGATCGCTATGCCATCTTCACGCTGATCTTCGATCAGGCTGATGAGTTCGTCTGGGGTGGCCGGGCCGACGTTGAAATCACCATCAGTCGCCAGGATCACTCGGTTGTTGCCGTCTTCGATGAAGTTCTTCCGGGCCAGCTCGTAGGCGGTTTCAACACCCTTCGCCCCGCCGGTCGATCCGCCCGCGTTGAGCGACCTGACCTTCTTTTTCAGTTCACGGTGCTGATCGCCTGGGATCGAATCCGCCACCACCTTGTCGCTGCCCGCGTAGGTCACAATGGATACAACATCTTGGCTGCCCAACTCATCAATCAGCAGACTGAACGAATCTTGCAGCAACGGCAGCTTGTTGTCCTCCCCCATTGAACCGGAAACATCCAACAGGAACACAATGTTGTTGGCCACCTCACTGTTGGGTGCTTCCATCCCTTGAACGCCGATCCTGGCCAGCAGGTGGGATGGTTCCCAAGGGCATGGCGCTATATCGGTTGTGACACTGAACGGGTCTGGGCTATTACCGTTTGGCGGCGGATAGTTGTAGTCAAAATAGTTGACCAGTTCCTCAATTCTGATGCCTTGCGGTTCGGCGCCTTGGTCAATGAAACGGCGCATCGAAGCGTAGGAGGCTGTGTCAACATCGGCTGAGAAAGTCGATAATGGACTGGTGGCGACAGCTTTGAATGGCCCTTCAGGCGTGTCGTCATACTCTTCATGCGATTCGACTGGCGCGTAGCGCCAATTATCATTGGCCGGGTCTTCATCCAACCAATCCGGGTTGGGTTCCTCCTGTGAGGACCAACCAGCCATGTCATCATAGGCCGCCCCGCCAGACGTACTCATGTCAGCCGATGAACACGCCCCTAGGGTCAATCCTAAGGCCGTGAGAACCGCTACCGCTAAACCCGATTTGCTTTTAGTACTATTCATGACACTTCCTTTCCTAATTTGGGCGTACGAATACCTCATCGCGTGCCGTGCGCAAATACTGCTTATAAAACGCCCCTAATACCCTAGAGGCGCCGCTCTGAACACCGTGACCAAACCGCTTGACGGTTCGCCGCGGATGTCTGTCAGTTTAGTCAGATGAAGGATGAAGATTCAGTGAATTCGATAACAAGGTAATCAAGATAAGGCAACAATTCGGACGCGGCACCGGCCGCGCTTTGGTGAAGGGGCGGCCGATAAGCGTAGTGGCGCGGCCAAGTCGGTGCTTCGGCGAAGGGGCGGCCGACAAACGTAACGCCGCAGCCGGGTCGGTGCTTTTGGCCGCGGGCCTGGCCGCGCGGCGAGTCAAGGCCGTCAGGCCGGGCAACGAGTCAAGGCGGTCAGGCGGTCAGGTCAGGGGACGGTGCGACCCGGCGAGGTACTCCTGGTAACGGGCGAACAGGTTACGGCCTGACGGCCAGATCGAGTTCGGCGACAGGAAATGCGAGAATTCGAAGCAGATCGCCTTGTCCACCAGTCCCTCAGCCGAGGTCAGCTTGTGAATCAGTTTGCGCCATTCGATTGGCGGGAACTTGATCGGCATGTCACGGTCAAAGGTCTCGACATTGCTCCAGAGTGAAATGTTGTGGCGATCAGCTAGCTGCCGCATGGCTCGGAGCGTGTCCGGCAAGTCCTGTTCATAGACGGTACCGTCTTGGAAAGCCGCCACGTCTACCAGGCCGGAGTAGTGCGAGAAGATCTCATCCCACTGTGTCACTATCTCATCAAGGGACCGTGGTGATGGCGCTGGCAGAGAAAACCCAAGATGCATGTCATGCCGTCCAAGCCAGTAGGGCGAGGACAACACCGGCAAGTCAGCCTCAGCCTTGCACAGTTCCGCCAAGGTAGTGTTCAGTTCAATGATCCGCTGGCCAGAATCGTAGGTTTCATGTGGCAGATACCAGCCAGCGAACGACGGGTGGGCGCCATAACGCTGGTAGACCTCGGGAATGTAGGGGCGGTTGAGGGCCACCTCACCCTGCCAATCGTTCCGGTTCCAGTGACTGCCGGAATCATAAAGCCCAAAATAGAAGGCGATGCCGCGGGCGTCCGCTAGGTTCAAGAACAGCTCCACCATGTCGGCGTAGACCGGCAAGGTACTGACCTTGGACCGCAGCACAGCCGTGGGATGCGATAAGCGTGGCCCCCAGCCGGACCGTATCAAAATAACGGTGTCAATGCCGACCGCCACGAAGCTATCAAACTCCACCGCCCACTGTTCCGCGCCCCAGTTGTGCCCCGGGATATCACAAGTCACCTCATCCAGAAAAGTACCACTAATGGGTAATGGCTGGGCCATCACATTCTCCTTTCACTACGCCGCCTGACGTTATCATTTAAGCCCACCAACAGTCGCACCCTCAACAAAGTAACGCTGTCCAATTAGGAACAGCACGAACGTTGGCACCGTAAACATGGCACAAGCCGCCATCAGCGGCGCCCAGTCAGTACCGTGCGTTTGTACAAACGAATACAACCCAACCGATAATGTGTATTTGGAATTATCCTGCAAATAGATCAGTGGTGCCATAAAATCGGTCCAAGTCCGGACAAACTGGAACAATGCCACCGTGATAATCGCGGGTTTCGCCATCGGTATCACGATTCTGAAAAGAATCCGCCACTCGCTGGCACCATCAACCCGGGCCGCTTCAACGTAAGCGTTCGGTATACCAAGAAAGAACTGCCGCAACATATAAATATAGAACGGATAACCAAAGAAGTGCGGTATTACTAGTGGCCAAATGGTCCCCACCAAATGCAGTTTGTCCCACATGGCGTACACCGGGATCAGCGTCACTTGGCTCGGCAGCATCATAGTTGTCAGCACCGCCAGGAGAACCGCGCCACGTCCCCGCCAGCGCAGTTTAGACAGTGAATAGGCGATCACCGGGCAGACCACAATAATCGCACTGACATTAAGTACCACCAGCACCATGGTGTTCATGAAATAGCGCAGCATTGGCGCTTGGGTCAGAGCCGCCTGATAGTTTTCCCAAGCTGGCTGATCTGGCCAGAATTGAGACCCAACTTCGGCCGGTGGTGTCAGCGAAGTCGCGATCATTACCGCCAGTGGCGCGCCAAACAAGAACACCACCCCCAGCACGGCAAGCAGCCCGATCAGCCGGGAACGCCAGCGACGCAAAGCGGACCATTCCTTACCGCGGGCAAAACGGTATTCGGTGACTTGCCGCGATGGCCGCTTTAGACGGGCGGGCCCACCACCCAACCGCCTTCGGTGCACGATGCCGTCCGTCGTCATCGTGCGCACCAATTTTCCGGCACCCAAGACAGGGCCAGGAGCGATCCGAGCTGAGGCTCATTCGGCATTGTCAACCTCCCGTGTTAGCCGCAGGATAATAACGGTCAATACCAGGGCTATGAGGAAAAGCAACCAGGCCAAGGCGGCGGCGTAGCCCATCCGGAAGTAGCCGAAGGCGACATGGTAAATGTAGATCGCGTAAGTCAGCCAGGTTTCGCCAGGGCCGCCGATCGTCATGTTGAAATCGCCTGATCCGAGCAGATAAGGCACATCGAAGGCTTGTAGGTTAGCCAGCAGGCCAACGATTAGCTGGAAAACGGTTACTGGCAGAATGGATGGCCAAGTCACGTGAATGAACCGTCTTACTGGCCCGCAGCCGTCCAGTTCGGCCGCCTCATAAAGATCAGTTGGGACTGAACGTAATGCCGCCAGATAGATCACAGTGGTTCCACCAACCGCCCACAAGGAAATCAAGATGACAGCTGGACGCATCCAGGTTGGATCAAGCAGCCAATTGGGGGCCGAGATCCCAAACCAGCCCAGAACTGTGTTGAGCAGGCCGTGGCGTCCGTTAAGAATCCAGCGAAAAAGATAAGCCGTCACCACGACCGGAATGATGGCAGGCACATAGGCCAGCGCCCGGGCGAAGCCTCTGGCCGGCATGCGGCGCAAGTTGAGGATCATGGCGGTCGCCAAACCGAAGCCAAGACCAATTGGCACACCGATGAAAGTCAGGTAGAAGGTGGTGCCAAGTGATTTGTAGAATCTTTCATCACCGAAGGCCCGGGTGTAGTTTTCCAGGCCGATCCACTTGGGTGATTGCAAGATGTTGAACTCAGTGAATGACAAATACAGCGTCACAACGATCGGCACAAAGTAGAAAATGGCGAAGCCGATTAGGAAGGGTAAAGCGAAGATGAAGCCTTGCCGGGCTTCACGCCGCCCAGTGCCACGTCGTTTGCCGCCAGGTCGTTCGCTACCAGGCCGTTCGTCGCCAGGCCGTTCGCTACCGGACAGTTCGGCGCGACTTAGGGCATTGGCCGGGCGCCGCGACGCCGCAGCCAGGACTGGTCTATCAGTCTGGCTGCGGCGTGAGCGGGCGGGGATCATCGCGAATATGATTTCGCTTTCTCAGCCAGTTCCGCCATGGCTGTGGCCGGATCAGTGTTGCCCGCCACAATCTCGCCGAAGGCGGCACCCATGTCAGTCGAATACTCAGCGCTGAACGGCATTGAGTAGCTCGGCTCAACCAGTGGGGACTTAACCGCCTCAAGAAAACCGGAGAAGTTTGGCAGTTCGGCGTAAGCCGGGTCATCGAGTAGCGATGTCCGTCCAGGCAGGTTAGCCAAAGCCAGGGTGAAGCCGCGCATTTGATCGTTCGACAGGTAGAACTTCATGAACTCCCAGGCCTCTTCAGGGTGAGCTGAGTTGGATGGGATGAACAAGTTGGACAGGTCAAGGCGGGAGACGCCTTTAGCTTCTGGCCGGTCGGCTGGGTAGGGGAACGGTGCGACACCCCAGTTCAGGTCTGGCCGGAGGCGAGCGATGAAAGCTGACTGCCAGTTACCATCAAACATAGTGGTGAAGTCACCGGCGTAGAACGGATACTCCGGCGTGCCCCATTCGCCAAGGCCAGACTGGAAGGTTTGGAGATCGTCATAACCGTAAGGCGTTACAACATTGTCCATCCACCATTGCAGAGCCTCAATGTTGCGCGGGTTGTCCGGTGTTGGGTTGCCTGATGCGTCATACCAGGCGCCGCCATAGGCCATGGCTAGTAGGGCGTAGTCAATGACTGGTTGAACGCCCAAACGGGTGATCTCGCCGTCTTGGACCACACTTGTCTGGCGGATCACATTAGCCCAGTCCTCGAAGGTGGCTGGCGGATCGCTGATCCCGGCTTCAGCCAGGACGTCCTTGTTGTACAGCATTTGGTAGGTGTTTGAGGCGATCGGCAGGGCGTACAGTTCACCGTCAACTGTGTTGTTCTGGATCGCCGCGGGCAGGAAGTCAGCCGTGTCGTAGCCGTCGGCCTCAATCAGCGGTGTCAAGGACTTGATGGCGGCCGAACCGGCCCACGGAGCGATCTGGGAGTTTCCCGTGCCGGAGATGTCGAATTGCGGGTTGGAACTCTGCATTGAGAGCACCTGGGCTTGCTGGTCTGGGTTGGACGTGCCGACTACGGTGATCTTGTCTTGCGAGGCATTGAAGGCGGCGATTACTTCTTCGACCGCTTCCCCCTCCGTGCCGGTCCACAAATAGGTGAAACGCACTGTGACTTTAGCGTCATCGCCGCCGTCACTGGGCGTGTCATTGGTTGAACATGCCGAAACGGCCAGCAGCGCTAGCACAGCGGCGCTGGCGGCGATCGGCCGGGCAAATGATCTCTGCCGCCGGTTGCGGCTCATGATGATGGTCATGACACTGGTATACTCCATCTTGCCGTCCCCGGCAACATTATATTGGTCACAATTCGGTCACCAAACTTCAGCATAGCCATGCACCTGCACTTTTATAGAATCCTTGGCTGCAAATTGCCGCAGCAAAGGCCTAGACCTTCTCTTCTCGCAGGCCCTCCCGTGTTGGGATAGCGCGCAGTAAACGTCGCGTGATTCGTTCCGGATCAGTCACGGCTGACCCAACCACAATGAAGTCCGCTCCGGCGGCGAAGGCCGCCGCCACGTGATCTGGTCCCCAAACTCCTCCCTCAGCCGCCACCGGCACGTTGACCAGGCTTTTCAGTTCAGCCAACATCCGCAAATCGGGCAAGACCACACCACGAGTCTGGGAAGTGTGTCCCGCCAGGGTGGTGGCGACGATATCGGCCCCCTGGGCGGCCGCGACCAGAGCCTGTTCAGTCGTGGCGCAGTCCGCCATGATCGCGACATCACGCTGGTGACACAGTTCGGCCAGTTCAGCGAACGGTTCGGCCGGGCGGGAAGTGGCGGCGGCGTCGGCCGCCACGATGTCCGCCCCGGCCGTGATCAGGGCCGCGACCTCACCGGCCGATGGCGTGATATAAACCTCATATCCCGGCACATGCCGCTTGATCAGGCCAATTATTGGAAGATCGGTGACTGGTCGGAGCCGGGCCACGACCTCGGCTGAGGCAACCCTAAAGCCGGCGGCGCCGCCATCGGCCGCCGCCAAGGCCATCCTGACCAAAACGTCCGGTGCGTCCAGTGGACCGCCACTGCGGTGGGCTTGCGATGACACCACCAGGCCACCAAGTAACCGGCCGATCATCGCCCGGCGACGGCCGCCTTCCAGACCCGGGCCAGGACCAGCAACTTTCACCATATGATTGGTATATACCACAATCCTGACTGACGCAACATCAGATAACGTCAGCGGCTGCCCGGTTCGCGCCCGCCTGCCCCAAGACCAACGCGCCGGCCCCGATCAAGCCAGCCGTTGGACCCAAAGCGGTCAGTTTAACAACCACTCCAAGGTTGTATGGCAATGCCGCCTCAAGCCCGTTCAGGACTGCCTGGCGGTACGGTTCGCCCAGCCCAACGCCAACCCCTCCACCGACCACCACAAACCGCACATCCAAGCCCAGCACCAGGCCAGCCAGCGTGTTTCCGAGCGCCTCGCCACCTTGTTCGATCGACCTGACGGCAAGCTCATCACTGGCCCTGGCCAAAGCCGCGACCTCCTCCAAATTGGCCACCAGGCGCCCACTACTGGCGCGATAGCTCCGCGTCAAACCAGGTCCAGCCGCCACCGCCTCAACATGCCCGGCCTGACCACAAGAACAAATCCCACCAGATAAGGCCGACCCAGCGTACGGCATGTGCCCAAACTCCCCCGCCAAATAGCCCGGCCCGTGGCGCAACCGCCCATCGAGCACCACTCCGCCACCAATCCCGGTACCGACAGCCACATAGAGCCCATCCATCTGGCCCCGGCCAGCACCAAACAACAGCTCCGCCAAAGCGAAGGTATTGCCATCATTGTCCAGGCGGACCGCCAGACCAAGCCGGTCAGACAATTCGGCCGCCACCGGCCGGCCAGCCCAATCAGGCAACAGATCAGACGAACCAGTAATGACACCTCGTTTGACGTCCACTACCCCACCAGTGCCAACACCGACACCCGCCAAGTCAGCCCCGGACTGGACGGTCTGTTCAATCATTTTTCCGGCCTGGCGCACCACCAGATCAACAATCGCCGACCCAGACCGAGGAGTTGGCCAGCGTTCCGCCAAAACCACCGAGCCATCGGCTCTGACCAGCCCAATGGCGGTCTTGGTACCACCGATGTCAACCGCCACGGCCTGTTTCATGGCTGGCGCCGAACAGTGAACCGAAGCGAGTACTTGTCCGCCCGATAAGTTGTAACGCAGTGCTCAATCCGCCCGCCGCGTGAATCAAAACTGACCCGGGTGGCCCGCAAAGCGGCCGAGAAAGGCGCCACACCAAGCAGAGTCGCCTGGTCGGGGCTGAGGACAATGGCATCCACCACCTGTTCAGCCCAGCCCAGGCGCACACCATAGTCTTTTTCCAAAATGCGGTAAGTCGAACCAGACAGATCCTTGCGTTCTAGGCCTGGCACCACACTGGAAGGCCAAGAAGACACTTCAAGGCACATCGCTTCACCATCGGCCGTGCGCAAACGCCGGATCTCCGCCACCGCTGTACCTGGGCTCAATCCCAGGCTGGAGGCCACTTCTTGAACGGCCGGCTTAACCTCAGCCGACAGCACCACTGAGCCCGGCCGACGGCCCCGCGCCACCATGTCCTCTGTGAAGGAAGTCAGTTTGAGAGACTTAGCAACCCCAGGGCCGACACAAAACGTGCCGCCACCTTGGACACGGTAGACCAGACCATCGGCTTCCAGTTCATCAATGGCGCGCCGCATCGTGACCCGAGTCACACTGAATTCGCTGGCCAAGGCGCGTTCGGCCGGCAAAGGTGAATCAGCCGACTTACCTTGAACGTAGCGCCGCAATAGCTCATCTTTGATGGCTAAGTACTGCGGTAGGTGTTTGGTGGTGCTAGTCGGCCGATCTGAAGGCATTGAGCCAGTTTAGGTGTCTACCAATGTCCGGCGTCAATGCCGTGGACGATGCCGTGCCACAAGTTTTCGGCACCACCCCCGGACACAGCCACCCGCTACGGTCCGCCCAAGCCGGAGGGACGGCATCGTCCAACGAAAACTGACCAAAGACTTGAGCCGTCCCCCTTCAAGTCTTTTATGATGAGACCCATGCCAACGACCGGCCCAGGATCACCTGCCGCACTGCGCCAGGCCAACCTGGCACGTGTCATAGCCGCCATCAGCGCCGGAGGCGATGGCGTCACCCAAGCTGAAATCGCCCGTCGGTCTGGTTTATCGGCCGCCACCGTAACCAACTTGGTGCGCCGTCTGGAACAGGACGGCCAAGTCACGGTGCGCTCCGAATTGCGGGCCGGGCGGCGCAGCCGGGTTGTCATACCGGCGGCTGTACCAGGCTTTGTGCTCGGCTTTGACCTTGGCCGGACCCACATCCGGGCGGGTCTGGCGACAACCGGTCACCGCTTGGTGATCCAACGTCATTGGGTCATGCCGCCGGAAACCTCAGCCGCCGACGGGCTGGCCCGCTGCGCCGCGATGCGTGATGACCTGCTGCGTCAAACATCTTTGAGACGCGGCGATATCAAAGCCGTCGCCGCCGGAGTGCCTGGTCCGCTCGATTCGGCTTCCGGTGAGATTGGCGCTGGAGCGATCTTGCCGGAGTGGACCGGAATCAACTTGGAGGAGCGGTTTTCGGCCGCTCTGGACTTTCCGGTGACAGTCGAAAATGACGCCAACCTGGGGGCTTTAGGTGAGTTCATCTGGGGTCAAGCCGAACGTGTCATGGCACCTCAGGTTTATGTCCGGCTGACCACCGGGATTGGTTGCGGGATTGTGATCGACGGCTACCGGCTGTGGCGCGGCGCGGCTGGGACAGCCGGTGAACTAGGCCACATTTCGTTGGATTCGACCGGGCGGCTGTGCCGTTGCGGTAACCGAGGATGCCTCGAAACCACCGCCTCAACACCCGTTTTACTGGAGAACCTGTCGGCCGCGCTGGAGCGGTCAGTCACGTTGCCAGAATGGCTGGCGATGGCGGGGCACGGCCAAAACGCCTCAGTCCGGTTACTTGAAGACATGGGACGCAACGTTGGTACAGCCATCGCTACCCTGGTGAACCTGCTTTCACCAGCCGTTGTGGTGGTGGGCGGGCCGGTCACAGCGGGCGGCGATTTACTGCTCGCGCCGATGCGCGAGACAGTTGTTAGGCGGTCGATGCCGGCGCCCGGGCGGGCGGTACGGCTGCGGCTGCCGCGTCACCCAGGTATGACAGAGCTTCACGGCGCCTTGGCTTTGGCAGCTGAAGGCGCCCGGCTTGCCTTTACATCTTGAAGGGTAGATAACGATTTGGCCTAGGTTGGCCTTCAACACTTGCATTCTGGGCAACTAGGCACCAAAGTTGTCAGCGAGGTTCATGCCAGCAATGGCTGACCCATCCGACAAAGCAATGAAGCGGAAGGAACAAAACCAAATGCGACGCACCCGAATTCTGGCGGCCCTGGGGGCCGCTGCTCTCCTCGTAGGAACAGCCGCTTGCGGTACCGACGATGAAAGCACCAGTGGCTCAGACAACACCGGTGACACCACTTCAGCCACTGAGGTTGAAGTCTTCACCTGGTGGACAGCCGGCTCTGAGGCACTAGGCCTAGAGCAACTACAAGGCGTTCTAACCGAAAAATATCCTGATGTGGAGTTCATCAACGGCGGCATCACCCAAGGCGGCGGCTCCGGTAAAGACCTCCTTCAGACCCGTCTGGCGGCCGGCCAGCCACCGGACACCTTCCAGGTCCACGCTGGCAAGGAAGCCCAAGACTACATTGACGCTGGCCAAGTCGAAGATGTCACCGACCTGTATGAGAAGTTCGGCCTGAACGGCGTCTTCCCACAGGACCTGATCGACATGCTGACCCAGGACGGCAAGATCTACACCATCCCATCCAACGTTCACCGGGCCAACGTTCTGTGGGCCGCCATCCCAGTGCTTGAAGCCGCTGGCCTGCCGACCGACAACGCCTACTTCGCCTCAGTTGACGATTTCATCGCCGCTCTGGAAAAGATCAAGACCGCTACCCCGGACATTGTTCCCCTGTCAGTTGGCGGCACCTGGTGCCAGGTTCACCTGCTTGAGACAATTCTGATCGCCGAACTCGGCGCTGAAGGCTACAACGGGCTGTTCGACGGCTCAACCGACTGGAACGGCGCCAACGTGACGACCGCCCTGACCAAGTTCGCCAAGCTGATGAGCTTCACCAACATTGACCGCGACTCCTTCGACTGGGAACCGCCAATGCAGATGCTGCTAGACGGCAAAGCCGCCTTCAACGTTATGGGTGACTGGGTTCCCGCACTGCTCGATTCGAACGATCTGGTAGCTGGGACGGATTACCTCTACGCCCCAAGCCCCGGCACCGAAGGCATCTATGACTTCCTAGCTGACTCCTTCTCCCGGACCGTTGGCGCCCCCCACAAGGCCGGTGCGGAAGCTTGGCTAGACGTCATCTCCTCAGTTGAAGGCCAGACCGCGTTCAACAAGGTCAAGGGCTCCATCCCGGCCCGGACTGACATCGATTTGAGTAGCTTCTCGGAATACCAGCAGTCAGCTGCCGATTCGTTCAAGTCTGATGCCATTGTTGGCTCGATCCAGCACGGCGCCGCTGCCACCATTCAGCAAGGCAACGCCACCAATGATGCTGTTTCCAAGTTCACCACCTCGTCAATGGACGCGGACGCCCTAGCCGCCCTCCAGGCCGCTCTGGCCGCCGCCTACGCGGGCTAAGTCGGCTTAACAAACAACGGCGGCGGCACCGCCTGGCTGACTGTCTAACAGCGGTTCAACCAGCCCGGTGCCGCCGCACCGTCACGTATTAGGCTCATCAATATGACCCGGTTCAAGCGTTACGTTCCCCCAATCTTGCTGATCTCCCCATCACTCATTCTGATGGGAATATTCGTTTACTATTTGATCTTCGGTTCGGTTCAGCTTTCGACCACCTCTATCCACACCTTCCCCCAGTTCACTGGTGCCAGACCACATGAAAACGTTGGCATTGGCAACTACCTGGATTTGCTTGGCAGTGAGGATTTCCGCCACTCACTGAAGAACCTGTTGCTTTACACCGTGCTGTTCATTGTTGGGACCATGTTCTTCGGCTTCCTGTGGGCTTGGTTGCTTGACCGGCGGTCCAAAGCTGAAGGTATTTTCCGGTCCCTTTACCTGTTCCCAATGGCGGTTTCCTCCGTCGCGGCCGGTGTGGTTTGGCGCTGGCTGCTCAACGCTAACCAAGGCCAACGCGCATCCGGGTTGAACCGGCTGTTCCAGACGGTAGGACTCGGATTCCTAGAGAACGGCTGGACAACATCAGTTGACTTCGGCATCGCGGCGATCGCCATGCCCGCCATTTGGCAAATGTCCGGTTATGTCATGGCCCTGTTCCTGGCCGGCTTCCGCGGCATACCAAACGAACTACGTGAAGCCGCCCGGGTAGACGGAGCCAAAGAATGGCAAATCTACCGTCATGTGTTATTCCCACAGCTTTCACCAGTGGCGCTCAGCGCCCTGATAATCCTGGGACACATGTCCTTGAAAGTCTTCGACCTGATCGTCTCCGTTACCGACTACCGCGTCTACACCACCAAAGCACCAGCCGTTGATATGGCGAACTACATGAACGGTGGCGACTACGCCACCGCCGCGGCAATCGGCATAATCCTGCTCCTAGTGGTATTAGTGCTGATAGTGCCTTACCTAATTCACACCGCGAGAGAGGACCGGCAATGACCACCACAGCCTTGACCGGCCATTTCGAAACCAAACAACCAACCGTTCAAATGCCTGGCCGTAGGTTCGATTGGGGACGCCTGCTGCGATACGCACTACTCCTCTTCTTCCTCATAGTGGTGCTGATCCCGGTTTATGTACTATTCGTCACATCGTTCAAAGCGGTCGGCGACGCTGACCCGTCGCGCGCCTGGATGCTGCCGCAAGAATGGACCCTAGAAAACTGGAAAGTCGCGCTGTTAGGTTCCAATTCTGGCGCCTACGGCAAAATCTTCCCAGTTCTGCCAGCCTTGGGACGTACCTTGGCAATGGTTGTGCCAGCGGCCATCATTTCTTCATTCTTAGGTTCAATGAATGGGTTTGTGCTAGCCCGCTGGCGTTTCCCCTACGCCAACGTTGTGTTCACATTGATCCTGTTCGGCATGTTCATTCCTTACCAAGCTGTCATGGTTCCGCTCTACCGAATTGTGATCGATTTGCAGCAGTCCTGGTTGCATCTCCAGCCCGGCATTCAGTCACTCGCCTTACTGCACATCATTTACGGAATACCGATCACCACACTCATCTTCCGCAACTATTACCAGTCAGTCCCCCAGGAACTGATGGAAGCCGCCCGGGTTGATGGTGCTGGAATGATCCGGACCTATGTTTCAGTGGTCCTACCGATTTCGGTGCCATCTTTCGTGGTGGTGCTGATTTGGCAGTTCACGTCAGCTTGGAATGATTTCCTGTTCGCCAGCTTCTTTGGCGGCAACGCTGAAACACAAGCGCCGGTGACTGTAACGCTTAACG
Organism: Bifidobacteriaceae bacterium; assembly: GCA_031267825.1. Taxonomy (GTDB): domain Bacteria; phylum Actinomycetota; class Actinomycetes; order Actinomycetales; family WQXJ01; genus JAIRTF01. The sequence goes on from JAIRYJ010000010.1 coordinate 18,945, forward strand.
CGATCGCCCACGGCTCAATGATGACGAACTACGGTGTGTCCATGTCCGCCGCGCTGCTCGCCTCCCTGCCGACTCTGGTGATTTACATCCTGCTCGGCAAGTACTTCATCGGCGGTTTGATGTCCGGTTCGGTCAAGGGCTGACCCGGCGGCTCAGTCACTACCTGAGCCGGGCCTGGAGGCCCTGGTCAAGGACTGACCCGCTACCTGAGCTGAGAACGCCCCGATGCTGAAAGGCCGCAGGGGCGGCATCGGGAACCTGGCCTAACGCTGGCGGGCCGGACCCACAAGGAAACCGACCGACCGGTAGCCGCAACGATCGGACCAAGGTCAACCGCGAACCTTCTTGTATGGTGGTCGCACCTGTTGTAATGCCGGAGCGATCTGGGGGTTAGCATGACTGGTGTGCCACGCACGGTAGCGGGACGTACTGCGGCCCTGATCGCACTGATCACGCTGGTAGTTGGGGCGGGTGCCGGATCAGGCATTATGGCGCTGCTGTATCCGGCACCCAGCACTTCAGCGATCGATAACGCCTCAAAGGAACTGGTTGTCACGGCAACAGTCGAAGAACGGCCATCCCGTATCCAGTACACCTTGGCGGCGATCCTGACCGAACCAACCATTGCGGCCGTTCAGCAGACGGGCGGCGCCGGAGCACCGGTTCAAACCGACCCACAGCCGGGGATGGTTGCCGCGCCCACTTCGGATGGCGCGGGCGCCGACGGGACCAGCCAGCCGGTGACGGATGACGTGCTACGCCAAGTGGTGTCCGGGAGGACGCGTCAAGCTGGCGATGTCATAACTCATGGCGATCTGATCGCTGAAGTCTCAGGTCGGCCGGTATATGCCATGCCCGCTACAATGCCGCTCTACCGGAACCTCTACCTGGGACTGCGCGGCAACGATGTCACCGCTCTACAAGATGTTCTGGCCGGAGCCGGATTCTTCACGGCGAAACCAGATGGCATCTTCAACGCTGCCACACTTGCCTCCCTGACCAAGCTCTACGAACGCGATGGTTACGCCCTGCCGCTGGCCGGACAAGGCCAGAAAGGTCTTGTCATCTCGGAGACAGCCCAACTGCCAGCAGCCGGTGTGACAGTGGCGTCAGCTTGCCCAATGGGTGGCGAACCAACGGCTGATGTTCCCTTGGTGACCGTGATCGTGACGCCTGCTCTGATTCAGGCGCGGGCCAACCTGTTGGAGGCCGCCGCCTTCGCTAAAGGAGCGGCGGTGACCGTGCGGATCGGTCCAGACGAACCATTGACCAGTGTGGTTTCTGGTGTGAGTGATTTCAAAGAAGCCGACAGCTCCGGCCCGGCTGGGTTTGATGTCACAATCGCCACGCCCGTGGACATAGACCTAAGTGGGTCCGCCGGTATGCCCATCCTTGTGACGGAGAGCGGTGACATTCCGACCGCTCTTAGCGTTCCGGCGGCGGCCATTCGCCAAAGCGCTGACGGCGTGACCAGCCTGGTTTGGGTGGCCGCAGCGGGCGCTGCCAAGGGTGGTGGCGAAAATGGAGCTGGGACTGGTGCGGGTGGCGGGACTGGTGCTGGTGGCGGGACTGGTGCTGGTGGCGGCTGGCGTGAAGTGCCAGTCACCGTCACCGGACAAGTCTCCGGCTGGGCCATGCTGGCCCCAACCGCGGACTTAGCGCCCGGCACCTTAGTCCTGGTATCAGGCGACCAATCAATCCGGGGAGTCGACGGCGATGAATGATCCGGAGGCTCCGCCTGCCGCCGTTGACCCCCCGCTGATCTATACCAAGGGATTGGCGCGGGCGATTGGCCGGGCAGCCTCCGGTCCGCCTTCAGATACGGGCCCAGCGACGGCCAACCAGGCCACTGGAACCACTCAAGTTCAAGCTCTGCGTTGCGCTACTTGCACCATTCGGCGTGGTGAGTTCGTCGCGATCATCGGGCCATCCGGTTCAGGTAAGACCACCCTGCTGAGCCTGCTTGGCTTGCTGGATCATGCGACTTCCGGCACTTATCGGTTCGATGGCGTCGATGTCGGCTCGCTGCGCGAACCTGACCGCGATGACTTGAGAGCCAACAGCATTGGATTCGTTTTCCAGAATTCCTATTTGATTGGCGCTGAAACCGTTGGCGCGAACGTCGCTTTGGGGCTGCGGGTGCGCGGCGTGCCTGCCCGCGAACGGAACAGGCTAGTCCTTCAGGCATTGGACCGGGTTGGTTTGGCCAGCGCTATCAACCGGCGGGCCGGGAATCTGTCAGGTGGGGAAAAGCAACGTGTGGCGGTGGCGCGGGCGTTGGTCACTTCACCGAGGATGATCTTGGCGGACGAACCGACTGGCGCTTTAGACAGCGACTCAACCGTCCGTTTGATGGAGTTGCTTGGCTCCGTCAACGCCGCGGGCACAACAGTGGTGGTGGTGACGCATGATCCGCTGGTGGCTGGTGCTGCCCGGCGGCACCTCAGTATCACCGACGGCGTGCTGGATGATGCTGGTGGTGCCCCGGTTGCGGGCGTGGTGGAGCCTGGCGCGGCGGTTCCCCGCCGGCCGCAAGGAAAACGTTCGGTTCGTCTGCGTCAAGAAGTGGCCGATGCCGTCCTGGCGTCTTTGATTCGTCCGGCGCGTTCGCTGCTGGTTACGTTGGCTTACGTGTTGGGGGTGGCCGCGCTGGTCGGGGCGATGGGTGTGGCCGGTGGAAGCACAGGACAGGTTGTCGAGCGCTTGACTGAGGCCGGCAGTAACGAAATCAGGGTGACTGACAATTCGATTCCCTGGTCGTTCGATTCAGCCATGGCTGAGGGCGTTGATCCGCTAACCGCCGTCAACGGCTTGTGGAATCAATCTCAGGTGACGGCGGGCCAGGTGGCAGCCATTGAAGGTGTTGTTGCCGCCACGCCAGTGCAGGTTTATAGCTCTGGAGGCAATGCCATCAGCCGGATCGGCCCTGGTAGAGCTGGCGGGCAGGTCTATGGCGGACAAGGCTCTGGCGGGCGAACAGGCACTGTTCCTTTTGGCGGACGTCTGATGATCCTCAGTGATTCCTATTTTGAGGCATCGGGAACGGAGGTTTCCTCCGGTACTACTGGTCTGCTCGGTAACACTTGGGATGCCGTGGTCGTGGTCGCCGGGTCCAGAGCCGCCGCTGAGTTGGGCCTTACTGAGGCTTCTCCGGGGGTAACCATCTGGGTAAACGGCTTAAGTGTTGACGTCGCCGCGATACTCTCGCCGAGCGGCGATGTGAGGCTTGATTCCGCGTTGTTTTTCTCGCCTGCGGCGCGACTGATTCTGAGTGACCAAACCGATCAGTATTGGGATATCCGCACCGCCGATGGCTATGCCGAGCCGGTCGCCAAGGCGATCCCCTTAGCCTTAGCTCCGAACAACCCAGGACAGATCGCCGTGTCTACAGTCGCCCAACTCGCCGGGCTTCAGCAAGGTGTCAGCGCGGATCTTTCCCGGATGCTGGGCGCGATCGGTGCTGTGATCCTGGTCCTGTCAGCCTTAACCTCTGCGACCACAATGTTCCTCGCGGTCCAGCATCGCGGTCCGGAGATCGCGTTGCGCCGCGCCATGGGAGCTAGCCGCGCCTCCATCTGGCGTCTGTTCACCTACGAGGGCACGGCCGTCGGCACTTGCGGTGGGGTGGTTGGCACAGCCATTGGGATTGGCGTCGCCGTGTTGGTTAGCCAAGCTAACAGCTGGCCGGTGCACATTGGCTCCCGGACTGTGGCGGCCGGCTTCCTGGTGGGTTTTCTGGCCGCTGTTTTGGCATCTATGATTCCCGCGCTTCACGCCGCCCGGCGCGACCCGGCTGAGATCCTGCGGACCATCTGACCTCCCCTACCAATGGCCCGCTTGACAACCCCCCCCCACCTCGTGCCAGACTGATTCCAAATTAATAGATGGCCTGCGGGGCATCTGTATCAGCCTCTCGCCGACTGGCGCGGGGCCCGCTGGCCACCGGCATGCTCAACACCTGCGCTGCGCGAGCCACGGGCTTCGACGGCGCGAATTGGGTCACCGGTGGTCGACCGCAGTCTAGGAGGTATGGACTTATGACACTAGCAAGACGGATGGCCGCTCTGATCGTGGCGGCGGCCCTGACCACGATTGGCATTGGCGCCGTGCAGCTTGCGACTGCTGAGTCGGCCTATGCCGCGAGTTGCACTGGGGCTATGTGCCTGTACGAAAACACGAACTATGGCGGATCTCGCACCCAAGCGCCGACCGGTGTGTGCGCGATCTATCCAGACCTGAAGAATCAGAGTTTCAACGACAAGGCCTCGTCAATTACGAATAGGGCGAAATACACTCAGTCATTTTGGATTGACAAGAACTATGCGGGAAGCCGCTTGAACGTCGCACCGTACGTGAGTGTGGCCAATCTGAAGGACGTTAGCTGGAATGACAAGATCTCCAGCGCGATTACAACCGGCTAGTCCGGTCGTACACGAGTCGCCAACGCCCGATGCTAATCGGCGTTGCGCTATTCATCAAACAAGACTTGGTTGGGAGACGCAATGAGAATAATCAATAGGATCGCCGCACTTATGGCATGTGGGCTCGTGGTCGGCACTGCGGCGTTAGGCCTAAACGTCATAACCGCACCGCCCGCAGCGGCAAGCACTAAGTGCAGCGTTTCGCTTTGCATGTATCAAGATAAGAACGGCGGCGGCTCTGTCCTCAAGGGCTTGAAAGGAACTTCCGGCGATTACTCTAACCTGTCCAACTTCAGTTTCAATGACAAGATCTCCTCAATTTACAATGAGGTTTCGAATGTCCAGTCTTTCTGGACAAACAAGGACTACAAGGGAACTCTGCTGCGTGTAGGCGCCTATCAGCAACACAGCGACCTAAAGCAGACTTCTGGAGGGACTTTCCACGACTCTATTAGCAGTGTTAAGTGGAAGGGATGAGAGAATCGAGGATCAGGTGTTGCGACGAGTCCTTTGCGTTAATTCAACAACGCATGATTCCACTCGCCAGACAACGCCACGAGAGACGATTCCACGGCTTCACCCTGTCGAAAAGGCAAGACTCCGGTCAGTGAATCGAATCGTTGACCAGGGTTTCCACAGGAGGGTTTCTGGAGCGGTGCGCCTGGAGAGACCTGTTTGGACACCGCTAGAACAGTGGCCAAACAAGGCCCTTTGCGGCTCACGGGACCCATCCATACCGCTACGCGACGATGAAGCCCGCGACAGGCAAGCGCAACGAGGCAATCCTGGGTGCCCGCCATCTGGCGGGCACCCAGGATGTGGAGTTTCTGCGGTTGTCGTAAATCACCTTGTGCGGTAGCGGCACAGGCGAGGTATCGATGAAGGTGGGCAGCAGGATGACAGTCCAGGTGAGTAGTCGGCCTTGGCTCTGCGCGCTTCTGATCGCGGGACTAGCTGGACTGGCGGGCAGCGCTTGCGTTGATGGTGCGGCGCCAGGAGGTGACGCACCTGAGACACCTCCGGAAGTCACGGCCGCCGCCTTGGTTGACCGCGAAACGGTCACAATTACGCTGCCTTTGCAGCGCTACGCCATGACTTGGGAAGAGGAAAAAGTGGTGCTGGCGGCGCAGCAGATTGTGTTCGCCCAGTGTGTCACCGGTTTGGCTGACCCACCGCCGTCGGCATTGGATGCGGCCATCAGGACTTTAGCTCTGGAGGCATCACCGAACCCCTGGTTATACGGATTCTGGAGCGCGGAATTTGTAGCCGAAAACGGATACGTGCCGCTCTTTAGTGAGGTTACATTGGGCGACGGGCTAGACGTCACATCCGAACAGGGCAGCGCGTGCGTGGCTTCGCCAGAATACATGGCGCTGGACTTGATTGACCCGACATACTTGACGCAGAGCCGCGAAGGAGATTTGCTAGGCCAACTGGTGGGTGAGACCATGGCGCAAACTGTAACTGACGACCGGTTTGTGACACTGGCCAAGGCACGCCGCGACTGTATTACCGAAAGCGGCTACCAAGCCGACCCTGACAGTGAACTAATGAGCGTTGTAATCAAGGATGAGTGGAACTATGAGCAAAAACTGCAGGCCGCCATCGTCGAAGCGCAATGCAGTGATGGGTTGGACCTGGTCCAGCAGGCCGCTAACCTGAACGCTACCTACGAGCAACTCGCGATTGATCGCAACCAGGCCGAACTGGTTGCGATCAGGCAAATAGCCGTCAGCCGTGCTGAAAAGGCCCGCCAGATCTTGATTGATTACGGCGTGATGTGAGCCGCGCGGACCTGGCTCATTCTTCGAGGCCTGGCTCGCCTGCCTGAGCTGGGCCGGATAGCCAGCTCCTTCAAGGGCTGACCCGGCGGCTCAGTCACTACCTGAGCCGGGCCTGGAGGCCTTGGTCAAGGGCGGCTAGGAAATCCTCAGTCGTGAGCCATGGCTGGTCCGGGCCGATCAGTAAGGCCAGGTCCTTGGTCATCTGGCCGTCCTCGACTGTCTTGATGACGGTTTGTTCCAGAGCCGCGGCGAAGCCAATCACCTCCGGGGTGGTGTCCAGTTTGCCGCGATGTTTCAAACCGCCTGTCCAGGCGTAGATTGAGGCGATCGGGTTAGTTGATGTCGCCTTACCTTGCTGATGCAACCGGTAGTGGCGGGTGACTGTGCCATGGGCCGCTTCCGCCTCAACTGTTTGACCATCCGGGGTCATCAACACTGAAGTCATCAGGCCAAGCGAACCGAAGCCCTGGGCAACGGTGTCTGATTGGACATCGCCATCATAGTTCTTACAAGCCCAAAGATAGCCGCCTTCCCACTTGAGGCAAGCGGCTACCATGTCGTCAATTAACCGGTGTTCATAGGATAGCCCTTTGGCCTCAAAAAGGGCTTGGTATTCGTCTTGATAAACGGCCGCGAAAATGTCTTTGAAGGCGCCATCGTACTGTTTCAGAATGGTGTTCTTGGTGCTTAGATAAACTGGGTAACCGCGTTGCAGGCCGTAGGCGAAGCAGGCCCGGGCGAAGTCCCTGATCGAATCATTAAAGTTGTATTGGCCTAGGATTACGCCACCATCTTCAGGTAGGCGCACAACTTCCATTTCAACAGGCTTAGAACCATCATCTGGAATAAATGTCAGCATTACTTTGCCGCCCTGGACCGTTCTGAAATCCGTCGCTTTGTATTGGTCGCCGAAGGCATGGCGTCCAATTACGATCGGTTTGGTCCAGCCTGGCACCAGGCGCGGCACATTAGAAATGATGATCGGTTCACGGAAAACCACACCACCCAGGATGTTACGGATTGTGCCGTTAGGCGATCGCCACATTTTCTTCAACCCGAACTCTTGGACGCGGGCTTCATCTGGCGTGATGGTGGCGCACTTGACGCCAACGCCGTAGCGCTTGATGGCGTTGGCCGAATCGATCGTGACTTGATCGCTGGTCGCGTCACGTTGTTCGATCGACAGGTCGTAGTACTTCAGGTCCAAGTCGAGGTACGGCAGGATCAACCGTTCCTTGATGAAATGCCAGATGATCCTGGTCATCTCGTCGCCGTCGAGTTCAACGACGGGACGGGCCACCTTGATCTTCGCCATTAATGCTGTCTCCTAGTCGATTTTGATTCGGCTCCCGCTGGGCCAACCCGGCAATATTACTCGACGTCGAGAGATTTTCAGTTGGTTCACCCAGACGGGCTACCAGAACGATCCCCCATCAAGCCAGCCCACAAGGCGGCGACCCCAGTCAGTTTCACAAGCTGGCGACGTCAGCCGCTTTGGCTTTGACAGCGGCGCCGGCCAGACGCAACTGAGCTAACTCTTCAGCCGACAGGTCGCGTTCCACGATCCGCTTGACACCGGCTTTGCCGAGTTGTGCTTCAACCCCAAGGTAAACCTCAGAAATGCCGTACTGGCCGGTCAGCCAAGCGCAAGCGGGCATGACAGCTCCTGAATCAGTCGCCACGGCCTGCGCCATGCGGGCGGCGGCGGCTGACGGCGCGTAATAGGCCGATCCGGTCTTGAGCAACGCCACCACTTCAGCGCCAGCTCCGCGTACCCGTTCAACCAGGGCGTCGATCTCTTCTGGGGGTAGAACCTCAGCTAGGAGTTTGGTTTGACCGTTGATGTCAACGGTGCAAGCTGAAGCGATCGGCACCATGGTGTCGCCGTGCGATCCGAGCGTCAACGTCTTGACAGCGCCAACCGGCAAGCCGAGCCGGTCCGCCACGAAATAGGTGAAACGAGCGGTGTCCAGCACGCCGGCTTGTCCCATGACGCGGTGATGCGGGAACCCTGAGGCGATTTGCGCCAGCGTGGTCATCTCATCGAGCGGGTTGGACACCACAATGATGACGGCTTGAGGCGCGTAGCGGGCAATGTTTTCCGCCACGCCGCGCACAATCCCAGCGTTAATGCCTAACAGATCCATCCGGCTCATGCCTGGTTTGCGCGGCACACCGGCTGTTACGACCACAACTTCAGAGTCCTCGATCACTTCATAACCGGAGCCGTCGGCTGTTGTGGTCTTCCCGACCAGGCGGGTTTCGAAGCCTTCGATCGGACGGGACGAGTTCAAGTCCAGGGCGAGACCCTCTGACCAGCCGTCACGGATGTCGGTCAGGACCACCTCTTCGAAAATGTCATATTCAGCTAACCGCTGTGCGGTCGTGGAGCCGTAGAAGCCGGCGCCGATCACGGTTGCTTTTCCGCTGCGAGCCATAACCCTTGTTTCCTTCTGGTTCGGTACTTGATTTTGCGGCATCTGAGCCGCCCTCAAGCATATCCGGGCAACGGCACCCGCGCCCGGTGGTAGCTTTTGCGAATGACCAAACGGGAAGGCTTCGTCGGCCAACAAATGCAGGTCCTGCCGGGGCCTCGGATCGCACAGGCGAGCACCCATCCAGTTCTGGGACGGCTGCTGGTGACAGATTGCGGCTACTTCCCGACCGCCGCCCAGCATTACCGTTCACGGCCAGGCGGCACCACCGCGGCTGTCATCATGGTCTGCACCAACGGGTCTGGTTTTGTTGATCTATATCGCGGCCGACGTCGCGTCGAAGCCGGTCAGGCGGTTGTGGTTCCACCTGGCGTGCCACACCGTTACGGTGCTGACCGGGACACCCCTTGGACCATTTGGTGGATGCATCTAGCGGGCGAGGACGTGCCTGGGTTGGTTTCGGTGGTGACCGGCCCGGGCGCCGAACCAGTTGTTCCGGTGGCCGGCCCCGACCGGATAGCTGACCTGATCGCCGAGGCGCTCGGCCACATGGAGCGAGCCGATACCGACCTGGAACTGATCGGCGCCGCCGGTGCGGCCTGGCATGCCATGACGGTGCTCGCCACCGGCAAAGTCAGCGCCGGTAGCCGTGACCCGATCCGGGCGACACTTCGGTTCCTGCAAGACCACATTGGCCAACGCCATGCCGTGGCCGACCTGGCCGCTCGGGTCAACTTGTCGCCGAGTCACTTCGCGGCGCTGTTCCGGCGGTCAACTGGCCTGTCAGTTAACCGTTACCAAATCCGTCTGGCGATGAACCGGGCCCGTGTCCTGCTGGACGGCACAGATCTGCCGGTCGCGTCGATCGCCGTCCGGGCGGGCTTCAGTGACCCGTTCTATTTCTCTCGCCAATTCCGCGCCATCCATGGCCTAACGCCAAGCCAGTTCCGGGCTGGACATAAGGGCTGATGGACGCAGTTGGGGGACGGCTGCCGGCGGCCGGCCGCTGACGGGCTTGGCCGCGCGGTGCGGGAATGGGAAGGGACTTCCGGGAGCATCTTAAGATAACGACTACATAACATCGTTTTATCCAGGTAAGCCGTGATTCCGTTCATTCCGGGCCTATGGCGGGAATCGTAACCTCTAGTTAGCCCTGCAAGACGTCCTCCTTCCGCTTCGCAACAGCCGGACTTCTGACGGGCCATGATGAATCAGGACCTGGTTCATTCGCACAAGATTCAGTAACAAGGGGGTTAGATGTGCTCGCTAGCTGGCTCAGCCGATGTGGGCTTTCAAGCCAGTCAAACGGCGGCGCACAGGCCCAGCCAAACTGGGCTGACCCCGGACAGGAAGGATAATCATGCGCAAATCAAAGCTAGTCGCTAGCCTGCTGGTAGTCCCGCTAGCAGGAGCGCTGTTCGCTTGCAGTTCAGGGCAAGAAGCCCCAGCTGGTAACACGGGCGGCGGCGACACGGACACAAGCGGACCAATTGAGATCGCCTATCTGCAAAAGCAGGGCGACCAGCAGTACTTTGTTGACGAGATCGCGGGCGCCAAGGAGGCCGCGGCCGCCTTGGGTGATGTCAATATCACATCGGCTGACCTGGGCGATGACGCCAACAAAGCGGTTTCTGAAGTTGAAGCGGCGATCGCCCGTGGTGTTGACGGGATCATCATTGTGGTTCCAGATCAAGCTGTCGGGCCTAACGTAATCAAGTTGGCGACTGACGCCGGCATCCCAATCATGGCCTCAGATGACGGGATTTCAGATGACCAAGGTAACGCGGCGGCCTTCACTGGCTTCAACGGGACCGACATGGGATCCAAAGTCGGCGAAAAAGCGGCCGAACTGTATCAGGCCTCCGGCTGGGCGACGGCCGACAGCCGCATCCTGGCTTCGTGGAAGCAGGACCTGACGGTCTGCACTGACCGTGTGGAAGGTGCCTTGGCCAAGTTCACTGAAATCGTTGGCGCGGACCAGGTGCCAGAAGTGATTGAGGTCGGAACGGACAACACACCAACTAACGCCCAAGATAAGGCAGCCGCCACTTTGACGGCCAACGCTTCAGTCAAGCATTGGATCGTTTGGGGCTGCAACGATGAAAACACCACCGGCGTCACGACCGCCCTGCAAAATGGTGGCGTAGCTCCAGCCGACATCATCTCCGTTGGTTTGGGCGCCTACCTGGCATGCAAAGACTGGGCGGCTGGACAAGATTCCGGTAATAAGGCCGCGCTGTACATCTCCGGCATTGACGTTGGCAAAGCCGCCGTCGAAGCCATGGTGGCGCACCTGCGTGACGGTGTGCCACTACCACCCGAAACGATCGCTGACACCCATATGGTTGATGAATCCAATTACGAATCATCTGGTGTTGTCTGCACCTGACATCCACTTTGGTGGGCGGGCCGCGACTAGCCTGGTCTTGACCGCGACTAGCCTGGTCTTGACCGCGACCAGCCCGGTCTTGACCGCGACCAGCCTGGTCTTTGACCCGGCCGCGCTGCCCGCCCACCCCTGATCAGCATTAGAACTAACAATGAGCGAACTAGCCGAACTTGTGGCTCAGGGTATTACCAAGTCATTCCCTGGTGTTGTGGCCCTTGACTCAGTTGATGTGTCCTTCAAACCGGGTGAAGTTACAGCCCTAATGGGCGAAAACGGCGCTGGCAAATCAACCCTGCTGAAGATCCTGAACGGTGATTATGTAGCCGATTCCGGCACCATCTCCTTAGGTGGCCGCCGGGTGACGTTCTCCTCACCTTCAGATGCCCGGCGGGCTGGGCTACGGGTGATCGCCCAGGAACCTGAAATAGCTCCGTACGTTACCGTCGCGGAGAACATGTACCTGGGCCGTTTCCCAGCGCACGCCGGTTTTGTGTCACAGAAAGAAATGACCGCCAAAGCCGCCAAAGACCTCGACCGGCTTGGTTTCGCTGGCCTGCTTCACCCAGCGGCCATCGCGATTAGTCTTTCCCCAGCTCAACGCCAGTTACTTGAAATTGTCCGGGCCCTAATAGATGACCCGCAAGTCATCTGCTTTGACGAACCGACGTCTTCACTATCTGATCATGAAATAGATGTGCTGTTCGCTTGCATCCGGCGCCTGCGCCAAGACGGCCGGGCCATCATCTATGTTTCACACCGGCTGCGCGAAGTCTTCCAGGTGGCTGATTCAGTGACAGTGCTGCGGGACGGCAAACTGGTTGGCAACCGGCGGGTTGATTCGCTGACCGAACAGGACATCATTCAGATGATGGTTGGCCGGGACCTTTCAGATATGCATCATCGTGAGTCGCACACCCCAGGTGAGGTGCGCTTACGCCTGACTGAGGTGACGACCGATGACGTCCATGATGTTTCGTTCACCGTCCGGGCCCGTGAGATTGTGGCTTTGGCGGGCTTAGTTGGGGCTGGGCGGACCGAGTTGGCTTTAGCCATCGCCGGTGACAGGCCGATCCGTTCCGGCAAGCTTGAAGTGGACGGCCAAGTCCTGAGATCAAGAACCCCGAGGGACGCGATCGAACGTGGCATTGGGTTGGCCCCAGAAGAACGTAAGGCGATGGCGCTGGTGATGATCCGCACCGTCAAAGACAACATCGCCCTAGCTGTGCTTCGGCGGATAGCTCGCTTCGGTTTTGTGTCTGACGCTAAAGAAAGACAGTTAGCCAGTCAGCAGATTGAACGCCTCAACATTCGCACCCCTTCGATGCGCCAACGGGTTGAGAACCTGTCCGGCGGTAACCAGCAAAAAGTTGTGCTGGGACGTTGGCTGGCTTCCGGTTCTCAAATCTTGGTACTCGACGAACCAACCAGAGGCGTTGATGTTGGCGCTAAAGCTGAGATCTACCGAATCATTGACCAACTAGCCGCCGCTGGTGCGGCTGTCTTGGTGATCAGTTCAGAACTACCTGAGGTTCTGGGCTTAGCCGATCGTGTCCTTGTGATGGAAAACGGCCACATCACTGGCCAACTGGACAGGGCGGAAGCCACCGAGGAGAAAATACTCGCCCTGGCGATGGCCGGGCAGTTACACACCGCAGCTAGCCAACCCGAGACAAGTCAGGAGCCATAGGAAATGCCGCAGCTCACTAAACAACCCGCCTCCTCCAAGACTGGCCAGTTCATGGCTTTGGTGCGGCGTCTAGGACTAGAAAACATTTCACTGGTCCTAGCCATCACCGTTCTGGCGTTGGCCATCGGTTCACAAAACTCCGCTTTCTTCAGGCCATCCAATATCGCGGCGATTGGCAGCTACATAGTCATCATGGGGTTGCTGGCCGTGGTGGAAACCGTTGTCATAATCATGGGCGGTATTGATATCTCGGTCGGATCGGTCGCTGGGCTGGCCTCAGTGCTGACCGGTATGGTTTACGCCGCGGCTTGGGGTAACTGGTGGTTGTCGATGCTGGTTCCGCTGCTAGCGGGTGTCGCCTGCGGACTGTTCAACGGCATAGTTGTTGTTTTTGGCCGGATCACACCGCTGATCGCCACGCTGGCAACTCTGTCCGGTTTCAAAGGGTTAGCCCAATTAGTTTCCAATGGCCGGGCCCAAGGTTACACCGGAGCTGACCCGGTCTATATTTTCTTGGCCCGTGGGAAAATCCTGTTCATACCAACACTGGTTTGGGTTTTGATCATTGTGGCCGCCGCCATTCACATCATGTTGCGTTACACCCGTTTAGGCCGTGACATTTACGCCGTTGGCGGTAATGACACCGCGGCCCGCTTATCTGGTGTCAACATCAACCGGCGAATCTTGTTCGTCTTTGTTTTAGCTGGTGTGGTCTCAGCTATCGCCGGGATCCTTATTACCGCCCGAACCGGCTCAGGTCAGCCTGTTTCTGGCTCCCAAGGTATGGAAATGCTAGCTGTCACCGGCGGTGCTCTAGGCGGTGCCGCTTTACGCGGCGGTAAAGGTTCAGTCATCTCCACGATCTTCGCTGTCATCTTGTTGGGTGTGTTGTTGAATGGCATGACTTTGCTGGGGGTTAACCCCTTCTGGCAGAATGTAGCCCAAGGCGCCTTGCTGATCGCGGCTGTCGTGATTCAGCAGCTATCCAGTGGTGAACGACGCGTTGGATTACCCAAATGAGCCCAGCCCGCAGCGGCCCAGGCGGCTACCCGGCGGGGAGCTGACTGTGCCCGAATCGGTGATCGTGTTACCTGAACCACCCGACAGTCTGAGCCAAGCCGGGGTCAAAGCTTGGCGCCAAGATGTCACGATAGACACTTACGCCATTGGCCCGCCTGATCCTTACCCTGAATTCCTGTCGGCCCGCGTCTTTCAAGGCTCGAGCGGTAAAGTCTTCCCGCTGCCATTCTTTGAGCGGATCTCAGCTGAAAAACAACCCAAAAACTGGACGGCGATTCACCTAATGAACCGTTACGTCCGGTTAATGATTTTGCCGCAACTCGGCGGACGGATCGCCATCGGTGTGGACCTAACAAACGGTTATGACTTCTTTTACCGCAACAATGTCATAAAACCAGCCTTAGTTGGGTTGGCTGGGCCTTGGCTATCTGGCGGTGTTGAGTTCAACTGGCCGCAACATCACCGGCCCGCCACCTGCCTGCCAACTGATTGGATGATTGAACACAGCCCGGATGGTTCAGCCACGGTTTGGTGCTCTGACCTGGATCCTTTCGCCCGGATGAAAGGCATGCACGGCGTCAAACTAGCACCAGATAGTTCGGTTATCGAATTACGTGTCCGGGCCTACAACCGGACCGAGGATGTCCAAACATTCCTTTGGTGGTCTAATGTGGCCGCCCGGGTCGGGGACGATTATCAGTCTTTCTTCCCACCGGACGTCACCATGGTGGCGGATCACGCGAAACGGGCTTGCGCTACTTTCCCGCGAGTTTCTGGGAGCTATTATGGCGTCAATTATCCGGCTCAGGTAACCCCTGATAAGCCTGACGCTGACAGGCTCGACTGGTACCGCAACATTCCGGTACCAACTAGTTACATGGTTGTTGAAACCGCCGGAGATTTCTTTGGCGGTTATGATCATGGCCGTCAAGCTGGTTTTGTTTATTGGGCTGACCGCCGTGTAGCTCCCGGGAAAAAACAGTGGACGTGGGGTAACGCACCGTTCGGGTGGGCTTGGGACAGGCATTTGACCGATTCCGACGGCCCGTATGTTGAGTTGATGGCCGGGGCTTACACCGACAATCAGCCAGACTTCAGCTATCTCAGGCCTGGCGAAACCAAGACGTTCTCCCAATATTGGTACCCGATTAGCCAGATTGGCCCAGTTCAAAACGCCAACCTGGAGGCCGCTTTGGCTTTAGCGGTCAGTCACCGCCAAGCCCGGATCGGCTTGGCGGTGACCCGGCAACGGCCGAACGCCATCGCCAGGTTATCCACCCCTAACGGGCCGCTTTGGCAGCGGAGCTGCGACCTCTACCCCGGCCGGCCGCTGACAGCCCAGTTACCTTTAGCTGAAGACGTTTTAGAGCTGACGCTCACCTTAGAACATGACGGCCAGACGATCGGCTCCTACTGTCTCAAGTTAGTTGAACAAGACCAAGCAGCCAGGCCGGACCTGCCAATCCTGGCTACACCAATCCCGCCGCCACCAGACATCCCAACGGTTGAAGAACTCGCTCTTTCAGCCCGGCATTTGGAGCAATACCGTCACGCCACCCGTTCACCAGAACCGTATCTGCTTGAAGCCTTGAAACGAGACCCCGGCCATAGCCCAGCCCTGCTTGCCTTGGCCGCCCGGCGCTACCGTCAGGGCCTCTACCAGGCTGCGGCCAGTTACGCCCGTCAGGCGATTGAACGTCTGACAAGCCGCAACCCGAACCCTTTCTCAGGTGAAGCGCATTGGCGTTTAGGTTTGGCGTTACGGCGCTTAGGACAACCAATCGAAGCCGCTGACGCCTTAATGAAAGCCAGTTGGGATGAAGGGTGGCGGTCGGCCAGCCTGACACAAGTCGCCCAAATGGCTTTGTCGGTTGGTGACCTTAGGGCCGGCCTAGCCCACGCCAAGCAAGCCTTGGTCAGCCAAGCTGATTCAACCCGTCTGCGAAACATGGCGGCCTGGGCCGAACTGAGGTGCGGTGATCAGGCCGCCGCCGCCAGTTGGATTAGCGGCACGCTAGCTCTTGATCCGCTCGACTGGTGGGCGCGTGACCTGGCTGGCCAACCACTTGAAGCTGATCCTCAAACGCTGCTTGATGTGGCCAGCGAATACGCCGGGTTGGGCGACTGGGCGGCGGTGGCCCGGCTAGCTGGGCAAGCCAGCGCCGAAGCCGAACAAGGCGACCCTGGGATGACTGGTGCCAGGCCGTTAGCTGACTGGTATGAGGCTTACGCCTGGGCACGGCTAGGTCAGACCAGCCGGGCCGGGGACATCCTGGCGCGGGCCGCCGGGATGGACCGCGGCACCTGTCAGTTGATCCGACTGAATGACTATGACTTAGCGAATTGGGTGGCTCACCAGGCCGCCAGCCTGACCGACCCTAACCCACCTGGGTTGCTGGGAAACTGGTGTTATCACAACGAAAGGCCGGGGGACGGCATCGTCCACTGGGAACGCGCGGTCACCCTAAACCCGGCTGACGCTGTGGCTTGGCGGAATCTAGGCATGGCGGCTTACAACGTGAGTCACGACCCGGCGGGCGCGCAACGGGCCTACCAGCGGGCGCTGGTCTTGCGGCCCGATGACGCCAAACTGCTACGCGAATACGACCAGCTGGAGGGACGGCTGGGTAGACCGGTCAGTCAACGTCTGGCCAGGTTGCGTGCCCGGCCCGATTTGGTGGCGGAACGGGACGATCTGACCGTCTCGGCGGCCGAGTTGGCGACTTTGGCCGGTCAGCCTTTTGATGCGATCAGGTGGTTGACGGCCCGGCGTTTCCAGCCTTGGGAAGGTGGTGAAGGAATGGTCTTGGCGGCTTGGGAACAAGCCCACCGGGCCGCCGCCGAACTTGAACCAGACCGGGCGGTGGATCATTTGCGGGCCGCTCTGGCGCCGCCAGACAATCTGGGTGAAGCCAGGCATCCCTTAGCGAACGTGTCTGACCTGTGGCTCGCCTTGGGTGACGGGTTAGCGGCACGAGGTGATCAGACCGGCGCGGTCCACTATTGGACTAAAGCGGCTGATTTTGAGGGTGATTTCCAGCAAATGTCCGTTATGCGGTTATCTGATCTGACCTACTATTCGATTTTGGCTTTAGGCCGTCTGGGCCGTGATGAGGAAGCCGACAGGCAACTCGCGGCGCTTGAACGCTACATCGCGGAACTCGACGCCACTGTGCCAGAAATTGACTACTTCGCGACGTCTTTACCAGCCATGTTGTTGTTCAACGAGGATCTGGTTGAAAGCCAGGCGCGTTACCTTCTGGTGTTGCGCGCCCAGGTCGCCGCCTTGCGCGGTCAAGAAGCTGAGGTGGCCAAGCTGGTGGCGGAAGTCCTGCGGCGTGACCCGGCCGACCCGCGAGTCACGCCGTGGGCGCCGCTGCGTCCTTGAACTGGTCTGGGTCAGGCCGGCGGCGGCTCGAAGGTAAAGCCGCGATAATCGCACCAACCAGTGCGGCCAAAGTTCCCGCCACTACCAGAACCGTGACCGGCGAACGGCCTGGTAAACCGGCCCGTAAAGCCAAGGCGCCAGCAAGCTGCCCTGTGACGGCGGCTAAACCAAGGGCCAGCACACCGATCCGCCGGACCAGCCAGGAATGCAAAAAGATCACAGTCACGCCGATCAGCCCGCTGGTGTAAAGCCACCAACTGTCCGGCCAGCTAGGCCAGCTACCTGATCGTGGCCCGCCCAGACGGGTGATCAGCCAAGCGACCGCCAAAACGGTGGTCCCGGCGGTGAAGTTGAAAACAGCTGAGGCCCAGGGTGTACCGGCGGTCCGTTTGATCGATCCGTTCCAGGCGACTTGAAAACTGACCAACGATCCGGCGGCCACCGAGGCGGCCACCGCCACCAGCCAGCCCAACCCGCCTCCAGTCATATCGCCGGTCGCGGTCATGACCGTAGCTAAGGCGATCATGACGGCTCCTCCCACGCGGAGCGGACTGGCCGGGCGGCGTTCAGCGCCACCCCATCCGAACGAGTCGACCGCCAAACCGGAGCAAACCTGACCGGCCACTACCGCCACCACGAAAACCGCCACACCGGTAACTGGCACAGCGGCGGATTGAGCTAAGACCACTGAGGCGCCCATGGCGCCTGAGGCCAGGTACCAGACTGGTAGTTGGCGGCGGCGCACCGCCGCCAAAGTTAGTTTGACGCCTTGGCGGATCTTGGGTGAAAAGGCCGTCTTGAGGTACACCAAGATCAGGCCGGTCGCGAAGCTGAACAATGCGGCACCGACTGGGTCATCTAGAAAGGCCGAGAGCGCGCCGTTGATCTCGGCTTGTCCTGCCATCAGAGTGCCTGAAAAGAAAACTAATGCCAAAGCTGCGACGGTCTGCCAAGTCGCTCCGCCAGGCTGGCCGTCTAAGCCGACCGCTCTGGCACCCGACCTCAAGAATGGCATCCAGACAGCGTAGCCCTCCGGGTTGGCTGGGCAGGTGCCGGGCAGCAGGGCGTCGCCCACCGGTCGCCTGGCTGACCGGCTGGTGGGCGGACCGGTAAGGGAGCCCTAAGGTGGGCCAGTCATTTGGCGGACCGGCCGGTAGGCTAGGAGTATCCGACTTGGCGTGCCTCCTCGGCCGCCAGTTGAGTTATGTTTCCAGCCAGTCAATCTGGAGGTGCCCGATGCCGTCCGGTCCAGCCCAGCCGACCAACCGTCTGGGGCCGCGACGGGTTCCAGGACCCGGCCGTCAAGCCGCGGCCTCCTCCCAAGCGGGCCCGGCCGGTCAAGCGGGCGCCCCGGTGGCTAGGGCGGCAGGTAAACCTTCCGGTCTGGCCGGGGATGTTTTATCTTCTGGACCGTTCTTATCCTCTGTGTCGCTGGCCCCATTCTCGCCGGCTAGTAGCTCCGC
This sequence comes from Bifidobacteriaceae bacterium, assembly GCA_031267825.1. Lineage (GTDB taxonomy): Bacteria > Actinomycetota > Actinomycetes > Actinomycetales > WQXJ01 > JAIRTF01. The sequence goes on from JAIRYJ010000010.1 coordinate 37,532, forward strand.
TCCGTTTTGGCGAACCCCTGGCCAGCCTTTCGGTTTGGCCACCACCCGGACACCAGACCCGTGGCCTGACACATCCAATGCCACGGCCATGCCGGGCGGCGGCCCGGCGGCCCGGCCGACTGCCCGGCCAGGCCAGACGCGGCCTAACCGGCAGGGCGGCCCGCGTCCTGGCACGCCCGCGGGCTACCATCGAACCGGTTACCAGCGACCTGGTTATCAGCGGCCGGGTGACCAGCTGCCTGGTTATCAGCAATCGCGCTCCACACCACCACGGATGGGCAAAACGGCCCAACTCCCAGCTCCGGTTTACCCCGGAATTGCGGCCGGAGTCTCCTTTGTCCGCCCAACACAGGTTGGCCCCGCCAAATCCATCCCAGCGGCCGTCTACTGGCTGATTGTCATGGTGGTGATAATCGCCGCAGGCACCTGGCTGGTTTCCAGCCTGAGCCAGGCCAACTCGCAAACCCCCGATCCAGATGATTTCGCACCGGCCCCGGGCCTGGCTGTACCGAGCGACACACTGACAGTTGACGAGTTCCTCAGCACCTGGCAAAACACCGCCGCCGAAGCGATCGAATTGGCACCCGGAAGCTGGGTGGCTGGCCAGGATTTCGAACCGGGCCGCTACCTGATTAGCGCCACCGAACCGGATCAGTGGGCTAGTCTGACCCTGTCGCCTGACGATTACGGCCCGGGGCCAATTTCGGCCCTCTTCGAGTTGGGCATATTTGACGGCGAAGGGTCAACCTCCGCGGTTATCACACTGCCGCGCACAGTTACTCTGAATATCGATTCCGACGCCCCCGTCCAGCTAACACCGGCCGAACCAGCCGAATTCGACGGCACCCTCCCAACCGGTGACTGGGTTGCCGGGGTTGACTTTGAACCAGGCCGCTACCGTTTGTCCGCCGGATCGGATTATGCCGTGTCAGTTCAAGTGATCACGCCGCCAGAAGAGTCTGTCCAATGGTTCGCGCGTGAAACCCGCTTCCTTGAAGTTCTCTGCGACGATCCGGAATGGTGTCTGCCGGAGATCGACATCACAATCAACCCTGGCGACACCATTTACGTCGACAGCACCTGGATCAAGTTGACACCCTCCGGTAGTTGACGCGGCCACTGGCCGCTCCGGTCAGTGCAAAAAGTGCCGTGCACCAGTGAAATAAAGGCTCAAGCCAGCCTTGACGGCCGCCTCAATAACAGCCTGATCGCGGACTGATCCGCCCGGCTCAACCACAGCTTTAACACCCGCCCGGGCTAACACCTCAAACCCATCCGGGAACGGGAAGAACGCATCCGATGCGGCTACTGAACCCTCAGCCCGTTCACTACCGGCCCGCTCGACGGCCAACCGAGCCGAATCAACCCGGTTGACCTGACCCATACCAACCCCGACCGAAGCTCCATCCTTGGCCAACAAAATGGCGTTCGATTTGACGGCTCGGACCGCTTTCCAAGCGAAGGCCAGATCAGTCAAGGTGGCTTGATCGGCGGCTGGGCCACCAGCCAGCACCCAGTTGGCTGGATCATCGCCATCAGCTTGAAAAACATCCCGCTGCTGGATCAGTAAACCGCCATTGACCTGCCTAAACTCTAGAGCGGGCGGTGGAGTCGGCGTCAACCGCAAAATCCGCAGATTGGGTTTGCCGCGCAACAGTTCAAGCGCCGTCGGCTCGTAGCCTGGCGCCACGATCACCTCAATGAAGACTGGTTTGATCTGTTCGGCCATCCCCAATGTGACTATCCGGTTAGCGGCTATGACACCACCAAAAGCGCTCAGCGGATCGCAGGCGTGAGCCCGCCGATGAGCCTCCGCGATGTCGCCACCAATTGCGATCCCGCACGGATTGGCGTGTTTGATAATCGCCACCGCTGGGTCCGGGAAATCGAACGCGGCCCGCCAGGCGGCATCGGCGTCTTGATAGTTGTTGTAACTCATCGGTTTGCCGCCAAGCAGCTCCGCGCCCGCTAACTGGCCACCCAAACCACCCGTCGGCTCACCAACCAAACCATCCAAACCACCGCTGACCCGCACAAACACGCCAGCGGCTTGATGCGGGTTCTCACCGTAACGCAGCCCGGCCCGCTGGGCGTAGGCCGCCGCGTACCACCGCGGGATGGTTTCACCGGCGGCCAGGCCGTCCCGCTGAGTCATCCAGGTCGCCACCGCGATGTCATATTCGGCGGTGTGGATGAACGCGTCGCGGGCCAAACTGGCGCGCTGCGGCAAACTGAACCCACCAGCAGTCAGCGCCTCAGCCACATCACCGTAACGTTTCGGTGTTGTGACCACCGCGACACTGGGATAGTTCTTGGCGGCGGCCCGCACCATGGCGGGACCGCCAATGTCAATCTGTTCAACGCATTCATCGGCTGAAGCCCCGCTGGCGACAGTCTGGCTAAAGGGGTAGAGGTTGACCACCACCAGGTCGAAGGCGGCGATCCCGAGCCGTTCGAGTTGTTCAGCGTGCTCCGGGCGGCGCAGATCAGCCAGAATCCCGGCGTGAATCTTGGGATGCAACGTTTTGACCCGGCCGTCAAGACATTCCGGGAACCCGGTGACAGCCTCAACCGGGGTCACCGCGACGCCCATGGCGGTGATTGTCTTAGCGGTTGAACCAGTTGAAACGATCTCCACTCCAGCTTCAGACAGGGCGGCCGCCAAAGTGTCCAAGCCAGTTTTGTCGTAAACGGAAACCAGTGCGCGCCTTATCGGTCGGCGTCCGATCTGTCCGGCGCTCTCCCCGGTAGTTTGGTCCAACGTTGGGCCACCGGCCGTGGCATCAGTCGCGGAATGATCTGGTTGAGTGGTCAAGGCGGAACCTCCAAGTAAGCCTCAATCTGGCCTTGGCATGCCAGAGCTGGTGGTTCCGCCCACCCAGGCGAGCGATGAGCGGCTTAGTGCTGGTCAGCCGTTTCCCAGTGGTGCTCCACCTGCGATTCGCCAGTCGCGGCGCCGACCGGGCCTAGTTTACCGGCCGTCGGCTTGGAACGTTGCCGCCCGCCGGGCGAGTCTAGGTCCGTGGTGAAAGCCCATGGACTTTGCCCAAGCGCCATCCTTATCCGCCACGTCTTTTGCTGGTCAGGCGATCGCGTGACGGCACCGCCTGTCCGGAAGCAGATCTTCAGCAACCTCCTAGGCGGCGAGGTGTGCTCTTATCTCTGTTAGGTCCCAGTTGGTTCCGTCAGCGAACCTGAACCAAGCCACCTTAGTTTCACGATCATGACTCGCATGAGTCACCGGATAGTAGAACCAGTTCACCACCCGCAACGACCCACCCGGATAATTCACCACCACATC
>JAIRYJ010000036.1 GCA_031267825.1 Bifidobacteriaceae bacterium
CCGACACATGTTGAGCCGCCTAACGATCGATTTGGCGATCATTGGAGCCAATGGTGTGTCACTTGATCGGGGTATGACAACACCTGATCCGGCCGTGGCGGTCATCAAACGGGCAGCCCTTGACGCCTCAATCCGCAGAATCTTCATTGGTGAGCATTCCAAGTTTGGCCGGGCTTCTTTCATGCGTTTCGCTGACGTGGCCGAATTCGAGGTCCTGATCACCGGCCAGGAGCTGCCCAGTTCCAGGGTAAGAGCCTTCAGCGCGGCCGGTTCGGTGTTGCTCCGGGTTTGATCAGGCGGGCCGAGTTTGGGTTGGCTGACCGTTCAAATGGTCATGAACTGGTCGCAATCCGGCCACGAAAACACAAGACTGGGCAGGCCCGCACCTGTTGCAATGAGATAGCCGAACCGTGCTACCCAATATCTGGAGGTTTCAGCAATGGGACAGTTGACCAGCCACTCCTACGATCGCTCTGGGCTTGAGCAGGCCATGGTGCACATCGGTGTGGGCAACTTCCACCGTTCACATCAGGCTACTTACATTGATGATTTGCTTGGTTTAGGGGCGACCGATTGGGCGTATTGGGGTGTCGGTTTGCTGCCGCGTGACCAGTTGATGCGGGACGCTCTGGCGGCTCAAGACTTCCGTTACGCCTTGTTGCGCTATTCGGACGATGCCGCCCCAACGGCTCACGTTGTTAGCTCAATTTTGGGGATGGATTTGGCCCAACAAGACCCGTCGGCTGTGATGGCTCGGTTGACCAGTCCGCGAACCCGTCTGGTTAGCTTGACGGTGACTGAGGGTGGCTACAACCTGTCTGACACGACCGGCGAGTTCGATTCTGATGCGGCTGACATCAAAGCTGACCTGGATCCGGCCGCCCCACCAAAGACTGTTTTCCGCTGGCTAGCTGAATCTTTGAGCCGCCGCCGGGCGGCCGGCACGGCCCCTTACACGGTGGTCAGTTGCGACAATTTGCCAGGCAACGGCCAGGCCGCCCGGCGGTCTGTGACGGCTTTCGCTGATTTGCTGGAACCGGGTTTGGGCCAGTGGATTGGCGCCAATGTGGCCTTCCCGAATTCAATGGTTGACCGTATTACACCCGCCACCAGTGACGATGACCGCCGTCTGATGGCTGAGGAGTTCGGCTGGGCCGACCGCTGGCCGGTTCCGGCTGAACCGTTCCGCCAGTGGGTGTTGGAGGATTCCTTCCCATCTGGTCGGCCTGCCTTGGAGCGGGCTGGTGTCCAGTTGACCAGCGACGTGACACCTTATGAGGACATCAAACTACGCCTCTTGAACGGCGCTCATCAGGCGATCGGCCATTTTGGCTTACTGCTAGGTGACCGTTATGTCTCTCAGACGGCCGCCCGCCCGGAAATGATTGACCTGTTGTTGGCCTATTTCGCTGAAGCTCAACTGACCCTCACCGAGGTGCCCGGCATTGATCTGCCGGACTACTGTGACACGCTGCTGAAACGTTTCAGCAATAGCCACATCCGTGACACTAATTCCCGGTTGGCTGAGGACGCTTCGGCCCGCATCCCGAAGTTTGTTTTACCTGTGGTGTTTGACCGTTTGGCGACCGGCGGCGCCGCACCGGTGGCCAGCGGAATTGTGGCGGCTTGGGCACACCGCCTCGAATTGGGGCCGGAGGTGGGCGGCCCGGCCTATGACCGGTTAGCTGACCGGTTGTCGAACCTGGCCAGGTGTGATGATCTGGCCTTACTGTCTGAGGCGGCGATCTTCGGCGACCTGGCGGCCCAACCTGGTTTCACCCAGCCTTACCTCAACACTCTGCGGTCTTTACGTTCAGTTGGAGCCGATAGGACCGTGCGGGCACTCAACCACCCCGCCAGCCTTGGCGGCGCTTAGTTCAACTATCCGGCGGCCACCTGACCGCCAACTCAAACCATCCACCTTTAGTTCACCCTTAGGAGCAACAATGCCGTTATCTGGACAAACACACCCAAATGGTGAGGCCCCGACAACGCCCCGAAACCGGCCCAAATGGTTCAAGAACCCAGTCATCATGCTGGTCATAGGCTTAGCCTTGAGCTTGATTGGTGGTCTTGGGGCGGGCCTGACAAAATCAAACGGCGGTTCGGTCAAAGTCACCGACATGCGCTGGGAAAGCGCCTCAGGTTACACCCTGGCTGGCCAGATCTTTGTGCCACCGAACGCCACGAAAGACAATCCGGCGCCGGCTGTGGCTTGCGCCCACGGCTGGATGTTGAACCGCGAATATCAGGACAAGCTTTTCATTGAGCTGTCACGCCGCGGCTACGTGGTTCTATCAATTGACCTTTACGGCCACGGTTGGTCCCAGGACGCGGCCAACAACGAATGGTGGGAAGCGGACGGTTCGAACGGCGCCAACGGCTTGTACGATGCCGTCCAATTGCTTGCCAGCTTGCCGTATGTTGATTCATCCAAGATTGGCGTGACCGGCAACTCGAATGGTGCGACTGCCTCTAACCTGTCTGTTCTGCTCGACAACGAAGCCCCCGAGCAACTCATTTCATCTGTTTTCTTGGTCGTCAACGAACCGCTGGTAAGCCGGGATCAAGCCCTGGTGGCGGCTTATCTGGAGGAAGCCAACGACGACTTCTACAACCCTTACGGTCAACGTGATGTTGGTTTGGTGGCCGCCAAATATGACGAGGTTTTCAACCGGGTGGTGCTCAAGGACGGCACCATCACACCGCCACGTGATTTCATTGATCAGACCGCCGCCCAAGTTTTCTTGTATTACGGCGAAGATCCGGCTGGTCGCCCAGCCCGCCAAGCTGGCACGGTTTACCAGGATGCGGTTGACGGAACCGAAGCCATGCGGGTGATCTACAACCCGGCGATGATTCACGCCTGGACCCACGATTCGCTGGCCATCGCCCGCCAAGCCGTCTCCTTCTTTGAGCAGGCCATGCCAGCGCCTAACCCGTTGCCGCCAAGTAACCAGGTGGCCGGCTGGAAAGAGGTCAGCTCGGCGGTCGGCACAGTGGGCCTGCTGGTGTTCTTTGTGGCGCTGATTCTGGCTTTGTTGAAAGTCGCTCCATTCAACCGTTTGGCGGCCAGCGGCGCGGTATCACCGGTCGCCACAACCCGGCGCGGCCGGGTTTGGTTGTGGGCTGGGCTGAGCTGTAGTGCCCTGTTCGCTATGGTGTCATTCCCGCTGGTCTGGGTGGCGGGTGTTTTGACACAACCGTCATTCTTCAACCAGCAAGCACCGTTCGTTTTCGCCAACTGGTCACTGTTGAACGGACTGTTCACCATCTTGGTGTTGTTCTTGACTTACCGCCGCTATTCCCGCCAGCACGGCCTTGATCTGAGGGAACAAGGAGTCACCCTGCCTCGCCGGATACTGGCTTGGACCGCATTGTTAGGGCTGATCAGCGCGGTGTCAACTTATGGTCTGGTTTTTCTAGTGGACTACTTGTTCAAGACTGATTTCCATATTTGGCTGCTCTTCGGGATCAACGCTTTTGACGCCGACAGGCTGGTGACAATCCTGAAATACTGGCCGTTCTTGCTGGTCTTCTGGGCGGCCAACTCAGTCGCCATGAACGTCTTCAACTATGTCAAGATTGGTCGGCGAGAATGGGTCAACACCTTCTGGATGTGTGTCTTCAACGTGCTCGGTGTGGCGTTGTGGTTTGTCTTCATTTACGCCTACTTCTTCACCACCGGTAACACCCCAACTGACTATTTGGCTTGGGGAGTGTCCTCCTGGATTAACTGGCTTTGGCCAATGCTGGTGATTCTGCCTTTGGCGACAGTCGCCGAACGGATCATCTACAAGGCGACACGTAACCCGTATCTGCCTGCCATCGGCATATCACTGCTAGTCACGGCGATGCTTTGTGCCCGGACACTAACAATGGTTGGCTAAGGGCCGCGTCCGTCTTTTGCCTCGATAGACCTAGACGGCTTTCGGTAAGGCGTCCCAACCACCCGGCGAACGGTTCGCCTCAGCCGCCGCCAACAAACCAACAACCGCTGTCGGTGAACGCAACGCACCAGCCATGACCAGACGCACCGCCTGGTCCAGTTCAAGCCAAACTGGTACCAGGCGGGCTTCCTCATCGGTCCGTTCGAACCGTCCATCAGATGAAGCGGGCCTGAGATCACGGGCCAAGAAAATCTCAATCACCTCAGAGGCACCGCCAGGACTCGAATTGAACGTCAACAAGCGGCGCCAATCGGAGGCTTCCAGGTCGGCTTCTTCCCACAGTTCCCGCTGAGCCGCTGTCACAGCCGGTTCACCTGGCAAATCAAGCAAACCAGCGGGCGGTTCCCACAGTTCAGCTCTAGCTGGGTGACGGTATTGTCGCTGTAACAGAACCCGACCCGCCGGATCAGCCGCGATGACCGCCACCGCGCCAGGGTGGCGGACATATTCGCGGCGCACTGTGGTGCCGGAAGGTAGCTGGACGGCATCGGCCACTACGTCCCAAATCCGTCCCCGGAAAACCACCTCTGACCGCACCACCGGAAAGTTGACGGGCTGATCGCTGATGATCGGGGCCTGATTCACGCCTCAACCTCCAACAGACGGCCCTCCGCTTGACATGACAAGGCCGCCCCGATCAAACCAGCGAATAGCGGATGGGCCCGGGTTGGGCGGGACTTGAACTCTGGGTGAGCTTGGGTGGCGACATAGTAAGGATGGATGGCGGTGTCTAGTTCAATGAACTCAACCAGCGAACGGTCCGGTGACTGCCCGGAAACTCTCAAGCCGGCCGCTTCAAGTCGGGTACGGTAAGCGTTGTTGACCTCGTAACGGTGACGGTGGCGTTCAGCCACCCGGGTGGTGCCGTAGGCCCGGGCGACCAGCGAATCTGGCACAAGTTCAGCCGGGTAGGAGCCGAGCCGCATGGTGCCGCCCAGGTCGCCATGGCCGGCGATGATTTGGCGTTGTTCGTCCATCGCGGCGACTACCGGGTCGGGTGTTTCAGGATCAAATTCGGCCGATGCCGCCCGTTCAATTCCCAGCACATGGCGGGCGAACTCGATCACCATGCATTGCAAGCCAAGACACAAACCCAAAGCTGGCAGACCGTTCTCCCGAGCGAACCGCAAAGCGCCGAGCTTGCCTTCGATCCCCCGGATACCGAACCCGCCGGGCACCACAATCGCATCGACCTCAGCTAAAGCCTCACGCGCGCCGGACGGTGTTTCGCAAGTATCGGACGCCACCCAACGGATATTGACCCGGGTGTTGTGGTGGAATCCGCCCGCCCTGAGGGCTTCACAAACTGACAGGTAGGCGTCCGGCAGGTCGATATATTTGCCCACCAAGGCGACAGTCACATCGTGGGCCGGATGATGGACGCGTTCCAACAACCGTCCCCAATCGGTCCAGTCAACGTCCCGGAAAGGCAAACCAAGGCGTTGAATGACATAAGCGTCAAGCCCACCAGAATGCAAGACCTTCGGGATATCGTAAATTGATTCCGCGTCAGCGCAGGTCACAACCGCTTGGCGGTCAACGTCACACATCAAGGCGATCTTGTCACGAATACTTGACGGCAAGTCACGGTCAGCTCGGCAAACAATCGCGTCCGGCTGGATACCAATGTTGCGTAAGGCGGCGACTGAATGCTGTGTTGGTTTGGTTTTGAGTTCCTTTGACGGGCCAATGAATGGCACCAGTGAAACGTGGCAGAAGAAGCAGTTGGCTCGTCCGACTTCTTGGCGTACCTGACGGGCGGCTTCCAGGAACGGCAGTGACTCGATGTCACCGACTGTGCCGCCGATCTCAGTGATGATGACATCAACCTGGTCGCTTTCTTGGGCCCGCATCCGGCGTTTGATCTCATTGGTGATGTGTGGAATGACCTGTACCGTCTCACCTTGGAAATCACCTTGCCGTTCACGATCTATCACCCTCTGGTAAACCTGGCCGGTGGTGACATTAGCGGCGGCCGATAGTGGCACATCAAGGAACCGCTCATAGTGGCCAATGTCGAGGTCGGTTTCGGCTCCGTCATCGGTTACGAAAACCTCACCATGCTGGAACGGATCCATTGTTCCGGGGTCAACGTTAAGATACGGGTCAAGCTTCTGCATTGTCACACTTAAACCGCGTGACCTGAGCAATTGCCCTAGAGAAGAGGCGGTCAGCCCCTTTCCTAAGGAGGAGGCGACTCCCCCAGTGACGAAGATATGCCGGACCCCTGGAAGCGCCTCATCGCGGAGGCTCACGCGTTGCATCACGGGCTTCTAGTCTAACGGGCCTGTCTTGGCGACTAGCTGAACCTGGCCGCGTTTCGTCCAACTAGCACTCAATCCTCAGCCGGCCAGCCGAGGAATCAGCCGTCGGCGGGTTTCATCTAAGAGGTGACTGACATCCTTTGAACCGTCCAAAACAATGTCCGCCACAGCTTCGCGTCGGCGATCGCTGGCTTGGGCGGCCAGCCGGGAGCGGGCCTGGTCGAGGCTGTAGCCGCGGGCCACGGCCCGGCCCAGACGGACCTCTTCTGGCGCGGAAACTGTCACCACCAGGTCATAGTCACCGGCTCGGCCGGTCTCCACCAGTAACGGAATGTCCACTATGGTGGCGCTTCGGCCGGCCAAGCTGGCCGATTCAAGGGCCGCCTGGGTAGCTTGGCGGACCACTGGATGAATGATCGATTCGAGGAGCCGCCTTAGTGACGGGTCCCGGAACACGATCCGGGCTAGTTCGGCCCGTTTGAGCTGGCCGTCCGGCCGGATGATTGACGCGCCGAAGGCTCGCGCAATTTCAGCCAGACAAGCTGTGCCAGGTGCGGTCGCTAAACGGGCTAGTTCATCTGAATCGACCACGTTGAAACCCGCGTCACGCAAATATCCGGCGACAGTTGACTTACCCGCTGCCAGACCACCGGTCAGTGCCACCCTTAACACTGTGCCGGTATCAAATCAGTTGCTGGTCAGTTTCTCACGCAGGGCGGCCAAGGCCTCATCAGAAGCCAAGGTGCCACTGGCGCTACCAGGATCTGAAGAGTAGTTGGATTGGCTGCTTGAATCGCCGGCCGCGTCTTGATCCGCCCGCCGGGCGCTTTGAACCTGGGATTTGTGAGCTTGCCAGGCGGCCAGAGCGTCAGCGTAGGCCTTCTCCCAAGCTTCCCGCTCAGCTTCGAAGCCTTCCATCCAATCGTTCGTCACCGGGTCAAAGCCGTCCGGATACTTGTAGTTGCCGTCGTCATCGTATTGATTGGCCAGGCCGTAAAGCGCCGGATCGAAGGTTGAATCGTCACCGTCTGGGTCAACACCCTCATTGGCTTGCTTGAGGGACAGCGAAATGCGCCGCCGCTCCAAGTCAATATCGATCACCTTGACGAAGACTGTTTCACCGACTTTGACGACTTGCTCTGGCTGTTCAATGTGGCGCACCGCCAGTTCGGAGATGTGCACCAGGCCTTCAATACCGTCCTCAACTGATACGAAAGCCCCGAACGGTACCAGTTTGGTCACTTGGCCAGGCACAACCTGACCAATGGCGTGGGTCCGGGCGAACAATTGCCAGGGGTCTTCCTGGGTGGCTTTGAGTGACAGTGAAACCCGCTCGCGGTCCAGTTCAACGGACAAAACCTCAACCGTCACTTCCTGGCCAACTTTGACAACTTCATCTGGGTGGTCAATGTGCTTCCAGGACAGCTCTGAGACGTGAACCAGGCCGTCAACTCCGCCCAGATCAACGAACGCGCCAAAGTTGACAATCGATGAAACCACACCGGTGCGAACTTGGCCTTCTTTGAGTTGCGCCAAGAAAGTCGAACGGACCTCGGATTGGGTTTGTTCAAGCCACGACCGGCGTGACAAGACCACATTGTTGCGTGACTTGTCCAGTTCAATGATCTTGGCGTCAAGCTCTTGGCCAACATATGGCTGCAAGTCACGTACGCGGCGCATCTCAACCAGTGAGGCTGGTAGGAAACCACGCAGCCCAATATCAACTATCAAGCCACCCTTGACCACTTCGATGACGGTGCCGGTGACAACACCATCAGCCGCCTTGATCTTCTCAATCGCACCCCAGGCGCGTTCATATTGGGCCCGCTTCTTCGACAAGATGAGGCGGCCTTCTTTGTCCTCTTTGGTCAGGACAAGGGCTTCGATACGGTCCCCGACTGAGACGATCTCAGATGGGTCAATATCGTGCTTGATGGAAAGTTCACGCGAGGGGATGACACCTTCGGTTTTGTAGCCGATGTCGAGCAAGACCTCATCGCGGTCAACCTTGACCACGGTGCCTTCTACGATGTCGCCATCGTTGAAGTATTTGATCGTGCCGTCGATGGCTGCTAGTAGATCCTCGCTAGTGCCGATGTCGTTTACGGCGACTTCCGGGACGGGGGCTTCGGACACTGGTGCTGGTAGAGAAGTGGACATATAGGATTAGACTCGTTAACTGTTGCCGGATATTGTCACGCCAACGAACAGCCCTAAAACCGGTCCGATGGCTTGAACACAGTACCATTCGCCACCGGCACCAAAGGCCCTTGCGGCCAAACCGTAATCAGTTCGATATCAAGTACCGCGTCCTTGACCACTAGCGGACCGACTTGGCCGCCAAGACAAGGCCCGTCAGGGCCTAAGCGGCGGGCAGTAATCTAACTGAGGCGCTCCCCGGCGTCATTAGTTTCCTCTACGACAGGTGGCAAGCATGCTGGTTCCAGCTATCGACCTTGGTGGCACCTATATTAAGGGTGCGTTGGTCAGCCCGGCTGGTGCGGTTAGCTTTCCGCGAACCGTCCCGACCAGACCAGGCGACGGCCACCAAGCCCTGGCCGAGCGGCTAATCGAACTTGGCCGCCTCCTGGTCAACCAGGCCGCCTTGGTCAACCGATCAGCTCCCCAAGTCATCGGTGTGGCCGTACCTGGTCTGGTTGACACCGAGAGAGGCGTTGTCCGCCAGGCCGCCAATCTGGGTTGGGCGGACTATCCGGTGGGCCAGATATTAACTGAAGCGATCGGCTGCCCGGTGGCGATCGGACACGATGTGACTCAAGCCGCCCTGGCGGAACATCGCTTCGGCGCCGCCGCCGGCGCCGAACTGGCGATTGTCGCGCCAATCGGTACTGGCATCGCGGCTTGCGTCATATATCAAGGCCAAGCCATCCGCGGAGCCCATGGTGGGATTGTTGAACTGGGTCATCTGCCACTGGCTGGCTGGGATTTACCCTGCGGTTGTGGTGGTCAGGGCTGTGTTGAACGGGTCGGTTCAGCTTCAGCTATAGCCCGGCGTTACGCCGCTCTCAGCCAAACCGCCGGGCGGACCGGACAGCTTGATTTCAGTGCTGAACAGGTAGCTCAGATGGCTGAACAAGGCGATGAGTTAGCCCGGAAGGTCTGGCAAGACGCGATCGACGCGATCGCGGCCGGGCTGACAACGTTGATCACGGTTTTCGACCCGGAACGGATCGTGATTGGTGGTGGCCTGTCGCAAAGCGGTGAACAGTTACTTGGCCCACTGCGCCGCGAACTGGCCGACAGGCTGACCTTTCAGGTCATGCCGCAAGTGGTGGCGACAACTTTGGGGCCACAAGCTGGGGTGATTGGTGCCGCCATGGTGGCTGGGCTGTAACCAGACCCACTGCCCAAGCTGACGCGGCGGACTAACCCAAGCGGGCGGCATCGTCCACCAGCGCAAGGCAGGGTGCCTCAAACACGACCCGGCGGACTAACCCAAGCGGGCGGGAAGGTCCATCACCACAAGGCGCGGGCAACCTCAACTAACTCATCCGGAACCTGCTTCACCCGTCCGGCGATCTCCTCCAACGGAACCAACACGATCGATTCGCCCCGCACGGCTGTCATGACGTTGAAAGTACCGGCCGACAGCGCGTCAACCGCCGCGATCCCGAAACGTGACCCCAGAATACGGTCAGTTGGTGAGGGTGTGCCGCCGCGTTGAACGTGACCTAAGACAGTCAAACGCGTGTCAAACCCGGTCCGTTCACGCAACTCAATCATCAAACGCTCACCAATTGACCCAGCGATGATGCGGCCTTTGTCATCTGTTTGGGTGGAGAACTGCATACCGGTGCCTTCAGCCGGCTCAGCACCCTCGGCCACCACCACGATCGAAAAGTTGGCGTGCGACCGGTGGCGGCGGCGAATGAAGCGGGCGATCTCCTCAATATCGAACGGTTCTTCCGGCGTGATAATCAGGTCAGCTCCCCCAGCCATGCCGGCGTTGACCGCGATCCAGCCGACAGTGTGACCCATCACTTCAACGATCATCACCCGGTTGTGTGATTCGGCGGTGGTGTGCAACCGGTCGATCGCTTCGGTGGCGATGTTGATCGCTGTGTGGAAACCAATCGAAAGGTCAGTCCCCTCAACGTCATTGTCGATTGTCTTCGGAATACCAACCACTTTGACCCCGGCTTGGGCAACCTTGTGGGCCGCCTTGAGAGTTCCATCTCCGCCGATGCAAACCAAAGCCTCAACCCGTTCAGCTTCAAGCGTTGAAAGGACACCTTCAATGCCGCCATCATTCTTGTGCGGATGGTACCTCGCGGTGCCCAGCATGGTACCGCCACGAGGCAAAATCCCACGAACATCTTCCCTGGTCAAAGGGATAATCTCGCCTTCGACCACGCCGCGCCAGCCGTTCCGGAAACCAACCATCGAATGGCCGTACTCCATTTCCGCCCGTTTAACGACAGCCCGGATCGCGGCGTTCAGCCCGGGGACATCCCCACCGCCAGTCAAGACACCGATTCGCATGACAATTCCTCCTTAGAGGCCAGTGACGCCGGGAACCCGGCTCTTCGATCCTACCTGCGGCTGGTGCCTCAAAATGCGATACTGGGCCGGTGCGTGCCGCCTTTGAGCCGGTCAATCCCGGCGAAGTACCTGACTCGCCGGAAGCTTATTGGGAAGCTGAAGCTGAGGCCTACTATGCCGAGCACCGCCTGACCTTAGGTGATGATCGGTTGGTCTGGTGCCCGGAAGGGTTAGATGAAGACCAGGTTCACCTCTTGGGTGATGTTCGTGGCCGACGGTTACTGGAAGTTGGTTGTGGCGCCGCTCAGGGCACCCGTTGGGCGGCAGCCAATGGTGCCCAAGCGGTTGGGTTGGATTTGTCGGCTGGGATGTTGCGGGTCGCTCAGCGGATCGGCTGTGACGGGTTCAGTTTGATCCAGGCCGATGCCGCCGCCTTGCCCTTCGCCCCGGCCAGTTTTGACACGGTTTTTAGTGCCTTCGGCGCGTTGCCTCATGTCGCGTCAGTGGCTGACGTCTACCAGCAGGTCGGGCGGCTGTTGCGGCCCGGTGGGCTTTGGGTTTTAGCGACCTGCCACCCGTTCGCCTGGGTTTTCCCAGATTCGCCTGATCCAGCTGATTTGGTGGTCCGGCGGTCGTATTTTGACGCCACGCCATATACCGAAAGGGACGATGCCGCCCGCCTGGTTTACGTTCAGTGGCACAACACCGTGGCCGGCCATTTTGAGGGTTTGATCGCGGCTGGATTTGTCATTGAGCGGGTGATTGAGCCGGAATGGCCCGCAGCGGGTGTTGGTGGTGTTGGTGTTGCTGGTGGTGCTGTTGCCGGTGGTGTTAGTGCTGGTGGTGCTGCTGGTGGTGCGGCTGACGGCGAATTCGCTGCCTGGTCGCGGGCCCGTGGTCGGCTGGTGCCGTCCAGTTTGATTATTTCCGCCCGTCAGATAGTTACGTCAGATGGGTAGTTGACGAATCGGTTGCGACATCAAACTGGCCGATCTGATGAACCAAGATCTGGTTGGTGGTTCCGGCTATACCAACTGGTGCGCCTGACACGATCACAACAGTTTCGCCAGTTTCACCTAAACCATGGGAACGCAAAACCGTGTCGGTGTCCCAGATCATCCGGTCAGTGTGCTCATATTGCGGCACCTGGAAAGCCCTAATCCCCCAAGCCAATGACAGTTGGCGTTGCACATCAAGGCTCGGTGTCAAAGCGATCAACGGAATCGGTGAGCGCAACCGGGCCATCCGCCGGGCTGAATCACCAGTCTCAGTGAACGCCACCAAGTAGGCCGCCTCCATTGTGCCCGCGATCTCCGCTGCCGCTTTGGTCAGAATCCCAGGATTGGTCCGCGGTGTGGCGGTCATTAGCCGGATCCGGCCGGCCCCACCAGCTTCAACCGCTGTGATGATCCGGGCCATGGTCCGGACCGCGTCAACTGGATAAGCCCCAGCTGAGGTTTCAGCCGACAACATGACAGCGTCCGCCCCATCAAGGACCGCGTTGGCGCAATCGGAGGCTTCAGCTCTGGTTGGCCTGGGGTTCGAGATCATTGAGTCAAGCACCTGGGTGGCGACTATGACAGGCCGGGCGTACCGCCTGGCCAAATCAATGGCGTCTTTCTGGACTAGTGGAACATCTTCTAAGGGCAGTTCAACTCCCAGGTCGCCGCGCGCCACCATGATGGCGTCAAACGTCCGGACTATGTCTGACAGATTGGTGACAGCCTGCGGCTTTTCAATCTTGGCGACAACTGGTAACACCCGGCCCTGTTGTCGCATGATTTGTTCCACCGCGTTGTAGTCACTGGCCGAGCGGACAAACGACAACGCCACTATGTCGACTCCGAGTTCAAGCATGAAACTAAGGTCAGCGATGTCTTTAGGGGTCATGGCTGGGACTGAGACAGCCACACCAGGCAGGTTCAAACCCTTATGGTCGGAGATTTCGCCGCCCACTTCAACTGTGGTGATGACCTCAGTTGGGGTGACCTGATCAATCCGAACAGCGACTTTGCCGTCATCAATCAGGATCTGGTCACGTACCCTGGCATCACCTGGTAAGCCCTGATATGTCGTCGAAGCGCGTTCTTTGGTTCCGACGGTGTCTTGAGTTGTGATGATGAACCGTTCACCGGCCACCAGTTCGACTGGTTGGTGACCAGCGAAGGTGCCCAGCCTGATCTTGGGGCCTTGCAGATCAGCCAATACGCCGACTGGCTGGCCCGTGGCCTGCGAGACTTGGCGGATTGTCTGATAAGTCATCCTGTGCTGATCGTGTGTGCCATGTGACAAGTTCAACCGGGCGACGTTCATCCCAGCTTCGATCAGTTCAGTGATGCGCTCTCTCGAGTCGCTGGCCGGACCTATGGTGCAGACAATTTTGGCGCGTCGCATGTTGTCCCCTGACAGATCGATTGACTGCCAAAATCCTAGCGGCGCGGCCCGCCAGATATCCGTCCATGCGGCTCAGTCTCAGCCGAAACACCATTCCAAGGCGACCGCGGAAACTGGTCACAGTGGCTGTCTTAAGACCACTGTCTCCACTTCCCGACCACCCGACCCCAACCCAGTTGGCCCACACCACCCGGCTCCACAGTAAACCCGCAGGTCACCTAGCCGCATCCGAGATGGAAACCGCCGAAGCCCCGGGAGGGTCAGTCGCACGGGCCTGGCCAGTTTGGTTTGTTCTTACCGCCTTGGCTGATTTGGCCAGAGCTGGCTTGACTGGCCGGGCCGATATGGCTGGTGAGGCGAAAGCCTGGCGCCGGAACTCAGATGGAGTCAACCCTGTCCGTTCCCGGAAGAGCCGGGCGAGCCAGCCGGAATAGTCCATGCCGCAGGCCGCGAAGGCTTGAGAGACGGACAACGCCGGATCACACAATGTTTCCCGCAATCTAGCCATACGGTACCTGAGCTGGTATTCATGCGGGCTGAGCCCAACATACTTCCTAAACTCGCGGGCGAAATGTCTGGTCGAGAACCCCGCGGCATCAGCCGCCGCAGCAGCGTTGAACGGTTCACGCCAATTGGCTTCAAGGTAGGCGATCGCCCGGGCGATCTCCGCCCGGCCGCGTACAGCCTGGCGTGTGATCATGATGGCGGCGACATAAGCTAAGCCTTCCGACTGGTCGAAGACTGGGAAGGCGGTGACGTCTTGGCTCAGTGAGACCACGTCTAGGCCATCAAGGCGATGGTTCTGCCGGATCAGCGCCACCGGCTGGCCAACCGACGGGAATGTCACCGTCCGGCCGCTGAAAGCCTCCATCCAACCCGCAAGTCGGCTCGGTGAGACCGTCCGATCGCTCAGAATGTTGTAAGACCCAACCACCTTCTTCGGGTCCAACAAGTACCCACACCCGGCCGAAACCTGATCGAACATTCTGGTCCATGCCTGGTTGACAAAGACACTGGTTCCGTCCGGATCAAACAAGTTGACCGCGAACGGCAGCAGCTCAAAGAAGTCCCGCAGACCGCGTCCATCAACCGACTGATCTGGCCAGATGCGGCCCAGTCTGGTGGCGTCACGCGGCAACCTGAGGTCCATCGCCTCAGCCTACCCGCCAGGTCGAGGGCTGTTTGGTCCTTCGCCGGGCCCGCCAACCAGGTCTGGCGTTTTTCGCACTGGACGCGTCCCGTCTCCTCCTATCCACCGCCAAGCCATGGCCATTTGAATATCAGGCGGCAACATCAGTTCATCAAAGGAGTCCTCTATGAGTCACCCAGTCCAAGTCACGGGCGGCCCGCTTGGCCAGCCTGAACCGTCCCTAGCAAGGAGATAGACATGAAACGGCTCGTATCAACCGCCGTGATCTTGTGCCTGGCAGCGGTCTTGTCCGCCTGTGGCGCGAAGAACAACCCCGGAGGGCCAGCTGATCCAGATGACGCCGGGCTCAACCAGGCGGCCGCTGAAATGGTTAACGACGCCATCGAAGGCGATGCCTTCTCTGAGGCCGCCGCCCTCCAATCTCTCGCCAGTCGGGGCCTCGAAAAATCGGACATTGAACCTGACTGGTCTTACAGCATCGACCAAGAGAAGATGACAACCTACGGCGATTCGAACCACGGTTCAATCGAATTCATTAGAACTGATGGCGAAATCACTGACGAGGAGTACCTGGCCTGGTTGGAGAAGGTGTTCCTGGCGACAGCCGCCCTGTCTGATGACGGCCACAATATTCAGGGCTTTTCCTTCGGTGACGGAGATATCGAAAAAACCTGGGATGAGATCGCCAACAGTGACGCCTTCATGCTGGTCTGGTCCTACAAATACAACGGCACCATCATGGACGTCTATCCGACACTGGAAGAAGACCCAGAACAAGAATCTGAAGTCATCGTTGAAGGCAGCGCCTTCGAGATCATCTACCACCACAAGTCCGTCAAACTCGACGTCACCACCGGGCTGCAGAAGAGCTTCGATGAGACCCTCGATGAAATGGAGGACTACCTCGACGAGCACGGCGATGAAATCGAGGACGTCTTGAAGGACGCCGGAATTGGTCAATGACCACCATTTCGGTCCGTTGCCAAGATTCACCGAGCGAGACACCACACCAGCCTTGTTGGTGCCGTCTGGGCTGGTCGCGGGCCCAGGCGAACACATCGACTTGGGTCGCGCCGGATGGTATCCAACAGGTCAGCTATCCGTCCACGCCAGCTCGTGCGTCTGACCCGCCGGGCCAGACGAAGCCAAAATCAAAAGGAGATCAAACCATGACCACATGCCTCAACTGCGGCGTCCAAGCCCCTGACGGCATCAGCCACTGCCCCGCTTGCGGCACACCCGCCAGGCCTCCAGTGGCCGATGACGTCCAAACCAACAAAGGGATGGCGGTCTTGGCTTACATCCTGTTCTTTGTTCCGCTAATCACTGGCGCGCACAAGAACTCTCCCTATGTCCGGTACCACACCAACCAAGGGACGGTGCTGTTCTTGACCGCCGTTGGTTGGGGCATTCTTTACGCCATCCTGACAGCCGTCATCACCGCAATGCTGTTCAATCCAGCGACCTGGACCTATAGCGGTCTGGGCCTAACAGGGGTCATCACGATGATCCTCGGTTTGCTTTGGCTGATACCAGCCGCACTCTGCGTCCTTGGCATTGTTCACGCCGCCACCGGCAAAACCAAGCCGCTGCCAGTCATAGGCCGCTTCAACAT
Source organism: Bifidobacteriaceae bacterium (assembly GCA_031267825.1). Classification (GTDB taxonomy): domain Bacteria; phylum Actinomycetota; class Actinomycetes; order Actinomycetales; family WQXJ01; genus JAIRTF01. Next base: position 15,877 of record JAIRYJ010000036.1, read on the forward strand.
AGTCAAGTAGCCGCACCTAGCTGGGCTGTCCCCTGGGCTGGGCGGCTACAAGCTGAGGGGAGCCTCTAAGGCTGTCACCGGGCTGGGCAGCTCAGTTGAGCCCTGCAAATAGGCGTCAACCGCGGCCGCGCAAGCCCGGCCCTCAGCGATAGCCCACACCACCAACGATTGGCCACGTCCAGCGTCACCAGCCACAAAGACCCCATCGCGGGCGGTGGCGTAGTTAGTGTCACGCGACAGAGCACCACGCGGTGTCAACTCCAAGCCGAGCTGATCGCACAGCGGGCCAGCTTCAGGGCCGGTGAACCCCATCGCGATCAACACCAAGTCAGCCGGAACTACCCTCTCGCTGCCCTCAACCGGCTCAAAACCACCCGAAGCCGACCGGACGGCATCGGCCAAGTGAAGTGACTCAACGTGGCCGTCATGCCCACCCAAACTAAGGGCCGTCACAGCGTAGAGACGCTCACCGCCTTCCTCATGGGATGAGGAAGTCTTGAAGACTTGCGGGAAAACCGGCCACGGCTGATGATCTGGGCGGCTCGGCGGTGGCTGCGGCAAGATCTCAAGCGACGTCACCGAACGGGCCCCCTGACGTAGCGACGTGCCAACACAATCCGATCCGGTGTCACCGCCACCAATCACAATGACATGTTTATCGGCGGCGGTAACCCGGCCAGCCACCATCCGGCCGGAGGCGACCACATTGGCTTGTTCAAGGAACGGTTTAGCGAACATCACACCATCAAGGTCACGTCCCGGGATTGGCAAATCGCGTGGCCTAGTTGATCCGATAGCCACCACAACGGCGTCATAACGAACTGACAGTTCCTCCCAGGTAATGTCACGGCCAATCTCCAAACCGGTCCGGAAACGGGTACCTTCAGCCTGCATTTGCGATAAACGCAAATCGAGGTGATGTTTACCGAGTTTGAAATCAGGGATGCCATAACGCATCAGTCCGCCAGGCCGGTCCGACCGTTCATAAACCGCCACCGTGTGCCCGGCCCGCGTCAACTGTTGGGCGGCCGCCAAGCCAGCTGGCCCAGACCCGGCCACAGCGACTGTGAAACCAGTTAACCGTTCAGGGATTTGTGGTTCGATCCAACCTTCCTGGAAGGCCCGGTCAATAATGGCCATCTCCATGAACTCGATTGTGACCGGGGGTTGGCTAATACCAAGCACACAAGAACCCTCACATAAAGCCGGACAAATCCGGCCAGTGAACTCGGGGAAATTGTTTGTCGCGTGGAGCCGCTCAACCGCTGCCCGCCAGTCTCCACGCCAAGCTAGATCATTCCACTCCGGGATCAAGTTCCCCAGCGGGCAACCGCGATGACAGAACGGCACACCACAATCCATGCAACGCCCGGCTTGCCGGTTCAACATCACCGGGTCTAGTGGAACATTGGCCCGGACTTCGCGGAAGTCAAGTAGGCGCAAAGAAACTGGCCGGTCAGCCGGTAATTCACGATGACGGACTTTAAGGAATCCAGCTGGATCAGCCACGGGCCACCTCCTTCATGATTTCTGCCCAAGTGTCTGGGTCGCGATAATCCTGGCCGAGCCGCCCGGCCCTAGCTAAAGCGGCTCGCATCCGTTTGAAATCGCGCGGCACTATGTGACTGAAATTGGATCGTTCAGCCTCCCAATTAGCGATGATCTGGCTGGCTCTAGTTGAACCAGTTTCGGCGGCGTACCGTTCTAGCAGTTCAAACAATTCAGTCCGGTCATCGACCGGTTCCAGTAACAGTTCACCGCGCTCCAAAGCGCCAGGTGCTAGTTGGGTTCTGTCTAGCTGGTAAACGTAGGCTCGGCCACCAGACATGCCGGCCCCGAAATTACGCCCAGTCGCGCCGAGCACCGCCACCAGACCGCCGGTCATATATTCACAGCCGTGATCGCCAATGCCTTCAACTACTAGGGTCGCCCCCGAGTTGCGCACAGCGAACCGTTCACCAACCCGGCCGCACAAGAAAATTTCCCCCGAGGTGGCGCCATAGCCAATGACGTTCCCGGCGATAACGCTCTGGCCGGCTTCGAAGGGCGCGTCAGGCGCCGGATGGACCACGATTCGCCCACCGGACAGTCCCTTGCCGAGGTAGTCGTTCGAATCGCCAATAAGCCGCAGGACGATGCCGCCCGGTAAGAAAGCGCCGAAACTTTGGCCTCCGGTGCCCTCAAGTGTTATGTCGATCGTGTCGGTCGGTAGACCATCACCGCCGAAGCGTTTGGTCACCTCGTGGCCGAGCATGGTTCCGACAGTCCGGTTAATGTTGCGTACTTTAGTTGTGATCTTGACTGACTGACCTGATTCGAGAGCCGGTGCGGCCCGTTCAATCAGATAATTGTCGAGTGCTGCCGCTAGGCCATGATCTTGGGCGCGGGTCCGTTTGGTGGCTGAACCGGCTGGGTTGGGCGGCAAACTGAGGATTGGACTGAGGTCGAGGCCACGAGCTTTCCAATGGGCTGAGGCATCGGTTGTGTCAAGTACCTCAGTTTGGCCGATGGCTTCATCAAGGCTGCGGAATCCGAGAGCCGCCAAATGCTCCCTGACTTCCTGAGCGATGAACTCGAAGAACGTTACGACATACTCTGGCTGGCCAGCGAAACGGGCCCGCAGTTGCGGGTTTTGTGTCGCCACACCGACCGGGCAGGTGTCGCGTTGGCAGACCCGCATCAGGACGCAACCCAACGTGACCAGCGGAGCGGTCGCGAAACCGAACTCCTCAGCCCCTAGCAGCGCCCCAATCACCACATCCCGGCCGGTCTTGAGCTGCCCATCAACTTGCACTGTGATCCGGTCACGCAGGTTGTTGGCTAGTAGCGTCTGCTGGGTTTCAGCTAAACCGAGTTCCCAAGGCCCGCCAGCGTGTTTGATTGAGGTCCAAGGTGACGCCCCAGTTCCACCATCATGACCTGAGATCAGCACCACGTCAGCGTGAGCTTTGGAAACGCCAGCCGCGACGGTGCCAACACCAACCTGAGCGACTAGTTTGACGTGAATCCGCGCCTCAGGGTTGGAGTTCTTCAGATCGTGGATCAGTTGTTTCAGATCTTCAATCGAATAGATGTCGTGGTGTGGCGGTGGCGATATGAGCTGAACACCAGGCGTCGAATGGCGTGTTTTAGCTATCCAGGGATAGACCTTAGCTCCGGGGAGCTGGCCGCCTTCACCAGGTTTGGCGCCTTGGGCCATTTTGATTTGGATATCGTCAGCCGCGGTCAAATATTCGGCCGTCACACCGAACCGACCGGAAGCGACCTGTTTCACCGCCGAACGGATCGCCGGGTTGTGTAACCGTTCTGGGTCCTCGCCGCCTTCACCAGTGTTTGATTTGCCACCTAACTGGTTCATGGCGGCGGCTAACGCCTGATGGGCTTCAATCGAAATTGAGCCGTAAGACATCGCCCCAGTTGAGAACCGCTTAACGATCTGGCTGACCGGTTCAACCTCTTCCAATGGCACCGGCGGGCGCTGCCCGGTCCGGAACTTGAACAAGCCGCGCAGCGTTGCTAAACCTTTTGACTGGTCGTCAATCCGTCGGCTGTAACGCTTGAACAAGGTGTAGTCACGCCGCCGGGTGGCGGCCTGGAGTTCAAAGATCGCATCCGGTGTGAAGAGATGAGTTTCACCTTCACGGCGCCATTTGTATTGCCCGCCGGATGGCAGAATCTCAGCTTCGTTACCGTAAGCCGCCTTCGGGTAGGCCTTGGTGTGGCGGGCCGCTACTTCAGCCGCTATCTCCTCTAAGCCGATCCCTTCCAGACGCGAAGTTGTGCCGGTGAAATACTGACCAATCAGGGAGGAACCTAAACCGAGAGCCTCAAAGACTTGAGCCCCACGGTATGAGGAGACCGTTGAGATACCCATCTTCGACATGACTTTCAAGACGCCTTTACCAAGCGCTGTGATCAGGTTTTGGACGGCCTGTTCAGGTGTTATCTCACCGAGGTCACCGCGTCTTGCGAGCTGTTCAACTGATTCCATGGCCAAATAGGGGTTGACGGCGGCCACACCGTAGCCGATCAGTAAGGCCACATGATGAACTTCCCGGACGTCACCAGCCTCAACTATCAGCCCGGCTCTGGTTCTTGAATGGTTCCGCAACAGATGGTGGTGAACCGCGCTGACCAGCAACAATGACGGGATTGGAGCCAGTTCCGCGTTTGAGTCGCGATCTGACAGGACAATGAAGCTACGTCCGGCAGCGATCATCTGATCGACCTCCGCACAAATTTCAGCGAGCCGGTCTTTCAGGGCCGCCCCGCCTCCAGCTACCGAGTAAAGTCCGCGAACTGTTTGAGCACTGAAACCACCTGATCGTTCCCGGTAACGACCAATCCGGGCGACGGTTTGGAGTTCTTCGTTATTCATCACTGGGAAAGGCAAAATCAGTTTGTGGGCGTGTTCGGCGGTCTCTTCAAGTAGGTTTCCCATCGGGCCGATCGCCGTCGATAAGCTTGTCACCATCTCTTCGCGGATAGCATCCAACGGCGGGTTGGTAACCTGAGCGAAAACCTGTGTGAAGTAGTCAAACAAGAGCCGCGGCCGGTTCGACAAAACCGCTAGGGCGGCATCGTTCCCCATTGAACCAACCGGTTCGGCGCCAAGACGGGCCATCGGCGCTAACAACAACCGGACTTCTTCTTCGGTGTAACCGAACGTCAACTGTCGGCGGATAACTGAAGTCGTTGAATAGTCGATGTGTTCACGTGGCGGCAAGGTATCCAAATAAACCGATTGCGTCTCAATCCAGCTACGGTAAGGAGCCTGGCTAGCTAAAGCCTGTTTGACTTCATCGTTTTCAACAATTCGGCCTTGGATTGTGTCAACTAAGAAAACGCGGCCCGGTTCGAGACGCCCTTTGCGCACCACCTTAGCTGGCGGTAAGTCAAGCACTCCGGCTTCTGAAGCCATCACCACCAGGCCGTCATCTGTCACCCAATAGCGTCCTGGGCGCAGGCCGTTACGGTCCAAGGTGGCCCCAATCAGGCTGCCATCGGTGAAGGCGACAGCCGCCGGACCATCCCAAGCCTCGCCAACCGAACTTTGAAACTCATAGAAGTCACGTATGGCTTGATCCATCACATGATTGTTCTCCCAGGCTTCAGGGATCATCATCAACATGGCGTGCGGTAATGAACGGCCCGCCAAGTGAAGTAATTCCAGAACTGAGTTGAAAGAGGCCGAATCTGATTCACCCGGTGAACAGATTGGCCTTAACGGTTCAATTTCACCGATTAGTTCGCTGCGCATTTGGCTTTCACGGGCGGACAGCCAGTTACGGTTACCGGTGACGGTGTTGATTTCACCGTTGTGGGCCATCATTGAGAACGGCTGGGCCAGCGTCCAAGAAGGGAAAGTGTTGGTCGAAAAGCGTGAATGAACCAGCGCGATGGCGCTTTCATAATCCGGCTGTGACAGGTCAGGAAAGAACGGTAACAATTGGGCTGTTGTTAGCATTCCTTTGTAGACCAAGGTCCGGGCTGATAGTGAACAAAAATAGGTTTCCGCCTCATGCAGGGCGCGTTTAGCAACACGGTAAGCCCGCCGGTCAAGGTCGATTCCGGCTAGTTTGCCGGACGGATCGGTGACCATCAACTGACGCATCACCGGCATGGCGGCCAGGGCGGCCGGCCCAACTGGCCCGGCTTCGGTCGGTGGCGTCCGCCAGCCGCTGACAGCTAAGCCCTCCTCAGCCACGATTGTTTCGATCTCATCCATGGCGGCGGCAGCCCGGTGATGGCCTTGGGGTAAGAAAGCCAGTCCGATGCCGTAGTGCCCGGCTGGCGGCACCGTGACGTTTTCCGCTTCAAAAAGCCGGCGCATCAGACGGTCAGGTATTTGCGTCAAGATGCCCGCACCATCACCGGTGTTGGGCTCAGCGCCGACCGCGCCACGGTGGTCCAAGTTTTCCAGCACCGTCAAAGCGGCATCAACAATGTCACGGCCTGGTTGGCCGTTCATCCGGGCGACAAAGCCAACACCACAAGAATCATGCTCGTAGAGCGGCGAATACAGGCCGGAGGCCTGCCGTCCCGAAAGATGCGGAGCGGGGCGCGCTGCCATAATCCACCTCTCTGAATCCGGGTTTCTCCACCGTGTGCCACCGCGAGTCGACTGTCAGGCGGCTCGGTGGCGCCCGCTCAGTGGCGAGTGGCCCACCGGGCCTGGCAGGCCGCGCGGTGGCGCCTCAAGGCTACTCTGATAGTTCGACATTGAGACACTTTGTCCCGCCATGCGGACACCCGCACGGCTCTGACCACGCCACCTTCCCGCGGCCAAGGCCAAGGAACCTAGCGCAGGTCTAGCCGATCAAGCGCCAGATCTCGTGGCTGAAAACTATCGAATCAGACATGGTTTCCTCTAATATCCTTTCCGACAGCCAGGTCCGGCCGTGGCCGAACTCCAAACCGATCGAATACCTGCCGCTGTGTACTGGCAGGTCAACTTCAACCCGCCACAGCTCAGATCCGTCTTCCAGTGAGACGCCCGCCAGCCAATCTGGACTGTCTTCGTTCAGATCAATCAGGTAGGCGACATTCAAACTGGTGAAGCTCGAATCGCAGGTGTCAGCGCAACTCAGGGTGAACAGTTTCTGGCCATCCTTGGCGCTGATCGCGGTCTGGTTGGTGCCCAGGTAGTCCTCAACTATCAGGAACGTGTGACCGGCCACCCCGTAATGCAGCGCCGGGTAGTTCTCAACTAGCCTCGATTCTTTGTCCAATGTCCAGAGCAGTTCGCCCGTCTCATAGTCGACGCCGTAAATGAAGCTCTCATCAGTTGCGAACGTGTTGATCGCTAGGGCGTCCAGGGTGAACAGAACGTGCTCGTCAAATCCTTCAGGCACCCGAAACGTCCAGAGCGGTTTACGGGTTTCAATGTCGATTCTTCGTACAACATCTTGTCCGTCCAGAATGCCAAACTGAAGCAGCACCGGTCCGGACTCAGTCGGCACGAACTGATACTCATGACTGTCTCCGGTGCGTCCAAAGCCGGCCGTGAACCCGGTGTTCACATCGATGAAACCGGTCCGGGTTGGTGCCCAAAAGGTGCCTGACGGTTCGTGAAACAGTGTCGAGGCAACGTCCATACCGGCAACGCCGTAGACCACCTGCCAAAGTATTTGGTCGAGGTCATCTTGCTGGTAGGCGGCAATGAAAGACCCGCCGCCAATGGTGTCTCCTATTTGAAGCACAACGATTCCGTTGTGCCAGCCCAGCAACTCGAAGTCTCCGCTACGCCACGAAACAACGCTGCCGTCCTGGTCGATCACCACGATCATTTCAGTATCAGGCAGCCACTCGATATAGGCCACCACATTTCCCAGCCCGTCGGCATCAACCGTGACGCTGTAGAGCCCTAGATCCTCGGTCACACCGGCGACCAGCAACAAGTCGAGTTGCCACAACTGTTCGCCGCTGTCAATGTCGAAGGCGGCCACCGCCGCCGCGCCTCGGTCATCGAATTCTTCCGACCACCGATCGCATTCGAAGCCACTGGTCTCAGTGCAGCGGGTGTAGCCAAGCGCTAGGCCAGTGTCGTGACCTATCAGCGAAGACGAAAACTCGGTCACATCAAATGAGCCTTTCAGCACTGTTCGTGATGAAATCTCCGGGCCGATAACTGGGGCTTTGACCAGGTCGGGGCCCAGCCTGTTGGGCCTGAAGTCGTCTTGATCGCGGCTGGTCACCAACCAGACAGCGCCGGCCGCTAGCAGCACCACAGCTAAAGAGCCCGCCAGCGGGCCAATCAATTTGCTCCTCAGGCGCGGGCGGCGCCTTGGGTCCGCGGCTGGAACAGCGGTTTCGCCCGCTTCGCCAGCCGTTGCCGGAGCGCTGCCGCCGGCTTGGTGGGCAGCTATTTGATCGGTGCTGGCCGCCTTGGGCCAGGCCGTCTCCGGCGTCGCGATTGGCGTGGCGAAGGCGGGTGCGCCGGCCGCCCGGGCTCTCAGAGCGGCGTCAACCTCCGGCCTGCCAAGCTGGCTGAGTTGATCTCGCAGATCGTCTGACAGTGCTGGATGAACCGCCACATAGGGTGTCAGCCTAGGAAAAGCCAGCGCTATGACCGCCAGGTCAGGCGGATCGGCCTGAATGTTAGACAACCGGCTAAGGGCGGCCGCTTCTCCTTCGGACGGATCAAACATCACCTGGTGTCCGGGCCAGACCCGGGTTCGCTGGGCGGATCTTCTTCAGATTCCGCCTCTTTAGTCGCTTCGGCTGTCGACTCAGTCGCGGTCTCTTCCCCAGCTTCCGCCTCGGCTGTCAGCTCAGGCTCAGGTTCTACCCCGGTTCCGGTCTCAACCTCAAGTTCAGCCTCAGAGTCGGCCTCAGAGTCAGTCTCAAGGTCAGTCTCAAGGGCAGCTTCACCCTCAGCTTCACCCTCAGCTTCAGCTTCGGTCCCAGCTTCGGCGTCGGCTTGAGTATCCGGATCAGCCCGGTGCTTCCAACGCGACCAGCAGAACAATCCCAATCCAGTCAAACCAACCAGAATCGAGGTCCAAACATTCAGCCGCAGACCCAAGAAGTGATGCGCTGTATCAATCCGCAGCGCCTCAATCCAAACCCGGCCAAGACAATACAAACCCATATAGGCGAAGAAGACCTGGCCATGTGCCCAACGGAAACGCCTCCCAGCCCAGATCAGAACCACGGCCAGCCCAGCGTCCCACAACAACTCGTAGAGGAATGTTGGATGGAACAACGTCCCAACTGGATATCCGGCCGCCAGGGTGAGCTTGTCTTCAACCTGCAAACCCCACGGCAGTGTAGTTGGCGCACCGAACAGCTCCTGGTTGAACCAGTTCCCCAACCGGCCAACAGCCTGAGCCAAAGCCAACCCCGGCGCCAACGCGTCAGCCAGGATGGGCACAGGGATACCGGTCCGTCTGGCGCCGATCATCCCGCCAACCGCGCCCAGAGCGATCGCTCCCCAAACTCCCAGCCCACCTTCCCAAATGGCGAAAACCCGCCACGGCTCGCCGCCAACACCAAAATAAGCATCCGGTGAGGTGATGACGTGATAAATGCGGGCGCCGACAATACCGAACGGAATGGCCCACAACGAAATGTCCCACATCACATCCGGTTTGTAACCAGCCGTCTTGAGGCGCCGGGCGGCGACCAAAGCCGCCACAACCATTCCGGCCAGCATGGTCAAGGCGTAAGCCCGGATCGGCAGCGGCCCCAGGTGCCAAACTCCGCTGGGCGGTGAAGGCAGCAAAGCCAACGGGTTCATTTCTTAACCGCCTGACGTAACTGTTGAACAAATCCTTCTAAGTCGCCGCCGGAACCAGCTAACCGCACCAAAGCTGACCCGACGATCACCCCATCAGCGAAGGCCGCCACCTCATGGGCCTGGCGCGGCGTGGACACTCCAACGCCAACACAGACCAGTTCAGCCCCCGCCCATCTGGTTCGGTCCACCAAAGGCCGGGCCGAGCCGCTAAGTGACTGCCGCGCGCCGGTCACGCCCATGGTTGAAGCGGCGTAAGTAAAGCCACGGCAGGCGGCGGCGGTCAGCGCCAGGCGTTTGTCCGATGACGACGGTGCGACTAAGAAGACCTTGTCAAGACCCAGACGGTCGGCCGCGTCGATCCACTCACCGGCTTCTTCTGGGATCAGATCAGGTGTGATCAAGCCAGCTCCGCCAGCGGCGGCCAATTCCTCAGCGAACCGATCGACACCTCGGCGGAAAACCGGGTTGTAGTAAGTCATCACTTCGATGGGCACACCACTCGGAGCTACTTCCGCCACGACATTGAAAACGTCATCAACTCTGGTGCCGACCGCCAGGGCGGCGGTCGCCGCCTGAGCGATAACTGGGCCGTCCATTACCGGATCGCTGTAAGGCAACCCCAGTTCAATGATGTCAGCCCCACCACGGATCAAACCATGGATCAAGTCAACTGACGCCTCAACTGACGGGTAACCGACCGGCAAGTAGCAGATCAGGGCTGCCCGGCCGTCCGCTTCAGCTTGCCTGATGGCTTTAGCCGCACTGTTCATAGCTCAAACCACCTGGCCGCCGTTTCAACATCTTTGTCACCTCGGCCAGATAAGCACGTCACGATGACAGCTTCTGGGCCCAACTGGCCCACCAGCTTGATGGTGCCCGCTAAGGCGTGAGCCGATTCGATGGCAGGCATGATGCCTTCTGTCAGAGTCAGCCAACGGAAAGCGTCCATCGCCTCCGTGTCGCTGATGGCGGCGTAAACCGCCCGGCCTGTGTCTTTCAGGTAGGCGTGCTGGGGCCCAACACCGGGATAATCCAATCCGGCTGAAACCGAATGCGACTCTATGGTTTGACCATCTGAATCCTGCAGCAAATAGCTTTTGGCACCGTGTAGGGTTCCTGGACTGCCTGCCACCAAAGTGGCGGCATGCTGCCCGCTGGCGACTCCCCGGCCACCCGCCTCGTAACCACGTAACGCCACCGCGCTGTCATCCCAAAAGCCGCTGAACAGCCCAATCGAGTTTGACCCGCCACCAACACAGGCGGCCACCGCATCCGGTAGGCGACCAGTTAGCTGAAGTATTTGGGCTCTGGCCTCACGTCCGATAACTGATTGGAAGTCCCGCACCATGGACGGGAAAGGATGCGGCCCAGCGGCTGTACCAAAAACGTAGTTGGTGCGCTCAGCGTTAGTTACCCAGTCACGCAGCGCCTCATTGATGGCGTCTTTCAGAGTCTTCGATCCGGTCTCAACTGAGACCACCTCAGCTCCTAGGAGACGCATCCGGGCAACATTCAGGGCCTGGCGTCGGGTGTCTTCTTCACCCATGTAAATCACACATTCCAGGCCCATCAAGGCAGCCGCTGTGGCGGTGGCGACGCCATGCTGGCCGGCCCCAGTTTCAGCGATAACGCGCGGCTTACCGAGCCGTTTAGTTAGCAGAGCTTGGCCCAGAACGTTGTTGATTTTGTGTGAACCAGTGTGGGCCAGGTCTTCACGTTTCAAGAAAACCCTGGGACCAGGCGCCGACGTGCGAGCCAAGACGGCGCGGACGTCGACTGGTCCGGGTGTCTCAGCCAACAACCTGGCCACGGCAGCGAACCGTGGCACTTCAGTCAAAGGGGTCGGCCGCCCGGCGTATGACGTCAACAAACCAAATAGTTCACGTTGAAAAGAAGGATCCTGTGATGCGGTCTGATAAGCCTCAGCCAATTCATCCAAGGCGGCGATTAGAGCCTCAGGCACAAACCGGCCACCGTAAGGACCAAAATACGGCCCAGGCTGGCCGGTCACCGGCGTAACGACCTGACTGAAGGATGCGCTCCCATGGCGACCAACTCCCGCACGGCCTGGGCCGGGTCGCTGGCTCTGGCCAAATACTCGCCAACTAGGACGCCATCAGCTCCCTGATTGGCGTAAACCGCTAAATCGTGCGGGCAACTCACACCCGATTCAGCGACTTTGACAGCGTCTTTCGGGATTAGTGGCGCTAGCTGGCTGAAAACATCCTGGCTGACCTCCAACGTTTTCAGGTCGCGGGCATTAACGCCGACAAGTTCAGCACCGGCGTTCAGCGCGCGCCGCAATTCGACCTCATTGTGCACCTCGACAAGGGCTGTCATACCCAATGAGACGGTCCGTTCAAGCAAACTGACAAGCGCTAGCTGATCCAATGCGGCCACAATCAGCAGCACCATGTCAGCGCCATAAGCCCGCGCCTCCCAAATCTGATAAGACGAAACAATGAAGTCTTTACGCAAGACTGGTATGTCGACAACGCGACGGACCTGAGCCAAGTCAGCCAAACTGCCGCCGAACCGTCGGCCTTCAGTTAGGACCGAGATGGCGGCCGCCCCACCCGCCTCATAAGCTTGCGCTAGCGACGCCGGGTCGGGAATTTCAGCGATGAAACCCTTCGATGGGCTGCGTCGTTTGACCTCAGCTAAGACGGCGATGCATTCGCCGTTACGGAACCTTGGTAACGGATCTTGGGCTGGACGCTGGCTAGCGGCCAAGGCTTTGAGTTGTTCCAGCGGCACGTCCGCTTGGCGCGACTCAAGATCTGACCGCACCCCGGCGATTATCTGGTCGAGCACCGTCATGTCAGGACTCATACCTAAGCCGCACTCCAAAGGGTCAGCATAGGTGGCTCGGAAGCGAGCTGACTGTACCAAAACAAAGCAAACAGCCAGACTAAGAACAAGAAATAGGCGATTCCGACATATCCGACAACCAGCCCGCCGATGGCCAACCCCTTGTTGTCGGCTTTACCTTGAGAAGCGGCCCGAATCCCGAGATGCCCAAAAACAGTCCCAGTGATTGACACCACACCCACAAACGGCAAGACAAGCAACCCAACCAGCGACAAGACTAAGGACAACACGCCAAAAGCGTTCTTTGATTTCCGTTCCGGATTAGCCATCTGATAGGGCTGATAAACCAAAGTCGTCCCGTAAGGCGGCAGGTAAGCGCCAGGCGGATAGGCGCCAGGCGCAAAGCCGGGCGCGACGTACGGTGGTTGATAAGTCGCCTGATAAGGCTGCTGGTAAGGCAGCGCATAGGGCGGCTGATAAGCCGCTTGAAAAGCCGGTTCAATAGGCGGCTGCGAACCGGGTGGCGCCTGCTGACTGGCCGGGTCGCTAGCTGAGCCGCTAGATTGGCCGCTGCTCGGCGCGTTTAGGCTTTGATCCGTCACATCATCCAACTTACAGGCTTAGAAGTGGCCGAATCTCCAACCATTGGGCAAGGAAAGCCTCAGACTGGGTCTGATGTCGACGGCAAATCACGGCCATCAAAGCAACTCAGGCCGCCAGTGTGACAGGCCGCACCAGTCTGATCGACTCGCACCAGCAAAGTGTCACCGTCACAGTCAGCCGCCACCGACTTGACTGTCTGGATGTGGCCAGAAGTGTCCCCTTTGCGCCAGTATTCCTGGCGCGAACGGGACCAAAACCAGACCCGGCCAGTCGTTAGGGTCCGTCTCAGTGCCGTCCGGTCCATGTAGCCGAGCATTAGAACGCGCCCCGAATCATGTTGTTGAATGATCGCCGGGATCAGCCCATCGGGACCGAACTTGAGGTCATCAAGGGCCGTCTCAACGCTGTCTTGTGGTTGTTTCACCGAACCTCGAATCCTGCCTCAGCTAACGCCTGTTTGACTTGGCTGATGGTCAACTGACCAAAGTGAAAAACCGAGGCCGCTAGGACGGCATCGGCCCCGGAAGCCGCCGCCGCCGCGAAATCCGCTGGCTGACCGGCCCCACCCGAAGCGATCAAAGGCAATGAGACAGCCTGGCGGACGGCTTGAAGCATAGCCAAATCGAAGCCATTAGTGGTGCCATCAGCGTCCATCGAATTGAGCAAAATCTCACCGGCCCCGAGTTCTTGGCCGATCCGGGCCCACTCTACGGCGTCCTGGGCCAGCCCACGCCGACCACCGTGGGTTGTTACCTGGTAGCCGGAAGGCGTGGCGAGGCCGTCGCGGCAGCGCCGCGCGTCAACCGACAACACCACCACTTGGCTGCCAAACCGGTCCGCGATCCGTTCAATCAAAGTCGGATCATCGAGGGCTGCCGTGTTAACCCCAACCTTGTCCGCTCCGGCCCGCAACAATCGGTCAACATCCTCCACCCGGCGGATCCCGCCCCCAACTGTTAACGGCACAAACACCTCGTCAGCGGCGCGGCGCACAATCTCAACCATGATGTCGTGGCCAGCGGCTGAAGCCGAAACGTCAAGCAGTGTTATCTCATCGGCGCCCTCAGCGTCATAGCGGGCGGCCAGTTCGGCTGGGTCACCAGCGTCCCGCAAATCACGGAAATTGACGCCTTTAACAACCCGGCCGCCGTCCACGTCAAGGCACGGGATGACGCGTAAAGCGACGCCCACCACTGCTCCTTTCAGATACTCGCCGTCAGGCCGGACCAATCCACCGCTTAGGAGCCTACCGGCCGACGCAAACCGGCCCAGGTTAGATGATCGTCGGCTGGTGCGCGGCCAGTTCAAGCCGGTTGGTTGGCGGCTTGTTCCAGGATGCGGTCGAAGTCTGACAAGACGGCGGGCCCGTTCGCACTGGCGGCGCCGTCAGTGCGAACCAGTTGACCATCACCGGACAAGGCCGCCACTTGGTTGATCAGATCTAGAGCCGTCTGATCGCCCGGTTCAAGCGGATCAAGCAACACCACCGGCGGATATTCACCAAGTTTCAAGCGCGTCCAATCAGCACTGTAAGTCGATCCGGCCGCCCGGGCGGCCCTGACAAAACGCCCCCGTAGGTAGGCCCTAGTAGTTGGCGGTGGTTGAAGCACCGCTTTGGCAGCATCAAGCTGGTCAACGCCAGACCAGAGCAAATCGGCCGCCTCCAATTTGCCGCGCAGGCCGACCGGGCCGAGTTGATGGTAAGCCAGCGTCAAACGGATCACCTTCGGATCAGCCAAAGGCAAACCAGAACGTTCACGGTAACGCTCAATCAGACGTAACTTGGCTAACCAGTCAAGTTCAGTTTCCAGGCCCGCGAAATCAAGCCGCTCCCAGCCATCAACACAACGCCGCCACAAGCCGATTACCGCCGTGTCCTCGCCACAGGAGGCGACCTCATTGGCCGCCTCCAAGTAGGCCCGCTGGATCTCGACTGGTCTAACGGACCGGCCATCAGCTAGACGGACCGGCCGGGCTTGACGCCAACCGTGGGAAACCTCCCGGATCGCCCGGACCGGGTCAGCCAAAGCCCAAGCCTTGAAACTGTGACCCTCCCCGACCGCCCGGATAACTAATGAAGTCGCACCGAAACGGAAAGCCGTGGCGGCCTGCGACATGTTCGAATCGCCAACGATCACATGCAACCGCCTAAAACGGTTACCGTCAGCGTGCGGCTCGTCACGGGTGTTGATCATTGGCCGGGCACGAGTTGTGGCCGCGCTGAGCGATTCAGAAATGTGATCAGCTCGGGCTGACAGAACATAACGCGCCCCAGACGGATTCACCTGAATCAAGCCAGCCCCAGCCACTAGCTGACGGGTCACAAGGAACGGGATCAGAGCTTGCGGCAAACTGACTGAGCCGCTGCGGGCGACCTGATAGTTCTCATGTGAACCGAAACTATGCCCAGCCGAATCAGAGTTGTTCTTGAACACCGCCACCTCGCGCCCTAAGCGCCCGGCGGCATGATCAGCTAAAGCCCACATGATGCGGTCACCGGCCAAGTCTTGGGCCAGTAAATCAGCCAAAGAGGCGGACTCTGCCGTGGCGTATTCCGGGTGCGACCCAACGTCAAGGTAAAGCCTGGCCCCAGCCGGTGTGAAGACATTAGTTGAACGCCCCCAAGCCACAACCGGGGCGAACATCTCACGAGCCACCTCGTCAGCCGTCAACGGTGGTGCCGCGACACCATATTCAGTCTCAATGCCGCGCACTCCGACTGACGGGCTCACGGCAGTTCAGGTAACCGTTGGAAAGCCCGGCCAAGCTGGTGGCGCCGTAACAAGGCAACCTCAAAAGCCGCCTCAGCGCGGATCGGTTCAGCCAACGCCCGGCGAACCAACTGGCCAGCTTCAGCCAAACTCAGTCCACTGCGCCAACCTTCAGCCAGCACCTGATGGGCTTCAACCGGAGCACCACCAAGAACCGCCCAAGGCAACTCGTCACTGACTGTACCGTCGAACGAAATATGGAAGACGGCATCGGACACCTGGTCTGACCCAACCTGGCAAACCGCGACTTCCACCTCAAGCGGTTTAGGGTCACCCGTGAAAGCCGCCGCCACCGTCTGGGCGTAAGCTCCGGCCAAACCCCGAGCCGACACGTCCACCCTGTCGTAGGCGTAACCACGCAGGTCAGCGTAACGAATGCCAGCCACCCGGAGAGCTTCAAACTCTGACCATTTGCCAACCCCAGCGAAAGCCACCTTGTCGTAGATCTCGCTCAACTTATGTAACGCCCGCGAGGCGTTGCGGGCCGCCAACAGGACGCCATCGGCGGCCGATACCACCACCGCTGGTCGGCCACGATGAGCTCCCCGGCGGGCGAAATCAGCCCGATCTTTGATGATTTGTTCCTGCGGAACATAAAGCGGATATGTCACGGTAGTTCCTAGAGCTTGGCCAGTTCGGCGTCCGCGATCCGGCTGTAACCGCGGGCGTCAATCTTGGCGACAACTGGATAAATGGCCCGTTCCCGGTCCACCCCGCCAGTGCCGGTGTCATCATCAGCCGCGTCGTTTAAGGCCGTCAAAGCCGCCCGGATGGCGCCGCGGGCGCTGCCAGCTGGCCGGTACAGCTTCTTTAGAGAACCTTTAGCGAACACCGCGCCGGAGCCGGTCGCCGTGAAATGGCGTTCCTCATAGCTGCCACCCGTCACGTCATAGGAGAAAACCCGTCCGCGCGGTCCGGTCCGGTCCGGGCTGGTGTCCCAGCCCGCCAACAAGGGCACCACTGCCAGGCCGCGTAAGGCCAGGTCAAGTTGGGAACGCAAGATTGCGGCGAGACGGTTGGCTTTGCCTTGGAGGGATAGCGGGGCGCCTTCAATTTTCTCGTAATGTTCGAGTTCTAACTGGTACAACCTGACTAGTTGAATCGCCAGGCCCGCCACACCGGCCAAACCAACCGCTGTGTAGGCGTCAGCCGGGAAGACTTTCTCAATTTCACGGCTGGCGATCTGTTGGCCTATCGTGGCCCGCCGGTCACCCGCCATGATGACACCGTCACGGTAAGTCAAAGCCACAATTGTGGTGGCTTGAGGGGCGACTTGCCCGCCTGGAACCGCGCCAGCCCCACCAGTTAGGCCGGTCGACGATATGTGGCTAGCGGCCGAGTCAAAACCGAGCTGTTCAGGGGCTTCGCGCCTCAGAAAATCAATGAACGAGTTGCCAGGGCTGAAGTAGCCTGGCGTTAAGGCGCTCATTGCCCGCCTTTTTGGACAAATCCGCGGACAAAAGCGGCTGACGAATCTTCCAGCACCTCATCAATCTGGTCCAGGATGTCATCAATCATTTGGGTTTGGGTCTGGGTTTGGGCGGCGGGCGGCGGCGGGGGTGCGGCTGGTTCGTCATCATCGCGTGGGGGAAGGCCGCTGCGCCGGATCTGTTCCATCGCTCAATCTTACGGCTCAAGGCGTGCGACTGGCTGATCTGACCACAACGCTTGCACGCATTGCCTGTCTGGGCGATCCTCTCAGGATCTCAGCTACTAGGCGATCCTGGTCAGGCCGTGGTTGTCACGAAGTCGATTAGTTCTTCGACCCGGCCAAGCAAGGCCGGGTCCAGGTCCTTATAGCTTCTGACCGATCCGAGGATGCGCCGCCAGGCGGCGGCGATGTCAGTTTGGCTGGCGTGCGGCCAGCCTAAAGCCCGCAACACGCCGGTTTTCCAATCAGTTCCAGGCGGTACCTTAGGCCAGGCGGCCAGTCCGATCCGGCCCGGTTTGACCGCCTGCCAAACATCAACATAGGGGTGACCCAGAACCAGAATCGAATCTGGTCCCCACTTGGCGGCCACCTGATGCCCGATGCGTTCCTCCTTCGAACCGGTGACCAAATGGTCAACCAACACACCGAGCCGGCCTTGCGGATTTGGGGCGAATTCCTCCGCCCGTTCCGCCAAATGGTCCACGCCGTCAAGCATTTCCACCACAACGCCTTCCAACGCCAGGTCATCGCCCCAGATCCGGGAAACCAGTTCGGCGTCATGGCGGCCTTCAACCCAGATGCGTGACTCCCGGGCGACCCGCGCCCGTGCCCCAGCTACGGCCAATGATCCCGATGCCGTGACGGCGGGTTTGGCCCGGTCCGGCGGCACTGTCACGTCAGGGATCAAAATGACCGGCTGGCCGTCGATCAAGAACCCCGCCCCCATCCGGAAGGTGCGGACCCGACCCCGGCGGTCTTCCAGCGCGACCACCAACATGCCACCAGATTTTTCGACCCGGATGACAGCACCGGTCCAGCCAGTTTCAGCGTCTTCCACGACTAAACCGATTTGGGCTCTAATTTTGGACGATGCCGTCAACTTGGGTTTGTGCGGATCGCGTGACAGTACGTCCCGGCCGTAGCGGTCCCATGTGGTCATTTACCAGCGCCTGTCATCTACCGCTACCCCCAGGGGATCCCCAGTCTTCTAACTTGGCGGCCAGACCGGCCGCCAAGGCCGGGGCTGAGGTGGCGGCCTCCAATAATTGGCTGGCTTGTGAGCGGCGGCCCGCCAGCGGATCACTCAAGCCAATGGTGGCCGAGCCACCGGCCCAAGCTAGGGTCAAGCTGTCCCAGTTGGCGGCTGTGACCGCTTGCGGGAACCGCCGCAGTGTTTCGCCTTTGACATACGCCCTGGTTGATTCGGGTGGGTGATCAACCGCCCAGGCCACCTCAGTGTCACTGAACAGACGCTCCACCGCGCCGGTCGCTTCCACCCGGCTGAACAGTGATGTGGCCGGATCGACCGCTGTCCATTTGATGTCAGCCGCCCGCAGTTTCGCGGCCGACCAATCCAACTGGTGCCGCATCCTCAACGAGTCAAGCAGCCGGTATTTGGCTAGCCACTCGACTTGTCCGGCGGCCTCAGATGGGTCATTTTCGAGGTTGTCAAGCAGGTTGGACCAGCGTTCAAGCAGGTCAAGCGCCTCAAGCCTGGCGTGATTCGGATCGGTTGCGCCGAGCCACCGCTTTAGTCTTGTGGCGACGAAGTCCCGGTAACGCCGTTGCAGGTCAACCGCCCGGGCTTGGCCGCCGTTCTTCAAGGGGAGCTTGTTCATCAGGTCAAGATCACGGCTGACTTCCTGGAACGCTGTCACCGGTGAAACTAAAGTTGTGCCGGTGATCAGTTCGGTTGGATCGCCGTTTGAAGCTAAGGCGCGCAACACCAGACCGGTCACCCCGAGCCGGACATAGGTCGCCGAATCCATCATGGTGGCATCCCCGGCGATGATGTGCAGCCGCCGCCAACGTGACGGATCAGCGTGCGGCTCATCCCGGGTGTTGACTATTGGACGGTTCAAAGTCGTTTCCAGGCCAGTCTCAGCTTCAATAAAATCGGCTCGCTGGCTGAGTTGGAAACCCGCTCGCTGGCTGCGCTGACCCAAACCAACCCGGCCCGACCCGGTGAAAATCTGGCGCGTCACCAGGAACGGCGTCAAGCCGGCGACTAGCTGATCCCATTGCGAGCGACGTGGCACTAGATAGTTTTCGTGAGTGCCGTAGGAGGCGCCTTGGCCGTCAGTGTTGTTCTTGTATAGGCGGACAGGCCGGCCAGTCTCAGCCAAGGTGGCAGCCGCCGCGGCCATGATCATTTGACCGGCCCTGTCCCACAGCGCCGCTTCACGGGCGGTGGCCGTCTCCGGCGTGGCGTATTCCGGGTGAGCATGATCGACATACAACCGGGCGCCGTTAACTAGCAGGGCACCACCCGGACCTAGCCGGACGGCATCGTCCCGGAATGGCTGCCCCACCCGACTGGCCCGCCCGGGCTGACCCTCCTGACCGGACTGGACAGCGCCGGGCCTGTCGGTCAACAACGACGGATGAGCCGCCGCCCGGTCAAGCCGGAAGCCGCGCGCGTCATTCAGCGGGTCTTCAGCCCGGAAATCCCACGGCGCGACCCGTCCATCCTGGGTCGCCTTATAAGCCGCCACCACCCAACTCGACAACAAGACCGAATTATTCGACGGGCCTAGAACGCCATATTCCGTTTCAATCCCGAAAACCAAATCAGCCACGCTGGACCACTCTCAGCCAACCGCGGGACGCCAGCTCACAATTCAACTTGGCGGCCCCCGGAAGCCAACGTCCGCATGAAAACAATCGGTTCACCTTTACGGCCAGAAACCTTAGCCCAATCATCAGGATTAGTCGTGCCAGGCAGATCCTCGTTCTCGGCGAACTCCGCCTCAACACCGGCCAGCAGATGACCAGTTGTGATACCGCGCTGACCATCATCGAGCAGCGCTTTAATGGCCGACTTCTTGGCCCGGTCAACAATGTTGCGGATCATCGCACCAGAAACAAAATCCTGATAATAGAGTGTCTCGCGGTCCCCCGATTCATAGGTCACCTCAAGGAACTCGTTGCGCGGGGTCGCCGAATACATCCGTTCAACACAAGCCGCGATCATCGCCTCAGTTGTCTCACCTGGCGCTAACGGCAGATCAGGCCGCAGATACTTCGATAAAATGTCGGCCGCACCCGCCGCGTCAGGCCGTTCAATTTTGATCTTGACGTCTAACCGGCCGGGCCGCAGAATCGCCGGGTCAATCATGTCTTCACGGTTGGAAGCGCCAATCACAATCACATTACCGAGCGATTCAACGCCGTCGATTTCCGCTAAGAGCTGCGGCACTACCGTGGTTTCAACGTCACTTGAAACACCTGTTCCACGGGTCCGGAAAAGTGACTCCATTTCATCAAAGAACACCACAACAGCCCCACCAGCTTGGGCTTTGTCACGCGCCCGGCCAAAGATCGCCCTGATTTGACGTTCTGTTTCACCAACAAACTTGTTCAACAGTTCAGGGCCCTTAATATTGAGGAAAACCGCCTTAGTGGCGTCATCACCAGCCAAAGACCGGGCCACCGCTTTGGCGATCAGCGTCTTGCCGCAACCTGGCGGGCCGTACAACAGCACCCCTTTAGGGGCCCGCAACTGATGTTCACGGAAAAGCCCTGGATGGCGGAAAGGCAACTCGACGGCGTCACGCATTTGGCTGATCTGAGCCGCCAGGCCGCCAATGTCTTGATAGGTGACATCAGAAACATCTTCGACCGCCAAGTCTTCGGCGTGGGAGCGGGCGACAACCTCGAAAGCGAAACCAGAACGCAAATCGACCGCCAAGGCGTCACCGGGCCGCAACCGGACGCCCTTGAGTGACCCGGCCCGGCGAAGGACGAACTCTTCCTCAGCCCGGCCGCGCACAATCAGGCGATCCTCAGACAAGGTCTCATAGAAGGTGGCGACCTCGCCGGTGCGTTCAAACCCACCGGCGCCGATCAACGCCATTGTTTGACTCAAGGCGACTGTCTGGCCCGGCATCAGCGCCGCCCGGTTGACCTCCGGGCCCGCCCCGACCCGCAGACGCCGACCCTGCTGGATGACGTCAGCCGAACCGTCATCATTCCATCGCAGGAACAAGGCGTAACCGCCAGGCGGTTGCGACAAGCTGGTCACCTGTTGACGAGCTTCAGCTAGTTGTTGCCGGGCGCTGACCAGGGATTGCGTCAGCCGCCGGTTTTTCTCCTCAAGTGCCGCCGCCCGCGCCGCTTGGCGGTCGTAAGGGCTTTCATCAGGCACGCCATCAAGGCTAGCGCTGACCACTGGAAGAGTCGGTCTCCACTCGCCGGATCAACGCCAGAAACATCGCGTCAGTGCCGTGCCGGTCTGTCCAAAGCTGCATCATGCCGTCCTGCCCAACCGAATCCGCTGGAATCAGATCAATGGTCCTTGCGTCTATCAGGGTCGCATCCTGGCTGGATCGCAAGACGTCCTCCACTACCAGTCGGGTTTCAGCCAGATGCGGCGAACACGTCGCGTAGGCCACCACCCCGCCTGGGCGGGTCAGTTTCAGACCAGCCCTCAACAGGTCGCGTTGCAGCGGACCCAAGGTGGCTAGATCGGCTGGTGCGTGCCGCCAGCGCGCTTCCGGCCGACGCCGTAAAGCACCCAGGCCAGTGCATGGCACATCCACCAATACACGGTCGAACTGTCCGGTCACCTCACGTCCGTCAAGTTCGGTTACAGTCACCGTGTCATCTAGTTGTTTGACCGCTTGGCGAACCAAGTCCGCCCGGTGTGGCAGTGGTTCGTTAGCTGTCAGGTGGGCACCTCGCTGGCGGGCTATGCCGCCTAACAGCCCGGCTTTGCCGCCTGGCCCGGCGCAAAGGTCAAGCCAGGCGCCTTGATCGTCTTCGACTGGGGTTTGCGCCAAAGCCCAAACAACAAGCTGGGAGCCTTCGTCTTGGACGGCGGCCTGGCCGTGGCGGACGGCCAGCAGGTCGCCGGGGGCACCGCGTGGCATGGTGATAGCCGACTCGGTTAGTTGTCCGATTACGCCAGTGCGTTTAGTCAAAGCCTCAATTTGGGCTGCCAGGGCGTCACGCGTTATCAGTGTTGGCCGGGCCGCCAGCGTGATGGCGGGTTGGGTGTTAGCACTGGCCAGGACGGCGATCAGGTCTGACACGTCGCGCCCAGCCCCGATCATGGCTTGACGTAACGTCCGGACCACCCAAGCGGGCTGAGAGTAGCGAATCGCTAGGACTTCGAGTGAATCATCGTCTGGGGGTGCGACCTGTTCCAGCAGTGTCTGATACGGGCCTTCTGTCAGTGCTCGCAGAATGGCGTTGATGAATCCGGCGGACCCGCTGCCGACGGTTTCGCGGGCCAGGCCAACGGTTTCGCCGACGGCCGCGTGATCTGGTACCCGCATGGCGGCAATCTGGTGTGCTCCGAGGCGCAGAACATCCCGCACTGGCGGGTCGATCGTGTCCCGGCCAGCCACTAGGTCAATCACGGCGTCATACTGGCCTTGGAGGCGGATTGTTCCGTAGGCCAATTCAGTGGCGAAGGCGGCGTCCCTCCCGTGGATGTCACGCTGTGCCAGCATTTTCGGCAGTGTCAGGTTGGCGTAAGCCCCGTCCGCCACCGCTCTGAGCAGGTCAAAGGCGGCCCGGCGGACCGGGTCAGCACCATATTGGCGGTCACTTGACCATTGACCGCCGCTCCTGCCATCGCGACTGCCGCCACGGTCATCCCGATCACGCCACGGCCTCTGACCACCGCTTCCACCATCGCGACTGCCGCCACGGTCATCCCGGTCACGCCACGGCCGCCCGCCACCGTCATCCCGATCACGCCGCGGCCGCTGGCCACCATCTCGCCCGCCACCACGGTCGCCTCTCTGCCCGTCGCGGTCACGCCACGGCCTTTGACCGCCGCTTCCACCATCGCGACTGCCACCACGGTCATCCCGATCACGCCACGGCCGCCCGCCACGGTCATCCCGGTCACGCCACGGCCTTTGACCACCATCCCGATCACGCCACGGCCGCCCGCCACCATCGGGTTCAGGCGTACGCGCCTCGTCCGCTTTGCGGGCCTCGGCCCGCCCAGTTACACCCTCACCGGACTGCGTAGAATCGGCCGGCCTCTCATCTTCACTCATCAACCGAGCCTTTCTCCGTCTTCGATCCTTACGCCACGCGCCCAAGAGGCCGCGTCCATCCGTGCTTTACCAGCCGGGCTAATATCGCCTAAAACCACTTCCCCACTGCCCGTACCAGCGAAAACGCTGTGTTTAGTGAGGCGTATCGCCCCCGGCGGTGTCCCCAAAACCCGGTCAGTGCCGCTGGCGGCCAGGCTCACTGGCCAAATCTTCAGCCGCTCGCCGCGGAACAAGGTCCGGGCCCCCGGGCTTGGTGTGCAGGCCCGGATTTGCCGGTCAACGCTCTGAGCCGGTGCGGTCCAATCCACCGCCGCATCGCCCGCGCTGATTTTAGCGGCATAACTAACCCCGTCAGTGCTCTGCGCCTCAGGCCTGGCCTGGCCCGTCGCGATCAAGTCAAGTGTCGTCAACAGCAGCTTGGCGCCATCATCCGCCAAGTTTCGTAACACTTCACCAGACGTCGCAGCGGGAGAAATCTGATAAGTCATCATGCCGAAAACCGGTCCAGCATCAAGCTCCTCAACGATCCGGAACGTTGTCGCGCCAGTTATCTGGTCACCATGCCAGATCGCGTGCTGAACCGGGGCCGCCCCCCGCCAGGCCGGCAACAACGAAAAGTGAAGATTGATCCAACCATGGCGTGGAATACCCAACACCGCTGCGGGCAACAACCCGCCGTACGCGACCACGGCGGCGGCATCGGCCTGAAAACGGCTGAGGTCCTCCTCAAACGACGGCTCACGCGGACTGGACGGTTTCAATACTGGAATACCGAACTCATTCGCGGCCTGTGAGACGGCTGATTCGGCGACTCGCTGACCCCGTCCGGTCCGGCCGTCCGGCCGCGTCACCACCGCCACCACCTCATGAGCCGACTGGACAATGCCTCGCAACGAGGGCACTGCCAACGCGGGTGTGCCCGCGAACACGATTCGCACCATCAAGACCCTAGCCCACGAACGCCCTTCAGTCTTGACACCAGGCGGCTACCGGCCAGACGCTGAAAGCGAACTTCCCAGCTAGGAACCACAGCAACTAGCCTCCTAACCGCCCAAACCACCAGGCGACCGGTCAGCCACCACCAGCCCGCCAACTAGTCGAGCCGCGCATCCACTTTGACCCGAACCAGCCCACCGCTGCGGGAAATTGATCTGGCGCGGACCGCCGCCCGAATCGCCGCCAACCCGGCTTGAGCCTGTCGTAGCGGCAACAGGACCACGGTCTGTTCCGGACCTGGCACGGTCTTGGCGCCTGGCGGCAGTTTGACCCGGCCGAGGAGATCAGCCGCATCCATCCGCTCGCCATACAACACAACCGCCTTCGTGGCTGGTGGTAGGCCCAGTTCACGGCGTTCCGCTAGTTCACGGGCAGCCAAGCCCGCCGGATCCCAGCGGATGAAAGCTTGCACCGCGACCCCTCCGGCCGAGCCGACCAGCATGACCCGTCCAGCGGCCCTGACCAGTGAGGCGGCGTTCATCCAGGCTCGCAGCGCGTCGATTGACGCGTCGAGGGCAGGCCGGGCGATCAAGCTGCCGCCATCCAGTAAGACGGCCGCCGCGTAACCACCCTCCGCTATCGGTTCGGCCCCGCGGGTGGCGATCATCAACCGCGGTTCGGCCTCCACCCGGTCAATCACGCCAGGCACAGCGGCTGACCGTTTGACCGTGACACCGGCGAAAGCTCGGCCCAAATCGGCTGCCGTTCGGCTCAAACCGAAGACCTCATGGCGGGCGCTGGGTACTTGCACCAGAACTGGGCCATGTTCGAGCCCGTCCCGGATGATCCGGAAGGCCGCACTGGGCAACCTGGTCGACGCGGTCATACCCTCGCTGCCTAAGTCTTCACTAGTTGGCGCGGAAATCGCCGGGGTGGCTGAACGGACCGTTGGGCGCGGAATTGTGACCGGTTGCATCCAGCCCGCCTCAATTAGCGCATGAGCTTCGACCGAGCGTGTCAGGCCCGGCAGCAGCAAGGCGCAGCCATCTTGACCTGCCCGGACGGTCATCACCGTACGGGTTGGCGGGTAGGGGGCGTGTGGTTCGTCCAGGGCTGGGTCGCCGTCCTCAAGTAGTACCAGCAGACCGGGTCTGGCCAGCGGAGCGTAGGCTGCCGCGCGGGTTCCGACCAGGACATCAGCCATGCCCGATGCCGCCGCCCAGTATCCTTCCAACCTCGCGGACGGCCCGTCCCCGGCTACCAGGCGTGCGACGTTCAGGCCCGGACCGAACCAGTCAGCCATACGTCCCACCATCCGTTCAGATGGCGCCACAACAAGAGCTTGACGGCCCGCTTGGACAACCGCGTGAACAGCTCTGACCAGCCCGTTTGGCAGGTCCTCGGCGGGCAAATAGTTCCAAACCGCGCGCGGTCCCGGCGGTTTGGGGTCTCCCGTCGGATTGGGTTCTCCGAGCCGTCTGGGTTCTCCGGGCGGACTGGGATCAGAACCAGGAAGGCCGAGCCAATCCTCAAGACGCCCGATATAGCCGTCCAGGCTGGTTGGTCCCGTCACGGGCCGACCGATTCGTCGTGCCGCCTTGACTGGTCGTGGCGTTTCACCGCCAAACAGCGCATCACCATTCGGCTCGGTTTCTAGCCCCGCTAAGCGCTGTTCGGTTTCAATATGGGCCATCGGAATGGCTAGCCGTAAGACGTCCGCCACCACCCCGGCCTGTCGGGCCGCGACAGCCTGCGCCAGGCGCCACAGGCCCGCTGTCAGTAGCGGCAAGCCTGACGGCACACGTGCGATCGGGGCGAGTTTGCCCGGATGATCCGACTGTTCGCGCCGCCCCACAATAAACCCGGTAACTGAGCGGCCACCAAAGCCAGCCCGCATCCGGACCCCAGGTTGGGCCAGGGCGTCCCACTTGGCGGGCACCAGATAGTCGAACGTCCGGTCTAGATGCGGTGTGGACAGATCAAGTGTGACAATCGCAACTGGGTTTTCCGCGGCGATCTCCGGTTCCCGGCGCGGCCGTGGCCGCCTGGCTGGCACCAAGCCAGGCAGGACACCTTGTTCAACCGTCACGCTTCAACGCTAGCTGGTGCCTCTTGGAGTTCAGGACCGCTCCAGCCGCTGTCTGCCCGGTTGCGGGCACTGCCGCTGAATCCTGTCCTGCCGCGGCGCCTCCAGCACCTCAATCGCTCGCATCTGCCTCGGCCTGTCTGGCCCAATGCCTTACCCGGTCACGGGCCTGGAGAGTCTTGCTGTGGTTCGGCCCATACTCCTGCGAGGCGGCCAGAGCATCGGCCTGCGCCCGGTGTTGACGTGCGGCGCCGGACGCATCCCCAGACTTCCCCAAACATTCAGCAAACCAATACCAGGCATTCAAAGTGTCCTGGTGGACCTCACCCAGGGTCTCACGGCGAGCCTGCCACAGCTCCTTGTAGCGCACGGCGGCCTCTCCGAACCGTTCCTCCTTGCGCAGATCCGAAGCCAGGTTCGATAACGTCGCCAAGGTTGCCGCGTCCTGCGGCCCAAACAGGCGGATCTTTTCCGTCAGCAATTCTTCATTTAGGTCAATCGCCTGGGCTCGCCGCCCAGCCTGGCTCAGCCAGTAGGCCGTTTGATGGCAGGCAGTCAGCGATTCTCGGTGTTCTGGACCATAGTCCGCACAGGCAGCCAGAGCATCGGCCTGCGCCTGGTGTTGACGCGCGGCGCCGGACGCATCCCCAGACTTCCCCAGACATTCAGCAAACCAATACCAGGCATTCAAAGTGTCCTCGTGCGCCTCACCCAAGGTTTCACGGCGAGCCTGCCACAATTCCTTGTAACGCACGGCCGCCTCCGCGAACTGTTTTCCCTTACGCAGATCCGAAGCCAGATTCGACAACGTCACCAAAGTCGCGGAATCCTGCGGCCCAAATAAACGGATCCTTTCCGACAGCACTGTCTGGTACAACTCAATAGCCTCGGCCGTGCGTCCCGCTTTGGCCGTCGCGTAAGCATGATTGTGCCGAAACGCCAGGGTTATGGGATGGCTTGGGCCAAAGCTGGCCAGTCCGGTCAGATCAGTTGTAGCGGCGGCATAACTAGCGGCTGAATCCTCCCACAGGCCCTCGGCACCGAGCGCGCTAAGGTGCCCGCGGTAGGTCTGCCAATACAACAATGAACTCCGCCCCAGCCGTTCGGCGGCCGATTCAAGCAGAGCCAAGCGTTCGGCCAAAGGTGCCTGGTCAATCCTTAGCAGACGGCTCCTGAAGGACTCGTTCGGTGTCGTCTGCTCAATCGAACCGCCAAAGGCGACTTGAAAACGACAACGAACTGTGGCAGGTAGTTCTTGCAATATGGCACCCAGCAACTGATTCCAGACGGACTCTTCAAGACGTGGGTCGGCCCGCAAGGACTCGATGTGGCCTAGGGCGCGCTCAACGGCCTGGGCATCGCCGACCACCGCACAGTTTATGGCCAGAATCAACCTGACCAGCGGCTCGGTAGCTGACTCCTCGGCTCGGCGCAACTCCTCCAAGGGATTTGGGCTGCCCTCTGCAACGGCCACTATCTGCGCCGCCTCAATCATTGGCATGCGGATGGACAATTCTTCTTGCCAGTCACCCGACAACAATCTCGGGTCGACCTGTCCGGCTGACCCAAGGAGCCTGGCCGCGAGTCGCGAGCTTCCTTCTAACTGCGCGGCAACTCCCAGGCTGAACCTCAAACCGCTCAGCGTTCCGCTGCCCTCCGCCATGATCCCGCCCAGGGCCTGACTCAACCGGTCAAACGGTACACCCGTCACACACTCCATCAGGCAGCCATCACAGACCGAATCAAGCAAATCATGAGCCCACCAACCGTCTTCATCCGCCATGATCAAGCCTTCACGGCCACGGCTTTCAATCAGAGCCAAGGTGTTTAGGAAGGCCTCCCTGATGACCGCTGGATCGTGCCAATCAGACATCTCTTCGAAGGCATCAGCACAGGCCCGGACTGCTTTCTCGCACTCTTCGAGTTCAGCCATGCCTTGGATGGCTTTAGCCGCCAGGCGATGCATCGTGATGATCTGATCCGGCCACTTACCGGATCCCTGACCAGGTGTGATGTCAACCAGGTTGCGCCGGAAGAGGGCTTGCAGCGCTCCCGGCCGACCAAGTTCCTCCTGTGGCGTTTGGCCATCCCAGAGGTATGTCTGTATGGCCTCGCTCTGCCATAAACGTCCCGGGTGGCCAGTCGGAGCTAAGACGGCCGAGACCAGCGCCGCACGCGTGGTCATTCCGGGAGCGGGTTCATTGGCCGCGGCGCTTGCCAGGGCAACGGCCCAAACCTGAGCCAGTTTGACTGGGTATCCATCGGGGTCATCCAAGCTGACCGTCACTGAGTCAAGGCCTTCAGCCTGGTTGAACCGTTCGATCCACTCTTCGATCGAGACCGAAGAGACCTCAATCGTGGCCGCGGCAATGCTGAGGGCTAAAGGCAGCCGCCCAACCGCTTCAGCCAAAGCTAAGAATGAATCCCGGTCCCCTTCAACACCAGGATGACGTTCCAGGTAGTCGAGGCATTCCTCCTCAGAGAACTCCTCAGCTTTGACAAGGCAGGCCAGCCGTTCAAGCTCCGGGCCACGATCACGGGTGGTGATCAAACTGCGTCCAAGTGGTGTTTCGGGCGGCAACAAACCAAGCCGTCGCAGATTGGTGACGGCGTCAAGGGAAAGCCCAGGTGATGAGTCAACGTTGTCCAGAATCACCAGCCACGGCCATCGCGCCTGGCGCAGAGCGGTTACCAGTTCGCCTGCCAGGCGCCCAGGACGGCTGTTCGGGTCCTGGTCGGGTGCCGGATCCGCCAGTCCAAGCCGCCTGGCGGCGTCAGCGTAGGCCTCAATGACCGATTCAGAGTTGGCTGGTTCAACCATCACAATCAAGCGCGGCTGTGAATCGAGGCCCTCGAACGCTTCCCGGTAGACCCACCGGGCAAGCAAAGACTTACCGGTGCCGCCGTTACCGGATAGCGCGACACGGCTGTGACCCTCATCCCAAGCTTGTTGGATGCGTTGGCTGACCTCACGTTCAACATGGGTGGCGGGCAGATCCAAGCCGCGTGAGACATGCGCCGCCACTGCGGTTGGCCCGCCGTCCCAGGCGCCGGGCAGGCCAAGAAACCCGCGGCGGACATCGCTTGACAAGACCTTGCGCACCCACGACTTGAGTGAGCGGTGTCGCGTGAAAGCGGTTATCGGAATGCCTTCCGCTTCCAAGGATTGCAAAGCCTCAGCCAATTCCTGGCTCCGAACCGGCGGTCCGCTCAGCCAGCCGTGGCCTGGTTCAGTGTGGGCGAAGACACGCACAGTCTTGCCTTGAGCCAGTCCCTCCCTGATTTCAGCCATAGTTCCCGACGGGTAGGACTTGCCGGAACCTTCAAGAACGCAGGGTTGCCCTAGGTCATGTTCGAAAACCGCTATGACGTATTCGGCTTCTTTCAGGACCGTCTCGTTGTAGGTTCCCTGAACCCCGTCAGCACTGCGCGGTGCCCCGGCATCACGTTTCCAGTGGTGAACTTCGACTTGCAGATCAGTTAGCTGCTCCTCGTTCCATTCTTCGACCAAGGTCTCCTCAACCGCTCTGGCCGATCTGGTGGCATCACCAGGGAAAGCCAACATAACGTTGATGGATTGGAGCGTTCTTGGGGGCATGTTCAAGATCTTGGCACATCAGTCGCAGCGGGCCTAGACGCGTCCGGACAACACTCTCCCGGAAGACCGATCGCGAGGCACCCACTAGACCCACAGAAACTGACCCCAGTGGCTAGTTTTGACCCCACTGGGGTCAATTCCTGTACTGAAGCAGACCGATCTGGTTACTGGCCTTGACTGGGCGGCTAGTGAAACCGCAGGTCAGCGGACCGGTGGTGTCTTGGGATTCCTGGGCGGGATCAGTTGGACCCACAGAAAATGACCCCAGTGGCTAGTTTTGACCCCACTGGGGTCAATTCCTGTAGTGGAGCGGCGATCAGATCGCCGCCAGCAACTCCTGGGTCCGGTCAGTTGATTCCCAAGAGAACCCCTCCCGGCCAAAATGGCCAAAGGTGGCCGTTGGTCGGTACACCTGATGCAAGAGATCAAGCTGGTCAATGATGGCTGCCGGGCGCAGATCAAACACGCCGCTGACGGCAGCCGCTAGGACGGCATCGTCCACTTGCCCGGTGCCGAAAGTGTCAACCGCCACACTAATCGGAGCGGCCGCCCCAATCGCGTAAGCCACTTGAATTTCGCACCGCCGTGCCAAACCTGCCGCCACCACGTTCTTGGCCGCCCACCTGGCCGCGTACGATGCCGACCGGTCAACTTTCGAGGCGTCCTTGCCGGAAAAAGCCCCGCCGCCGTGCCGGGCCATACCACCATAAGTGTCGACAATGATTTTCCGTCCGGTAACGCCAGTGTCAGCGGCCGGCCCGCCGATCACAAAACTACCTGAAGGATTAACCAGTACCCGCTGCGGTTCGCCCAAACCCAGCGCGCCAACGACCGGTTCGACCACCACTTGACGGACCGCCCGGGTCAAGTCGGCTTGGCTCACCTCCGGTCGATGCTGCGCCGAAATGACAACAGTTTCAAGCCCAACAGGTTGCCCATCCTGATAAGCCACCGTGACTTGTGTCTTACCATCTGGCCGCAAAAAGGCCAGCTCACCGGACCGACGAACCGCTTCAAGACGTTCAGCCAGACGGTGCGCCAGAGCTATCGGCAACGGCATGAGCTGCGGCGTCTCATCAACCGCGTAACCAAACATCATTCCTTGATCGCCGGCCCCTTGAGTTTCAAGCCGTCCACTATGTGAACCGTCGCGCACCTCAACCGACCGGCCCACGCCGGCCGCGATCTCCTGGCTTTGACCTTCGATCAGCACAGACACACCGCAACTGGCTCCATCAATGCCGGCTTCAGCCGAGTTGTAGCCCTGACCGAGTAAAACCTGGCGGGCAATATCCGCCACAGCCGCGTAACCATCGGTTGTGACCTCGCCAGCGACCACTACTTGGCCGTGTGAGATCAAACATTCGACCGCCACATGAGACAAAGGATCATCAACCAGTAAGGCGTCAAGGACCGCGTCAGCGATCTGGTCGCACAGTTTGTCAGGATGTCCGCCGGTGACGGACTCAGAGGTGAACAGACGGCGTGAAGTCATCCGACAACCATAGCTCTGACCGCGTCAAGGATAGCCTCAGCGACGGCCGATTTGGATCCTTCGGCTTGGCCCACAATCTGGCCTACCTTGTCCAGTAGGACAACTCGGGTTGAATCTTGGCCAAAGATCGCCCCACCTGACACGTCGTTGGCGACTGTCAGGTCGGTTCCCTTGCGCCGGGCTTTAGCGGCGGCATGTTCCAAGGCGGAAGCATCGCGGTCGCCGGTTTCGGCGGCGAACCCGATGATCACTTGGCCGGGGCGGCGTGCCTCAACTAGGGCCGCCAGAATGTCTGGGTTAGCCACCAGCTCCAAACTGAACCCGCCATGCCCGTCGCGTTTGATTTTGTTGGCGGCCACGGCGGCTGGACGGAAATCCGCCACTGCGGCGGCCATCACAATCAGGTCGGCCGTGGCGGCCCGCGGAGCCATTGCGTTGGACATTTCTAAAGCTGTGCTGACAGGCACCAGCGCGATCCCGTCCGGCACGTCTAGCTTCAAGTTGGCACCTACCAACGTGACCGTGGCGCCACGTCCGGCCGCCGCGACCGCGATCGCCAGGCCTTGTTTGCCGGAGGATGTGTTCCCCAGGTAACGCACCGGGTCGAGCGGTTCGCGCGTCCCACCAGCGCTGACCAGTACACGGTGGCCAGCCCAGGTGCTGTCGGTAGGTCCGGTCTCAGCCTGGGGTTTGGCTGTCGAGGCTGGGCTTTTGGGTGGCGGCCTGTTGGCCGGTCCGCTGCCGAGCAGTTCAAGCACCATGGTCGCGATTTGTTCCGGTTCCATCATCCGGCCAGGTCCGGTATCGCCGCTGGTCAGTGCGCCTGACGGTGATTCCAGTACGATGACGTCGCGTTGGCGTAGCGCTGCCAAGTTGGCTTGGGTGGCGGGATGCTCGAGCATCGCGCTGTGCATCGCTGGGGCAAGTACGACTGGCGCCTTAACCCCCAGCAGAGTGGCGGTCAGTAAGTCATTCGCCATACCAGCGGCGTAACGCGCGATTAGATCAGCCGTCGCTGGGGCCACCACCACAAGGTCGGCGGTCCTGGCCAGCTCAACATGGTTAGAGCCTGGTTCAGCGCCGAATACATCAGAAATTGCTGGAGCGCCGCTGACAGCTTCAAGAGTGGCGGCGCCAACAAACTTCAGAGCCGCTTCAGTCGGGATAACCCGAACCTCATGCCCAGCTTGACGCAACCGCCTGATCAGGGCGGGTGTTTTGTAAGCGGCGATCCCGCCGCTCACACCCACCACAATCACCGCCAGGTCACTCCCCGTCAGGTTCGAGTGTCAGCAAACCTTGGTTGATCTCCCGCAAAGCGATCGACAACGTCTTTTCTTGCGGCCTGGCATCAACTAGCGGCCCAACATAGGCCAGTAGGCCTTCGTCAAGCTGCGCCCGATAGGAGTTGATCTGTCTGGCCCGCTTGGCGGCGTAAACCACTAGGGCGTATTTCGAGTCGGTTACCTCTAGGAGGTCGTCGATCGGCGGGTCGGTGATACCTTCCGGATGGGCTTTAGTTCCTGCCACGCTGACTCCTTTCACAACAAGTTAACCGCACCATCCTAACAGCCTTCGCTTGATGCGGGCAGGTCAGCACGCTGATGTGCCGACGGCGTCAACCCCATCAAACTGGCGACTTGTTCCACCGTGCGGTCAAGCTCGCCGTTCACCACCACAGCATCGAACTCATCGCTGGCGGCGATCTCTTCTTTGGCCCTGGCCAAGCGGGCGGCTAACCGGGTCGGGTTCTCTGTGCCGCGTTCAACTAGACGGCGCTGCAATTCTTGCCATGTTGGTGGCAACAAGAACAACGCCAAGCTATCCGGCATGGCGGCACGGACTTGCCGTGCCCCGACCAAGTCAATTTCCAGCAAGGCCGGGCGCCCAGCCGCCAATGCGGCCTCAACTGGTGCACGCGGCGTGCCATACAGCTGACCGTCATAAACCGCCCATTCCAACATCTCGCCGCGCGCAACAGCCGCCTCGAACGCTACAGGCGTCACAAAGCGGTAGTTGTGCCCGTCTGACTCACCCGGACGGGCCGTCCGGGTGGTCGCCGAAACTGACAGGAAGACCTGCGGATAACGTCCGGCCAGCAGGGCCGCTACTGTGCCCTTGCCTACCCCTGAAGGGCCGACCAGTACTGTCAGGCGGCCCGGGATCGGGCCGTCCATTCAGCTAAAGCGCTTGATCAGCTGTTCTTTTTGATGTGGGCCGAGACCCTTGATGCGACGGGATTCGGAGATTCCGATGTCCGTCATGATCGCCTTGGCCTTTACTTTGCCCACTCCTGGCAGCGACTCGAGCAGGTTACCGACCTTGATTTTGCCGATAATCTCATCTGTCGCGCCCCGTTCGAGGACTTCTTTCAAGGATGTGCTGCCGTCTTTGAGACGAGCCTTGACCTCCGCACGCGCTTGACGCGCCTCAGCCGCCTTCTTCAGGGCCTGAGCCCGCTGTTCGGGAGTCAATGGAGGAAGAGCCATACTAATTTCCGCCTTAGGTGCCTACTTGGGATTTTGGACAGTCACAATGTAACGCCTGACCTGCAATGACGCAACGTGACACGGTTAATGTCCAAGAATTGCCATTTTGCCCACCCAGATTTTGACAGCAGCCGTCAAATCGGCTAAGGCGGGTCCGGCCGCTGAAATGGCCCTCGAAGTGGTCGCTAAGACCTTGTCAGAGGCATCCCCAAACAGGTCAATCAGTGCCTGCCCGTCAGCCCCTTGATGACCGACTCCCGGAGCCAAAATAGGCCCATTTAGCTGCGCGATTAGCTTAACCGTGGACGGCTCCAAAGCACCCAAGGTGGCTCCAATGACAACTCCGGTACTGCCCAGCGGCGGCTGACCGGCGTTGACCCGGCCGGCCGCCTCAATCATCGCTTCGCCCGTATTCAGCCCATTTGGCGTGACTGCGGACTGGACATCACGTCCTTCGGCGTTGGATGTGAACGCCAGCACAAAAACTCCCCGCCCGGTGCGCTCCGCCAGACTCAGGGCCGGCTGAAGCGAACCAAACCCAAGGTACGGACTGAGTGTGATGGCGTCCGCTGCCAGCGGGGCATGATCCTCCAAATAGGCTTGGGCGTAAGCCGTCATGGTAGAGCCGATGTCACCCCGCTTAACGTCCAAAACGGTCAGTAACCCGAGCCGCCCGGCCCGCGCCAGGACTTGTTCCAGGGCCGCCAAGCCGGCCGAACCGAAACGTTCAAACATGGCCGATTGCGGTTTGATGGCGGCCGCTCCCCCGGCCTCAGCCGCCTGCGTCAGGCGTAAACCGAAGGTTTCCGCTCCTTCAGCCGTGTCTGGTAGGCCCCAACTAACCAGGCTGGCGCGATGCGGATCAATACCGACACAAAGGTGGCCACGCTGGCTGAAGACTTCAGCTAAACGCTGCCCGAAGGGCGTCACTTCGTTTCCGCCGTGGGGCTGGAAGGGCTGTGGGTTGGTTTGGCTGGAGCTGGGTCAGGCTGGTCCGCCGTAGGACCGCCAGACGTCTTCTGGTCCGCTGTGGGGCCACCAGAACCATCATCCTGGTAGCGGCGCCTTGAACCATCCCAGTAGCCGCCCGCTTGCTGAATAGGCGCGACTGATAGCGTCCCGCTGGCCTGGGCTTCAATCGCTTGAACGGCGGCCGCCAACTGCTGGGTTGTGGTGACGATCGGCCGGTCCATGGCGGTGATGGCGGCTCTGATCTCATAGCCGTCGGCCCGGGCGCCCGCACCGGACGGTGTGTTCACCACCATGTCCACCTGGCCCGCGTCGATCAGGTCAACCACAGTTGGACGGCCTTCAGCGTTGGTGTCTGAGACTTTCAGAACCTTTTGGCAAGCGATGCCGTTACGGTTCAAAACTGACGCCGTGCCTTCTGTCGCCAAAATTGAAAAACCAAGCTCAGTCAGGCGTTTTATCGGGAAAATGATGGAACGCTTGTCGCGGTCGGCGACCGAAACGAACACGTTGCCGCTCCTCGGCAGACCGCCATAGGCCGCCATTTGTGATTTGGCGAAGGCGGTTGGAAAATCCCTGTCCCGTCCCATCACCTCACCGGTTGAACGCATTTCAGGGCCAAGCACTGTGTCAACTATCCGCCCGTCAGCTGTCCGGAAACGGGCGAACGGCAAGACCGCCTCCTTGACCGCCATGTGGCCTGATTCGAGCGTTTCAGCTGAGTCATCTAGCGGCAAATAGCCTGTGCGTTTCAAGTCCGCGATCGACCGCCCAGCCATGATCAAGCAGGCCGCCTTGGCTAGTGGCACTCCGGTGGCTTTAGAAACGAATGGCACTGTTCTTGAGGCCCGCGGGTTAGCTTCCAAAACGTAAAGCACATCACTCATCAAAGCGAACTGGATGTTGATCAAGCCGCGCACACCGACACCACGGGCGATCGCCTCGGTTGAACGCCGGATCCGTTCAATTTCCCGGCCAGATAGCGTCACCGGCGGCAACACGCAAGCACTATCGCCTGAATGAATACCAGCTTCTTCGATGTGTTCCATCACCCCGCCAAGGAACAAGTCCCGGCCGTCATATAGCGCGTCAACATCGATTTCAATCGCATCATCCAGGAACCGGTCAATCAGGACCGGGGCATCCGCCCGCCCGCCAGCCGGCAACGCCTTAGCCATGTATTCATCAAGCTGGGCGTCGTCGTAAACAATTTCCATGCCACGGCCGCCTAACACATAAGATGGCCTAACCAATACTGGGTAGCCGATTCGCCGCGCGACTGTGCGGGCTTCAGCGATGCTCAAAGCCGTGCCATATTCTGGGGCTGGCAGGTGAGCTTCCGCCAATAGCTGACCAAATAGTCCACGGTTTTCAGCCGCGTCAATCGCTTCCGGTGGGGTGCCCCACATTGGCAGACCAGCCTCCGCCAGGCGGGCCGCTAAGCTCAGCGGGGTTTGGCCTCCTAGTTGGACGATCACGCCCGCCACATTCCCAGCCGCCAGTTCGGCTTGGTATACCTCCATGACATCCTCAAAAGTGAGCGGCTCAAAGTAGAGACGCCCAGAAATGTCATAGTCGGTTGACACTGTTTCCGGATTGCAGTTGATCATGACTGTTTCATATTCTTCGCCCAGCACTAGCGAGGCATGAACACACGAATAATCAAACTCAATACCCTGGCCGATCCGGTTGGGACCGGATCCTAGAATCAGAACAGCCGGTTTCTGTCTGGGCCGGACCTCAGTTTCCTCTTCATAAGTCGAATAGAGATACGGTGTGCGGGCAGCGAATTCGCCAGCGCAGGTGTCGACCATCTTGTAGACCGGACGTAAACCAAAAGCGTGCCGGATTTCACGCACCGCGTCCTCAGACAGTGCCCGGATTTCACCAATCTGGACGTCTGACAAGCCGTGACGTTTGGCTAACCGGAGGACCGTATGGTTCAAAGCGGGAGCCGATCGGACCTCGGCCGCCACTTGGTTAATCAGGGCGACTTGGTCAACGAACCACGAGTCAATGCCAGTCTCGGCCGCTAACAGTTCAGTTGAGACACCCCAACGGCTAGCTTGTTGCAGGTCTATTAGGCGGTGTTCGGATGGCCGGGCCAGTGATGCGACTAATGTTTCAAGCTCCTCGGCTGATGGAGGATCACCCCGCCAATGGAACCGCGTCCCAGACTTATCGATCGAACGCATTGCTTTGCCCAATGACTCGGTGAATGTCCGCCCAATCGCCATGGCTTCGCCAACTGATTTCATTGTTGTGGTTAGAGTGTCATCAGCGGCCGGGAACTTTTCAAAAGCGAAACGCGGCACCTTGGTGACAATGTAGTCAATTGACGGCTCGAAACTGGCCGGTGTTGATCCGGTGATGTCGTTTGGTATTTCATCAAGCGTGTAGCCGATGGCCAACCGGGCGGCGATTTTCGCGATTGGGAAACCAGTCGCTTTCGAAGCCAAAGCCGAAGATCGTGACACGCGCGGATTCATTTCAATGACAATGATCCGCCCATCGGCCGGGTTGACAGCGAACTGAATGTTACAGCCACCGGTATCAACTCCAACCTCACGGATGACAGCTATGCCAATATCACGCAAACGTTGATATTCACGGTCTGTCAGGGTCAACGCTGGAGCCACAGTGATGGAATCACCAGTGTGGACACCCATCGGGTCAACGTTTTCGATCGAACAAACCACCACCACGTTGTCCGCTTTATCACGCATGATTTCAAGCTCGAACTCTTTCCAGCCGAGGACTGATTCTTCCAGCAGAACCTCATGAGTCGGGCTGTATCGCAGGCCGGCCCCTGCGATGCGGCGCAGTTCAACCTCATTGTGGGCGATGCCCGAACCTAAGCCACCCATCGTGAAGGACGGCCGCACTACGACCGGGTAACTCAGTTGAGCGGCCGCTTCAAGAGCTTCGGGGATTGAATGGATGATCCGGCTGGCGGCCACCACAGCGCCACACCGTTCGACTACCTGCTTGAATTCTTCCCGGTCTTCGCCGGCTGTGATCGAAGCGACCTGCGCACCAATCAGTTCTACGTTGTATTTGGCTAGCACACCGGCCTCGGCCAGTTCAACAGCCGCGTTCAGGGCGGTCTGGCCGCCCAAGGTGGGCAGCAGCGCGTCTGGTTGTTCCTGTTTGATGATGGCTTCAAGAGCCTCAAGCTGGATCGGTTCAATATATGTCGCGTCAGCGAACTCCGGGTCCGTCATGATGGTGGCGGGGTTGGAGTTGACCAGAATGACCCGCAAGCCTTCTTCTTTCAGAACACGGCAAGCCTGAGTCCCGGAGTAGTCAAATTCGCAGGCCTGCCCAATCACGATAGGTCCTGATCCGATTACCATGACGGACTTGATGTCGTCACGTTTAGGCATCTAGTTGCCTCCTTTCCCGCCTCACAGGACGGGTCTTAAAGGAATCTGTCTGGTTTGGCCGCCTTACACTTTACCTCCACCGTTGACTGCCGATCCCCCCGGCTTGTCCACAGGACGGAGGGTCACGGCGAGTGCCTCCCCCTAAGATGAGGCCATGCGCGATCCCGCCACGACTGGCCTGCTTCTGAGCGTTCTGACTGACTGGACCATATGCCCAAACTGCGGTGCACCATTGGCCAACGGCCACTGTCAGCGCTGCGGCCTGGACCTGTCAGGTCCCTCAGGCAACGTCCTGGCACAGCTATCGAGTCAAGCCGCCCAGGCCATCAGGCTGGGCACACCAGACGCTGACCTCATTTTGGCCACCCGAGCAGACCTGATTCAACGCCTGCTGCCCCCAGCGTCACGTCAGCCAGTGCCCGGTCCGCGCACGGCCGCCGCCCCGCCACCAATACCGTCGCCACCTGCAAGTCAGGGCGCCACCCCGGGGGTTCCGCCAAGTGCCACACCTAGTGTTACTCCACCGCCTAAACCGCTTCAACCCGGTTATGGCGGCCCGGCTCAAGGCGTTTACGGGCTACCAGTTCACCCGGCTTACTCAGCGGTACCGGCCGGGACCGGACCTTACGCTGGTGCCGGGACGGCGGCATCGGGCAGCTATACCCAGCCCTACGCCCCACCATATTTCCCTTACTCGCCCCGACCCACCCCACCAAAACGCCCCAGCCAATGGACCCCAACCACAGCTTTAGCGCTGGTCGGGTCAGTTTTGCTGTGCGGCGCGGGAATCGGCTTCGCCTTCTTCCTGGCCGGACCGTCAACGCTGGTCCGATCCATCATCCTGGGCGCCGTCACCGTACTGGCCGGGCTGACCGGAGCCATGCTGAAACGAGCCGGACTGCGTTCCACCGGCGAAGCCATGGCCAGCCTGACAGCCACACTCGCACTGCTCACCTGGGCTGTCGGAACCAACGGGATCGAAGCCAGCCTGGCGGTCAGGGGCGCCTGGTGGGGAGGCCTGCTACTGGCCATTTCGATCATCTTGGTGGCGGCTGGTCGGCGTTTCAAAGTCATCGCCTGGGAATCTAGCGGCCTGGTGTTAGGCCCAATCGCGGCGCTTTTCCTGATTGAAATAATCCAGCCCTATCCAATGGGGCTGCGTTTACGGGCCGGGATCGCTCTGATCGTGATGGTCCTGCTGGCGGCCCTCAGCCGAAAACTAGCCGGACGGGCAGCCGAACGAATCACACTGACAGTGATCAGCGGGATTGGGCTTGGCCTGGTCAGCTTGTTCGCTTTGACCCTTGGTCAAGACATTCCGTCCGCCCTGATGTTGCTGGCCGTGGCTGGCGCTGCCCTAGCGATCGGCCAAGAGCAGCGCCGGATTTGGGCCTTCCCAGCGGGCGCTGCCATCGCCCTGGCAGGGGCCGCGGCGATCGCGCCACTGTGGCGCCAAGTCACTCCGGACGCCCCGCTGATGGTTAGCGGATTCGGCGCGCTGGCAGCCAGCGCGCTACTGGCCTGCGTCGCCGCCTGGTTCGCCAAGCCAGCTGTGCTGCGCCATATGGTTGCTGGAGCCGTCTTGATCACCGTGCCGCATGGCGTGCCGGCCCTCTTCGACGGCGCAGTCACCACAGTCTTTGGCCAGCTAGATGCCTTGACTGGTCCGCCACCAGGGTTGGTCGCGCTCGGCGGGTGGGTGCCGACCGCAGCCTTCGCGATTCTTGGACTATTCGGACGGCCACGCTGGTTCCGGGCGATCGCCTATTGGGCCTGCCCGCTGTTCGCCGCCGCGGCGCTAACAACCAGTGCCACAGTTCTACCAATCCCTGGCGCGGTAACATTCGCCATTTTGTCTCTGACCAGCCTAGGAGCGGCCGGAATAGCTTATTGGGCGACTTGGCGGCCGTGGGCCTATCCGCGTCTGCGCCGCGCCATGCGGTGGACCGGTTGGATAGTTAGCTTGTCGCTGGTCGGTCCGATCACCTTCCAATCGGTTAACGACCGTCCATTGATCGCCATAGCCGGATTAGTTGTGCCAGCCGCCATCCTGGCTAACGGCCTGTCAATGCACCGCTTCGCCTGGCCCGCCTTGGCTGGGCCAGCCTACGTGTACTTCATTATTGACCTTGGCAACTGCCTGCATTGGGCTCTGCCCAACCCGACCGAAACGCTTGCCGCCACTGGCATAGCCGCTGGGCTGATCCTGACGGTGTTTACTTGGCTGCGCCGGCCCCGGCTAGTGACCTGGGCTGTGCTGGCAGGCATCTCACTGGCGACAGTTGCCATGCCGACACTTGAACTACTCTCCGAACGCACCTGGTGGGGCGCGGCTGCGGCACTCAGCGCCAGCCTGGCGGCAGCGATTATTACGCTCGGCCGGCGCCGTGCCTTGCCTTTAGGGTTGCGGGCGGCTGGTTCAGTTGTCGCTGTCATCACTGGAGTCTTCACGCTAACCGCCTTCCTGGCTCTGGTCACACCAGGCTCAGCTTCGCTTTGGGCTTTCCCGCTGATCGCTCTGGTGGCCGCCACCAGCGCGGCGGGCGGTTCAGTGCTGCGCGCCCGCTGGCCACGCCGCGGGCCGCGAGTGGTCGGTGCCACATTGATTTGGACAGGTGCTGGACTTGGCCTGGTGACCGTGCTTGGCACCCTGCAATGGCCGGTCACCGGAGCCCAAACGGTCCTGGCCGTGGCAGCGGTTCTGGCCGCTGGCGCAGCGGCCGTCGCCTCAATCCCCGGCGGTTCACGCCAAGCCTGGTGGTACATGGGTGCGATGACCTGCGTCACCCTATGGAGCGCCCTCACCATGGGCCATGTTGGAGCGGTCGAGGCCTACACCCTGCCACCAGCCATCGGCGCGGCCGTTGCCGGTTCCCTCTTGTCGCTCCGTCACCGGGGTTATCTCGGTTTGCTCGGATCTGGTGCCGGGTTAGCCATTCTGCCGCCACTGTTCCTGCTCAGTGTGCCTGACGCGCAACTGGCGCGGTCATTCGAGCTGGTCGCCATCGCGGCCGTGGCGATGGCCTGCGCGATGGCGTTCGATCATCTGCGCCGCACACTAGCTTGGGCGATGGCCGGTGCTGGGTTTGGCGCCATGATAGCCGGATGGATGATCGCGAGCCTGCCAAGCGGGATAGATTCGATCGTCTCGGGCCGTTACTGGACCGATTTCGCAGAACTCGCACCGTTGGAAACCTACCCCAGTGTGCTTTTCGCTGTCGCCATGGGCTTTGGCCTGGCCGGTGCCGCATCCTGGGCTGTGGCCGGCAAACTGCTGGTAACGCCCAAATCGAAAGCCTGGGCTCGCTGGTGGGCCATGC
Source organism: Bifidobacteriaceae bacterium (assembly GCA_031267825.1). Taxonomy (GTDB): domain Bacteria; phylum Actinomycetota; class Actinomycetes; order Actinomycetales; family WQXJ01; genus JAIRTF01. The sequence goes on from JAIRYJ010000036.1 coordinate 57,247, forward strand.
CCGCTCTGGCCGCGGCCGCCATCACGCTACTGACCGGGGTACGCACCACTTGGCCCGTTATCGTCACCTTGTGGGTGGCGATGGCCTGCTACCTGGCCGCAACCATGTTCTCCGCCCGTTTCGAGGTGCGTGGCCGTGCCCTAATGCCACCAGCTTGGGCGATTTGGCTGCTGGCGGTGGCAGTAGGAATTGGCGGTTGGTCACCCCGGGAACTGCGGGTTGAATGGTTCGCTTTACCGTTGGGTCTCGGATTATTCGCTGCCGGACTGGTCCTCGGCGGTAAGGCCGCCGCCTACCGCAACCGGGCTATGGCGGTGGCCCCAGGTGTGGCCGCAACCCTGGGTCCATCAACGCTGGCCGTTGGAACTGACCCGCAGACCTGGCGGGCGATTTTAGTGCTGGTCCTGGCATTGGCTTTCGTGCTGGCCGCGGTGCGCGAACGCTGGCGGTCAGTTGTTTTCATTTGCGCCAGTTCAATGATTCTCAGTTTGGCCTTAGTCTTGCTGCGTCACGGCTCGATCTCGATTGTGCCTTGGCTGCTGGCCCTGCTAGCGGTTGGCGGTTGCCTGTTGACCTTGGCTCTGGTATCTGAACGGCGTTCAGGCAAGCCAGGCTCCGTTAAGTCGCCGCCCACGGCGCCGACTGGTCAGCCCCCTGCCCAGCCAGGGTCACCCAGCCCAGTGCCCGCGGCTTCGCCGGTCCCAGCCCAAGTGGCCGCGCCATACGCTCCTCCGCCAGCCGGAGGCTACGGTCCACCACCGCCTGGTTACCCACCACCTCCCCCAGCGGGCGGCTATGGTCCACCACCACCTGGTTACCCGCTTGCACCAGCCACCTGGCCTGTGCCGCAGCCCCAGGTCGGTTATGGGTTGATTGGTCCGCCGTCCTACTTGCCTCCTCCTAGCGCCTACGCGCCACGACCACCTGGCTGGCCACGGCCCGCACCGGGCGGCTACGCCTCAACACCCAGTTATGGTCCTCCGCCAGGCGCCTCCTCCGGCCAACCAACCAGCCCTGGCGCTCCCCCAGCCGAGCCCGGACAGGCATCGCCCAATCCGCCGTCTGGCGACGCACCGGCTGAGACCGTTCCGCCAACACCGGATGCCACCACCGAAACCACAGGTCAAGCAACGCCGGAACAGGCCCCGGACAAGCCGTCCTCTGACACATCCGGCGAGACCGTTCCACCAGACGCGCAGTCTTAGGCATCACGTCCGACTGCCAGGAAGGCACCACACCCGGTGCCTTCCTGGCAGTCGGTCGATTCGCGCCGCCTCAGATGCCAGCCGTCGGCGGTTGCCAGTTCCGCTGGGCGCAGCGTAACCAGGCATCCTCCGCACCCAAAGGAGCCTCCGCCCAAGACACCGCCTGAACCACAGGATCACCCTCGCCGACGTAGTAACACGGAACGTCATTGTGCCAGCCGTGTCCCCAGCTACCGCGCACCGCTAGCCATGTCCATCCCGGAACCGCCCGCCGCCACCAGAACCACGAATCGTCGTGCCCTTGATACTCCAGGCTGCGGGCAGGCTGCAAACATGATCCGTGCTCAGGTCCGACTGACGGGTAACGTAACCGCACAAACGCTTTAGTCCCCCTCCCCGCAACTTGGTAGACGTACTCGACCAGCACTATGTCCAGCTGCTGATAGGCCGCCATGGCGCACAAGTGCGCCCATTGCCAGGCCAAGTACAGATCAGACGTCCACTGTGGGATCTCCCCGACCCGCGCCCGTCGGATCCTGGCAGTTGGGCTGATGTACCAAAAAAGGAAAACGATTGCCCCAACTAAGGCAATAACGAGGTCCACCACTACCAGAACCGCTGCCGGGCTAGCGGCGGATTGCCTGACCATGGCTCAACCATAGAGTAAACCCCTCTGTCCGCTTCAAGTCTGGCGCCCGGCGATCTCCCAGAGGTATAGCGCTGCCAAGGTCGCGTGAGGACTGTAACGGCGGCGGTGCCGTTCAAAGATCGCCGGAGTGACCGCTCGGTGGTGATAGAGCAACGCCATACCGCGCCGGATTGCGAGGTCATGGAAGCTGATGACATCAGGCCGCTGCAAACAGAACGTCATCAACATGTCCGCTGTCCACAGACCGATGCCCTTGATGGAAGACAAAGCCGCTCGGACGGCATCGTCCGGCAAGTCCGCCAAACCCACCAAGTCCACCGTGCCGGAAAGAACCGCCTCCGCCGCCAAGCTCAAATAGGTCGCCTTACGCAGCGACATGCCGCAGCCCTGGATGGCGGCGACGTCAGCCTGAACCACGGCCTGCGGCGTCAAATCAGGCAATAGCGTTGCCAGCCTGTCAAAAACCGTCCGGGCGGCCTTAGCTGAAATCTGCTGGGCGATGATCGAACGCACCAAAGACTCGAACAAGTCCGGCTGAACCTCACGCCGGACCGGGCCGATCCGCTCGATCGCTCGTCCTAGCACCGGGTCGCGGGCGGTCAGGTGCGCGACCGCTTCCGGGCCGCAACGGAAGTATTCAGGCATGGGCGCGTTCGTGGGCTAGCAGCCAGCGTTTCGTTTCGAGGCCACCACGATAGCCAGTCAAGTCACCAGCCGCGCCGATCACTCTGTGACAAGGGACGATGACGGCCAGCGGGTTCCGGTTGTTGGCTTGGCCAACAGCCCGGGCGGCTTTCGGTTGGCCGATGCGCCGACCGATGGCGCCATAGGTGGCGGTCCGTCCATAAGGTATCTGCCTCAATGCCTGCCAGACAGCGTGCTGGAAGGCACTTCCGGGTGGGTTTAGCGGCAAGTCAAAGACCTGTCTTGTACCGGCGAAATATTCTTCTAGTTGGCCCGCGGCCTGCTCTAGGACAGCGTTTTGACCAGGCTGGCCGAGGCTCCGCAATGGGCCCGCCAGACCGGTCGAGGATCGGAAGGCTGGCTGTCCATCGAGCCTGTCACTCGGTAGCAGCAGACCGGCCAGGCCGCCGTCATCTTCCACTAAGGCCAGCCGACCAATCGGTGAATCCAGTTCGGCGTAGATCATCGCCAGTTCCGCTTTCTCGGTTAGTGCCGTCACAACCCCCAACCAGGCGGGGCCGCGGTTGGCCGGTACTGCCCGGCCCGGCAGACACCACGATTGCGTGCCTATCCAGCCTAAACGCACCAAACAGTGGCGCGCCAATACTAGTGGGCCGTACTGGGATCGAACCAGCGACCTCTTCCGTGTCAAGGAAGCGCGCTACCACTGCGCCAACGGCCCGAGAACGCCACACTGAGGTGGAGACGGGATTCGAACCCGCGTATACGGCTTTGCAGGCCGCTGCCTCGCCACTCGGCCACTCCACCGAGCTGGTGGGTCCCGAGCGGATGACGGGACTCGAACCCGCGACCCTCACCTTGGCAAGGTGATGCTCTACCAACTGAGCCACATCCGCAGTGGTGTGGCTACCCTTTTGGGGTTCCCCACACGCGATCTACCAAGCTACCTAAAATCCTGGCGCAGGTCCAACTGGACGCCCGGCCCGCCGTTGACACGCCCGCAATGTCAACCAACCCCGCCTGGCAGCCTGCCAAACCGAACTACGACCGTCCTTGTTCAAGGTTCGCTTGATTGGTCCGGCGGGCCGCATCCGCGCCTTGGTACTAGATGATCAACTCCGCGGCAACCAATACCGCTCGGGCGTGTTCGACTTCTAGTCGCATTAATGCGGGTCAGCGGCGTGTCATTACTGGTAGGCGAGATGCCCAATCAGTGGGCCGTACTGGGATCGAACCAGCGACCTCTTCCGTGTGAAGGAAGCGCGCTACCGCTGCGCCAACGGCCCATTACTGCTCGCGGAGCAGCAAGGATTGATACTAGCCCAAGCCCGCCAGGCTCAGCCAACCAAAGTGCTATTCAGGTCGGTGTCGTGGCTGGCTGGGTTGGTGTGCCAGGTACGATCCGAAGGTTCAGTGAAGCCCACAAATCAAGCCGAACCGGCAGCCACACCGCGAACACCCCGTCCAATCCCCATCTACAGCAGGGACACGGACAACCCCTGCCAACCAAGCGATACGCCTGTCAGCGCCCCAAGGCGTGAGGCGGACCACCAGGGTCAAACGTCAATGGACTTAACGAGGTCAAACCTCAGCGGCCTATCAGCGTCAAACGTCAGCGGACGACGCGGGCGTTGCCGCCGGCCGCCAATTTCAAGACCTCTGCTTTGGTGGCCATCGATGTGTCGCCGGGTGTGGTCATGGCCAGGGCGCCGTGGGCGGCGCCCAGTTCGACCGCTTCAGCCAACGGAAAACCGCTAATCAGACCGTAGATCAGGCCGGCCGCGAAGGAATCCCCGCCGCCAACCCGGTCAAGGATTTCAAGCCCATCACGTTGCCGCGACTGGCATAGGCCTTCGCCCGGCGACCAGGCGACCGCGCCCCAATCGTTGCGTGAAGCTGAACGCACCGTACGCAAGGTGGTGGCTATCGCACGCAAGTTCGGATAGGCCCGCGCCACCCGCTCAATCATGGCGCTGTACGACTCAATGTCGAGTCGCGATAAGTCTCCGTCAACTCCAGGGACATCGAATCCGAGCGCCGCCGTGAAGTCCTCTTCATTACCTAACAGCAGGTCAACCAGCCCAACAACCTGTCGGTTGACGCTCTGGGCGCGTTCTTTTCCGCCGATGCCGCGCCACAGGCTGGGTCGGTAGTTCAAGTCATAGGACACCACGGTGCCGTGCGCCCGGGCGGCCCGGACAGCGGCCAAGAGTGTTTCAGCCGAGGTTTCAGACAGGGCGGCGTAAATCCCTCCAGTGTGGAGCCAGCGCACCCCTTGACGGCCGAATAGGTCCTCCCAGTCGAGATCGCTCGCCTTGAGTTGGGATATCGCGGTGTGGCCGCGGTCTGAAACACCAACCGCCCCGCGTACACCAAAGCCACGTTCGGTGAAGTTCAGCCCATTACGGGCCAGCCGTCCGATGCCGTCCGATTGGGTCCAGTGGATCAGGCCGGTATCTACACCTCCAGTCCGGATCCGGCTTTCGACTAGGCGGCCGACTGGGTTGTCGACTAAGGCTGTGACAACGCCGGTACGTAATCCGAAAACGCAGGCCAGGCCGCGTGCTACGTTGTATTCGCCGCCGCCTTCCGAGGCGGTGAAAGTGGTCGCGGTGTGGATCCGGGTTTCGCCAGGGTCAAGCCGGAGCATGACCTCGCCTAACGCTACGAGGTCATAGCGGCAGTCAGTTTGGCGCAGTTGAAGCCCTAAATTGTTGACCACATCATCATCAGGACCGGGCATTGGACCGCCTTTGGTTTTTTTCCGCCACAATTCCGGCCGCCAGGCCGGCCGCTTGGCTGACTAATCGTTTGATTCCAGCGAAGTCACCTTCAGTGATGGCTCGCCGTGGCACCATCCACGATCCGCCGACCGCGCTGACACAACTGAGCGACAGGTACTGCGCTAGGTTGGCTGGGCCGATCCCCCCAGTTGGGATGAAGTGGACCTGACGGAAAGGCGCCGCCAGGGCTTTGAGGAGTTCCTTGCCGCCGGAGGCGGCCGCTGGGAAGAACTTGATCTCCGTCATACCCCATTCCAGGACTTGGAGGATTTCGCTGGCTGTGGCCGCCCCTGGGATCAGCCAGGCTTGGCGGCTGGCCGCCCTTTCCATCAGTGCGGGTGAACTGCCGGGTGAAACGATGAACTCGGCGCCGGCATCGAGGGCTTGGTCCAGCTGGTCGGGGTTCAATACGGTGCCCGCTCCAACACTGATGTCGCCCCGGTCGGCTAGGCGTTCAATCGCCGCCAGACCGGCCGGGGTTCGCAAAGTGATCTCAACGATCGGTAAACCACCTGCGATGAGCGCATCAGCCAAGGGTGCCGCTTGGGCGGCATCATCCAATACGACTACGGGCACCAAGGGCGACCGGATCTGAGGCATTAGTACCCTCCGTACCGTCTGGCGAAACGCCAATGTTGTCTGTCAAAACGATGGTTCCACCTGGTGGCGTTTTTCACAAGTCCTAAAACCAATCGTTGGCTAATCGCTCGCCACTGGCGAGCCGACCGCGGCTAGTTCAAGACCAGGCGGCAGGTGCTGGCTCAAGACGCGCCGGGCGATGGCCGCGATCTCAGCGCCACGCTCCGGGCTGAGCCGCTCGATTGGAGCTGAAACAGACACGGCGGCCCGTGGCTGGCCGCGGCGCAGCACCGCCACAGCCACACAGGCGATGCCTGGTTCATTTTCGCCATGTTCTGAGGCGTAACCGTTGAGTTGAGCTTGAGCCACAACCTCAGCCAAGTGAGCTTTGCCACCGGGCGGCAAAGTCGCACGTAATTCGGCGTATGGGACGGCTGGCAGGCAAGCCAGAATCGCCCGGCCAAGAGCTGTGCTGGAGGCCGACGCCCGAGAGCCGACGCGGGACCAGACCCGGACGGCGCGTTCCGGTTCCACTTTGGCGACATAGGTCACCCAAGGCAGATTCGGTAAACCAAGGTGGACCAATTCATCAACCTCATCGCAGAGCCGGGCGAGGGCCGGTCCGAGTATCTCCCGCAAGTTGTCATCATCAAGCATCCGGTCAGCTAGGTAGACCAGGCGCGGCCCTAGCCGATAGTTGCCGCCGACTGGGTCTTGCAAAGCGAAGTCACGCGCCCGCAGGGCCGCTAAGGCGCGGTGAGCGGTTGACTTGTTGATTCCTAAACCGGCCGCCAGCGCGCCTAAAGCAACCCCATCCGGTCCGGCCTCAGCTAGCGCCTCAATAAGGCGCAAACCACGGTCAAGCGACTCGATTGGTGGCTTGCTGGTGGCCTCAGCGCTATCCAAAGCTTCAGCCATGCGTTCCAGCGTAGCAAAGGACTGTTTCGCGTGACGAAATTGTTATGCGCCACGCCCTTGACAGCGTGATCGCCGACGTGTCAGTATTGCGACGCTATTCGGAAGCCACTTCCATATATCCGAAAGGACCGACACAGGTGTCAAATGCCCGGTCTTCCAGCGCCGAACGCACCTTCCAGGTAATCAGCGCCGTCGCGACCCGCGCAGGGGCCGGCCTGAGCCTGTCAGAACTGGCCAAAGAATGTGGCATGGCGCTGTCATCATGCCATCGTTACGTCTCGACTTTGCAAGACTTAGCCGTCCTGGAACGCGACAGCAACGGCCAAATCAAGCTCGGTGTTGGGCTAGTCGCCTTGGCTGAGGCTTACCTTGGCGCCGACACGTTACGTAACGCCGCCCGCCCACATCTGGTCAGACTGGCCGCCGCCTGTGGTGAAACCGCCCACCTTGGACGTTTGTCCGGAGCTGGCGTGGTCTACGTTGACAAAGTCGAATGCGACAAGTCGATCCGGCTGGTTTCACGAATCGGTTCGACTGTGCCACTGCACTGTTCAGCCATGGGAAAGTCAATCCTGGCTACCCTGCCAGCCCAAGACTGGCAGCGCTACGCCAGCGCCGCCACCGAACACCGCACCGAATACACCCTGATAGGCCAAGACCTGATCGATGAGATTGGCCGCGTCGCCACTCAAGGCTGGGCGATCGACGAACAAGAAAACGAACTAGGTGTGCGCTGCTTGGGGGCCGCCATCGTCTCCGCCACAGGTGTAGCGGTCGGTGCCCTATCAATCTCCGGCCCAGCGGACCGCTTCTCACGGACTGACTGCCGCCGCATCGCCCCTGACGTCATATCAGCTGCCCGCGCCATAGGCGCCCGGCTCTATTAGGAAACGCAAGGAAAGACCCCGCAACCATGGCAACACTCGAAGTCACCAACCCAGGCACCGGCGCGGTCCTCGGCTCAGTCCCAGAATCAGTCACCGAAGATGTCCAAACAGTTGTCGCCCAAGGCGTCACCGGTCAACAACAAATGGCCAGCACGCCAGCCTGGCAACGCCAAGCCATGCTCGAAAAGCTGGCCGACCTGATCGAAGCTGACGCTGAGGAACTAGCCCGCCTTGACGCCGCCGAAAACGGTAAACCAATAGTCCAGACCCGTGGTGAAGTTGAGGCCGCCATCCGGATCTTCCGTGGCTACGCCCACGAAGCCACCCGCCTGCTCGGCCGCCAATTCCCGATGGACGCCGTACCTGGCCTGGAAAACCATTTCGCCGTGACGATCCGCCAACCGTTAGGTCTGGTCGCCGCCCTCATCCCGTTCAACTATCCAGTTGAGTTGTACTCCCACAAAGCCGCCGCCGCCTTGGCAGCGGGCAACGCCGTCCTAACTAAGCCACCGACCCGCTGCCCGCTGACACTGTTCCGCATCCACCAGTATTACGAACAGGCCGGCTTCCCGCGGTTCGCCCATCAAGTAATCGTCGGTAACCGTCAAGTTGTCGCCGCCATCGCTGACCACCCTGATGTCGCGGCCGTCACCCTGACAGGCGGTACCGCCGCCGGACGTAACGTAGCTGAACGTTGCGCCCGTCGCTTCGCCAAGGTTTACCTCGAATTAGGCGGCAACGATCCGCTAATCGTGTGTGACGACGCCGATCTTGAAGCCGCCGCCGCCGCCATTGTGTTAGGCCGGTTGGCTCGCGGTAACGGCCAAATCTGCTGCGCCGTCAAACGGGTTTACGCTCAGGCCGACATCCATGACGCACTCGTTGAACGGCTGACTAGCTGGGCCGCCAAACTGGTTGTCGGTGATCAGCTAGATGAAGCCACCGAAGTTGGGCCGCTGATTGGTCAAGCCGACGCGATCGCCGTTGAACAGGCCATTCAACAACTAGTCGCTGAAGGTGCTGAATTGCTGACCGGTGGCCAACGTGACGGCGCGTTCATCAGACCGGCCGTCTTGTCGCGGGTCAAGCCGACTTCACCAACAATGGCGGAAGAAATTTTCGGGCCAGTCGCGCCAGTTGTGCGCTTCGAGCATTTGGACGATGCCGTCGCCCAAGCCAACGCTTCACCCTATGGTTTGCAGGCCGCCATTTTCACACGCGACATCAACCGGGCCTTGAAAGCGGCTCACCAACTTAAGGCCGGTGGCGTCATGATCAACGGCACCACCGCGATGCGGGCCGAAAACCTGCCGTTCGGTGGCCCTGGCGATACCGGCGGTTACCGCGAAGGCTTACATGACACTGTCCTTGACTTCACCAGGCAGAAAACAATCGTCGTGGCGGGTGCGTTGGCGTGAAGCTAGAACTCGAGTCGGTCCGCAAATCGTTCGGTGGAGTTGAGGTGCTGCATGGCGTCTCACTAACCGGCGAAGGCGGGCAGGTTGTGGCCGTTGTCGGCGCCAACGGGGCCGGCAAATCCACTCTGATTAAAGTGCTATCCGGCGCCCATCCGCTCGACTCTGGAACTCTGCTGCTCAACGGCGAACGACTCGCCCTACGAAACCCGAGGGACGGCATCGTCCAAGGTATTCGGACCGTCTACCAAGAACTGTCCCTTGTGCCGGAACTGACCGTCACCGAAAACATGCTGATGGGTGAACTACCCAAGAAAGCTGGTCTGATCGACTGGAAAGCCGCCCACCAGCGGGCCCAAGAAATACTCGACCAGATCGGCTTCAGCGGAATTGACCCACACGCCAAGACACGCCAGCTATCGGTCGCCAAACAACAAATGGTGGAGATCGCCAAATCGCTCGTTGCTGAACCTCGCATCCTGATCCTTGACGAACCATCAGCCGTCCTCGCCGGATCCGACCTTGATGCCCTATTCGCCCTGGTACGCAAGCTGACAGCGGGCGGCACATTAGTTATCTACATTTCGCACCGGCTAGTGGAAGTCCTAGAACTGGCCGACAAAATCATCATGATGAAAGACGGCGCCACAATCGCCGAACTCGAGCCCGCCAAAACCAACGAAGACGAGATGATCCACCTGATGGCGGGCCGCAAAGTCGACCAGATCTATCCGACACGACGGGAAGACTTCGGCCAGGCGTTACTGCGAGTCGACCACCTGGCCCGGCCCGGCGAATTCGAAGACATTTCATTACAAGTCCGCGCCGGTGAAGTCGTTGGCCTATTCGGTTTGGTCGGTTCAGGCCGGAGCGAACTTGCTGAAACCGTCTTCGGGGCGCGGCGCCCGGTCGGCGGGCAGATCAACCTTGGCGGGCAGCCGTTGCGGGCACGGACACCAAAAGCCGCTCTCCGCCGCCGCATGGCTTTGGTGACCGAAGATCGTGGCCACACTGGGCTGGTGCTCGGCATGTCAGTCCGGGACAACGTCATTCTGGCGACCATGAAAGGTCCGCTGCTGCGGATGCGGCGAGCCAGCGCCCGCGCCGCGCAGCGGATCGAACAACTCTCAATCAAACCGGCTGACTGTGCCGCCCGGCCGGTTTGGCAACTATCTGGCGGCAACCAGCAGAAAGTAGTCCTCGCCAAATGGCTCGAAGTCGCACCCCAGGTGCTGCTGCTAGATGAACCAACCCGCGGCGTTGACATGGCCACCCGGATCGACATTTACCGCATGGTTGATTCGCTGGCCCGCTCAGGTATGGGCATTTTGTTGATCTCATCTGACCTAACTGAGGCGATCGGCGCCTCAGACCGCCTCTTGGTGATGCGCGAAGGCACAATGGCCGCCGAATTGGACCCCGCATCCGTCACCGAAGAAGAAGTCCTCGCCTATTCGATTGGAACGCCAACATGACCCCGAAAGACATTCCGCTGGAGGTTGAACCGACGGCCGGCCCCGGCCTAAGGGGCGGCCTTTTCAACGGCCGCAACCTCCGCTTAGGTGGCCGCGACATGCGCGGTTTAATCCTATTCGGGCTGGTCGCCGTGGTCCTGGTGGTGGTGGCACGAACCACCACCGACACGTTCTTCACTGAATCAAACTTCACCAACATCATGCGCCAGATGGTGACCAACGGTCTGCTGTCACTCGGCATGCTGATGGTGATCCTGACTGGCGGGATTGACCTGTCAGTCGGTTGTGTGGTGGCGTTCGCCGCCATTTCCGCTGTCGGGTTGACCTATGACCAGCTCGACCGTTACACCTCATTCCCGGTGCCACTAGCCATGGCAGCGGCCATCGTTACCGGATTACTGTTCGGCTCGGCCAACGGGATTTTAGTGGCACGGTTCAAGTTAGCTCCGTTCGTGGTGACGTTAGCCACCATGACCACTATCAGAGGTTTAACCTTCGTATTCTCTGACGTGCCGCTACGGCCGTCAGCGGACGTTAAGGACCAGTTCCGCTGGATTGGGGCAACCACTGTTGGCCCAGTTCCAGTGGCCATCATTGTGGTGGCCGTAGCTTTCGCTTTGGGCTGGGTCTTCCTGAACCGCACGCCGCTGGGACGATCCATCGTCGCCATCGGCGGCAACCGGGAAACTGTCCGCCTGGCTGGTATCTCGGTAACCCGTGGCATCGTAATCGCCTACATGATTTGCGGCGGTCTAGCGGCCTTAGCCGGGGTGATCCTGGCTTCACGGATGGGAAATGTTCAACCCTCCCTCGGAGTCGCCTTTGAACTGGACGCGATCGCGGCCTGCGTCATAGGTGGGGCTGACCTAGCCGGCGGCAAGGGTTCCATTCACGGGACCTTAGCTGGTGTGGTCATCCTGCAACTAATGAACAACCTTCTCAGCTTGTGGGGCGTCCAAGACTTCTGGCAACAGGTTTTCAAAGGCCTGATCATCATCTTGGTGATTCTGATGCAAAGCCAAGCCCGGCGACGAAACTGACCGCCGCCCTGAACAACTAAATCATCCTTCTCTACTCAACCATCACCGATATCAAACCCAACAGAGCCCCTAAGGAGGAGCTAGATGCGTATCAAGCCAATTATCGGAATTGCCCTTTGTGGCGCCCTCGGAGTGTCACTGGCAGCCTGCGGTGACGATTCGCCAGGCGGCGATCAAGCCAGCGGTGACGTGACCGTCTGCATGGCAAGTTTCACACTCGGCGGGCCGTACTTTGTCGGCATGGAAAACACTGTCGTCAAAGACGGTGAAGCGGCCGGCGCTGAAGTCATCACTTCCAACGCTGACGGCGACGCCGCCAAACTGCAATCCGACGTTGAAAACTGTGTCGCCCAGAAGGTGGACGGCATCATCATTTCTGGCGGCCCGCTGAATGACTTCCCAGAAGGTCTCCAGGCTGCCGAAGACGCTGACATTCCAGTGGTACTAGTGGACCGGCTGTTCTCGTCAGAGAACTTCACCTCATGGGTCGGGCCAGATAATGAACAGCTCGGCAAGCAGGACGGCGAATACTTGGTGTCCAACCTGCCTGACGGTGGCCGGGTCATTGTCATCAAGGGCGGCGCGGCCGACAACACCATCGGGATCGCCCGGACCAAAGGCGTCACTGACGCACTCGAGGCCGCTGGCAAGTTCGACGTCACAGTCGCACCTGACTTCGGTAACTGGTCAACTGACGGTGGCCAGACCGCGATGGAAAACATGCTCTCACAGTATGACGACATCGTGGCTGTGTTCTGTGAAAACGACGCCATGTGCTTGGGCGCCCAGACAGCGGCAGCTGACGCTGGACGGTCAGACCAGCTAATCATTGCTGGCGTAGACGGCCAGAATGAAGCTGTCCAGGAAATCCTGGGCGACACCAACTACAAGATCACCGGCTACAACGATGCGACTGTCATCGGTGCGCTCGGGATCAAGACCCTGCTTTCAGTGATCGACGGTGATTCAGTCGAGAAACTGCAGAAGATTGACTCCCCCGCTATCACGATCGACAACGCCGAACAGTACAAGAACGCTGGCATTTACGAATGAGTTGAAAGACTGATCCGGTGGCGGCCTTAGCGGGCCCAGCCGTCGCGGCCTAAGTGGCACGACCGGCTTCCGCTAAGGCCGCTACCTGTTTCAGTTGGTCAATCTGTTGCCTTGGCTAGTCAGCCTGTTGCTTTGGCTGGTAAGCCAAACGTGTTGGCTAGTCGGCCTGTTGTTTTGGCTGGTCAACCTGTTGAGGCTGGTCAGCGCCATGCGCTGACCAGCCTCAACAGCCACTTAGAAGATCCAAGAAGTCGACGCCGGAACAGGCCAGCCGAAGGCCGCCCCGGCCCGTGCTAACGCACCGGGAGTCAACTCACTGACCCGGCCAGACGACGCCAGACTAGTCAGCGGTGTGCCACCAAGATAGGCCGCTGCTAAAGCCCTCGAATCAGCTATCAGATCAGCCGGAGCTGACGTCTTGTCAACCGTCGCCTGACTAAAGGCCGCCGCGGTCAAGTGGTACTTGCCGCTGTTAGCGGGTAGAACCGAGTCTTCCACTTGAATCACCAAATCAACTGGCGACTGATAGCGCCGGGCGGCCAGCGCCTGAGCCACATTAACTAGACGCAGCCAAACAGTATCCGCCAGCCGCGGTTGAGCGGCTGACAGATTCACCAGTAACCCGAAGATGGCGTCACTCGGTGTCACCAAGTGAGCCATCACACCGGCCGTCAAATCCATGTCAAGTAGTCGGCTCCAAAGAGCGTAAGCCACCGCCCTGTCCAAGTAGGCGATCTCTGACAACATGACCTTCGAATCAGGTCTGCCGTCAGTCCAACCCAGTTCTTTGCGGGCGAACACGGCGTAGCCGACTGGTTCAGAGCCACGCCAGGCCAACGCGATGCGGCTCGGTTCAAGACCACGGCGGTGGTTACTTGTCCGGGTCAGGAAAGTCCGCTCAGCTTCAACATCAGTCCGGCTGACCCAGCCTGGCCGGATCAGATCACCTTGGCCGGCCGCTGCCCGGTGAAGATCATGCACCAAACCAGCGTGAACCTCCGGGTCGAGTGTCTCGAAGGTGACATCTATGCCCGACTGGTCTAACGCCACCAGATCCGCCCGGCGGGCCAAACTCAATGTGTAACCCCAGGTGGCCGTGCCATAACCGAAACGCCCATATATTTCTGGTTCTGAGGCGATCAGTGCTGAAATCGCTTCACCACGTTCCGCGCAGTCCGCCAAATGGCGGTTAATCAGAGCCGAGGCCAACCCTCGCCGACGATGCTCCGGATGAACCGCCATCCAAGTGAAACCGCCAGCCGCGATCTGGTGACCTGGTACAGGGAAGTCGACGAAAGTGTGAGCTGAACACAACGCCGCCAATTGGCCGTCATCCGCCCGGCAGCCAAGTGCCCGGTCAAACGGCAACGACAAGCGGTGGGCCGCCATCTCATCAACTGTCTCAACCGCTGGGAAGGCCCACAGGTCAACCTCGACAGCGTCCCGTAAATCGGCCGGGCCCAAACGCACCAAGCTATAGCCCGAAGGTATCTGTTTCACCATCCGAGTCTTTCACAGGCGCACCTCAACTGGCAGGCCCAAGGGTTGTCCAGGTCAGTGTCGTGGCTGGACGGGTTGGTGTGCCCAGCGCGAGCGGAATGCGATTCCCGATCCAGCTCCAAACCCAGTTGGCCCACACCAACCAGCCCGGCAGTAAACCCGCAAGTCAGCCAGTGGCCGCCGAGCGGTCATCCAGCCGGAGGCTCACCAGCTAACGCTAAGGCCTCGCTCAAGGGTGTCAGCTTGATTAGCGGGCCATACAGGCTCATGACATGTAATGCCTGGTCATGTGATGGATCATCAACCCCAGCGCAAGCCTCCGGCACGACCAGCACCTCAACGCCGTCATCGGCCGCCGCCAGGGCGGTCGAAATGACACAGCAATCAGTTGAGACACCAACCAGCACCATCCGGCCACGCGGACCGAGCAGGCCTTTCAGTTCAGGACCCCATTTTGAGAAAGTCGGTTTGTCGACCGTCCCGCCACCGGGTCCAACGCCGTCCACCTGGCTGGCTAGCCCCGCCAAGGGTTCAACCACGTCCCACATTGGGTGTTCAGGTGCTTGCAAGGCGAACGGCCAGTCAGCGTAGTAAGCCACCCAGGCTCCGCTCGGCTCAACTGGAGAGATGAAACGGGTGAAGACAACGTTCGGCGAATAGGCCGCCACCAGGGCGGCCACCGGTGAGACGATCTCATCGAAACGCGGTGACCGCCAGTCAGAACCGTCCTGGCCAAAAACGTTCTGCATGTCGACCACAACTAGCTGGGTGGAAGACGCGGCCTGGCTGGCCGCCTGGTCTGGCACCTGGCCGCCAGCAGCGCTGGTCTTACCGACAACGGAACCCTGAGGGGCGGCATCGTCCAACGGGGAGGCCGCGGCGGCGCTAGTCACGCCGCTTCACCTTCCTCAACGACCTCTTCAACAACCACCACAACCTCCGGTAAAGCCAAAGCTTCTTGGGCCCGGACCCGGCCGCGTGTCAAGAGCAAAGCGCCAATGAAACCGATCAGTAAGGCGAACAGAACGCCCAGATTGGAGTAAGCCCAATCGCCGTCCTTGCCACCCACAGCGCCCATGAAATAACCCAACCAGTCAAGGAACTTAGCGGCCGGCAACTGGTTGATGATGAAACCCCAGCCGACGCCAGTACCGAGGATCATAATGCCCATCGGAACTGGTGGAATTGAGCCATAACGGCCGCGCGGATTGAACAAATCAGCCTCCGCGTAAGCCGCTTTGCGTAGCAAAACATCGGCCAACATAATGCCTGCCCAGGCCGCTATCGGCACACCCAAAGTCATCAAGAACTGCTGGAAAATGTCAAAGAAAGCCGAACCACCAAAAACGATGTAGATCGTTCCAAGGATCATGATGACACCGTCAATTCCGGCGGCCACCGGTCGTGGGATCGGAATACCAGCCGAAATCAAAGCTAAACCAGACGAATAAATGTCCAGCACAGCGCCACCAACTAAACCAAGGATGGCGACCAAACCGAACGGCAACAGATACCAGGTCGGCAGAATTGTGGTCAGGGCACCAATAGGATCACCGGAGATACCTTGACGCAGTGCCGGATCTGAGCCGGCCAGCAAGAGCCCGTAGCTCAACAGCAGCAACGGGGCGATCGCGGCGCCGAAAGTGGTCCACCAGATGACACCCACGCTAGAAGACTTGCGTGGCAGGTAACGCGAATAGTCGGCCGCCATATTGACCCAACCCAAGCCGAAACCAGTCATCATGAAGATCAACGCGCCAATGAAGGCCTGCGCCTTACCGGACGGCATTGATGTGACGGCACCCAAGTCAATGTGGCTGAACGTCAAAATGAAATAGCCGATCGTCAGTACGCCCGTAACGATTGTGATGACGGTCTGCATTTTCATGATCATGTCGAAACCGATCACACCTCCACCAACGATCAGCACCGCGACCACCGCCAAGGCGATCAGTTTGATTGAGGTGCCAGATCCGGCGCCGAGCGCTTCCATGATGGTGGCTGTCGCCATCACCGCCAAAGAGGTCAGCACAGTTTCCCAACCGACCGTCAGAATCCAGGAGAGCACAGCCGCCACCCGGTTACCGATCACACCGAGGGCGGACCGGGCCAGGACCATAGTGGGCGCGCCGCCGCGTTTGCCAGCCAAGGCCACCACGCCGCAAAGGAAGAACGAGAAAACGATCCCGATCACACCGGCGACGCAAGCCTGACCAAAGGAAATGCCAAAGTCCAGGACCCAAGCACCGTAGCTGATGCCTAAGACCGAAATGTTGGCGGCGAACCAAGGCCAGAACAAGGAGAACGGTCTGCCTTTGCGGTCGGAGTCAGCGATTATGTCCGTCCCGGCCATTTCGATCACAATTCCGCTGCCGGTTGAAGGCAGCTCTGCACCCGCAGGCGCGGGCGTGTCGCCCAAGTCAGACATTGACTCTTCCCTTTCCACTATTCGCCCAGGTCAGCAGCGGTTTGAGCGCTACTCAGTGGTGAGTTGCTGGCCTGGAGCTTAGGTCACCACGACAACAACCACGCTAGTCGTTCGGCGGCCGTGATCAAAAACCCGGGCCGCGATTCTTGCTATTTGTCGCGCCACCTTCCCGGCTTGGCGGACAAGGTTCGGTGTAGACCAGAGGTAGCTGACGCGAGCGGGCCCCCAAAGCGGGTCCCAGCTGGCGTCAGATCAGGCCCGGCCCGGTCTGGCGCTGACCGCCAAGCTTGGGCAGGCCTGGCACTGACCGCCAAGCTTGGCCTGGTCTGGCGCTGACCGCCAGGCTTGGGCGGGTAGGCTCATGAAGTTGTCCCGCAAGCCTGACGAGAGTACCCATGACGTTGCCTTCTTGGTCGATACTGCCGTTCATCACGCTGCTTGGCTGTATCGCTGTGCTGCCGCTTATCCGGCCGGCTGCCCGCCACTGGGAACGTAACCGGTCAAAACTGGTCATCTCTTTAGCGCTTGGCTTGCCAGTCGGGTTGTGGGTCTGGTTCGAACTCGATCCCCACCTGGTGGAACATTCAATGGCTGAATACGGCCAATTCATTGTGCTGCTGGCCAGTTTGTTTGTTGTTTCTGGGGGAATCTTCCTGGATGGTGACCTGCCCGCCACGCCACGCAACAACACGATCTTCTTGGCTTTGGGAGCTGTCCTGGCGTCCTTCATCGGCACCACTGGTGCGGCCATGTTGCTGATCCGGCCGTTGCTGAACACTAACGCCGAACGACGCAACAAGACACACACCGTGGTCTTCGCCATTTTCATAGTGGCTAACTGTGGTGGCCTGCTGACACCATTGGGTGACCCGCCGCTTTACGTTGGCCTGATGCGGGGAGTCCCATTTACTTGGACGTTCTCACTGATCGGGCCTTGGGTGTTGGTTAACGGTTTACTGCTGCTCACCTATTACGCCCTTGACCGACGGCGCTACGCCGCTGAGGCACCTCAAGCGATCGCCTCAGACAATCTGACGGTTTCGCCTTTGGCGCTGCGTGGCGGCCTGAACTGCCTCTGGTTGGCCCTAATCATCGCGTCGGTGGCTTTCCTTGGCACGCTGCCTTGGCTGCGAGCGGCGGTCCAAATTGGGGTGGCCGCGGCGTCATACTTCTTAACGCCTAAAGTTATCCGGTTCGGCCGTAACGAATTCAGTTGGCGTCCGATTATTGAGGTAGCGGTGCTGTTCTTAGGAATCTTCCTGACCATGATTCCGGCTCTGGCGCTGCTTCAAGATGAAGCCCACCGGTTACCACTCAACGAATACACCTTCTTCGGTTTGACTGGTGGACTGTCAGCCATCCTTGACAACACCCCAACCTATTTGGCGTTCTTCGGCATGGGGCAGGCACTAACCGTACCGGGGGCTGTGACAGTGGCAGGTGTGCCCGAAATCTATTTGACGGCGATCAGTTTGGGGGCGGTGACCTGCGGTGCCGTTACTTATATCGGTAATGGCCCAAACTTCATGGTCAAGGCGGTGGCTGAGGAGCGCGGCATCGAAATGCCATCATTTGGTGGATTCATTGTTTGGGCCGTGAAATACCTGATCCCGATCCTGGCCGCAATGGTTTGCCTGTTCATCAGTCCGCTCTGGCCGGTCCGGCTAGCTGGTGGCCTGTTGGCCTCATTCTTGGCCGCCCGGCCAGTCGTCTCAATTGTGCGGGACCGCCGTCAGGCGCTCGGCCTGCCGGCCGCCTGAGATCGCCGACCAAGCAGCCAGCCACAAACCACAATCAGCAACGCGATCGCCAAGGCACCTGACTGGACGGCGGTCATGTCGCGTGGCGTGTCACCAATGGTTGAGAGCAGACCGGTCACACTGGCCGCACAAATTGATTGGACACAACTGATCATGGCGGCGGCCGCACCGGCCGCCTCACCGTGACGGGTTAGAGCCAAAGCTGAAGCGTTGGCTGGGACAAACCCGTTAGCGAAGACCAGCACCGCAACCCCGGGCACCAAGGTCCAAAGGCTACCCCAGTTAGCTAAGGCGGCCGCCAGCCCGGCCAAGGCGAAACCAAGTTCAATTGGTAGCACCACAGTCAGTAACCGTTTTGGCGCGAAACGGTGAACCACAGCGGCGTTAACCTGGGCGCCAGCCACCATAAACAGACCACAGAAAGCGAAGATCAAACCGAAGACACGGCTCGGTTGACCGTAATGGACTTGGACAATGAACGGCGACGAAATAACCCAAGCCATCATGGTTGACATCGCCAAACCTGGAATGACGGCGTAACCCATGAAACGGTAATCGTGCAACAACACCCAGTAGGCCTGGAAAGCCTGGCCCAAGCCGGCCGGGTTCTGTTTGATCGTGTCGGGACGGGTATCTGGTACACGCCAGTAAACGAACAGTCCCAAGGCAACACCAAAGGCGGCCAAGAAAACGAAGGTGTAGCGCCAACTGCCTAGTTCGGCCAGAAAACCACCCAGAGTTGGTGCCAGCAGTGGCGCCAAACCGATCACTAGCACTAGCTGGGACAACAATTTGGCGGCCCGGTAGCCGCTGTAAAGGTCCCGCACCATGGCCATAGAAACGACTTGCGCTGAGGCGTTACCGATCCCTTGGATCACCCGCAAACCGATCAGCACACCAATTGAAGGCGTGAACACTATGCCAATCGACGCCACAATGTGCAGCCCAATACCTACCAGGACCGGCCCCCGCCTGCCGTAACGGTCAGACAGCGGACCAATCACAAGCTGCCCCAAGGCGCCACCAATCAAAGTGGCTGTGACAGTTGATTGAACCCAAGCACGCGAAGTGTCCAAACCGGCCGCGATATCCGGCATGGACGGTAAATAGATGTCTCCGGCGACAGCTCCCAAGGCAGCCATCGATCCCAGCAGAACAATCAGGCCGACCCGGCGGGTTGGAAGCTTGGGACTAGACACTCGGGGTAGTTTACGCCCGCCTGGGTCAGGTCAGTGGGCGGCGTCCCGCCACGAATGGCCAGTCCCAACTGAAACGGTTAGTGGGACTTTCAGTTTGGCGGCGCCAGCCATCTCACGGCGCAGGATCGCCTCAACCGTCTCAGATTCACCTTCGGCGACTTCGGCGATGAGTTCATCGTGGACCTGCAAAATCAGACGCGACCGCAGATCAGCTTGCCGCATCGCCGCATCGACCCGCAGCATCGCGACTTTGATGATGTCAGCCGCACTGCCTTGGATTGGCGCGTTCAGCGCCATCCGTTCGGCCATTTCGCGGCGTTGGCGGTTGGTTGAGGTCAGGTCCGGCAGGTAACGGCGCCGGCCGAGAATTGTTTCGGTGTGGCCGTCGCGGCGGGCTTGGTTCACCACACCGTCCAAGTAGTGGCGGATACCACCAAAACGGGCGAAATAGTCCGCCCGGAGGGCTTCAGCTTCAGTTTGTCCGATGCCGAGTTGTCGGGACAGTCCGTAAGAGCTAAGCCCGTAAGCCAAGCCGTAGCTCATCGCTTTGATCCGGGAACGCTGTTCGCTGGTGACCGCTTCAGGATCCAACCCGAACACACGGGCCGCCACAAAACGATGCAAGTCTTCACCTTGATTGAAAGCATCAATCAGGTCCTGGTCACCAGACAAGTGAGCCATGATGCGCATCTCAATTTGAGAATAGTCAGCTGTCATCAGTTCGCTGTAACCCGGGCCAGCCACAAAACAATGCCTGACTTCACGCCCTATTTGGCTGCGTGCCGGAATGTTCTGCAAGTTCGGATCAGATGAGCTGAGACGTCCAGTAGCGGCCACCGTCTGGCCGAAGGTGGTGTGAATCCGGCCGTCATCTTGGATTGTCGCGAGCAGCGAGTCAACCATTTGACGCAGTTTGACAGCGTCACGGTGAGCTAACAGATGCTCTAGGAAAGGATGCCCGGTGCGTTTAAACAAGTCAGCCAACGACTCGGCGTCAGTTGAATAACCCGTTTTGGTGCGCCGAGTTTTCGGCATACCGAGATCTTGGAACAGAACCTCTTGCAGCATCTTAGGGCTGGCCAAGTTGACTGGTCGGCCAATCGCCGAATAGGCGTTCTCTTCAGCCGATTCGACTCTCTTAGTCAGTTCTTGGGACAGGGCCGTCAAACGTTCCCGATCAACCGCTATACCGGCCCGTTCCATTACCGCCAACACACCGGTTAACGGTTGTTCCAGTTCAACTAGGAGCGCGGCCGCGCCGCGCTCAGTTACCTCTTTGGTTAACGGGCCGACCAGTTCAGCCACAGCCGCCGCCCGTGACACAACACGCAGATCAGAACCACCCAAACCAGGTCCCGTCAGATCTAACATGCCTTGGCCGTCTTGTTGGTCCTCAGCTAGACGTTGACCCAGCAGGTCACGGGTCAGACCGGTCAAACCATAAGCCCGGCCATCTGGCCAGACCAGGTAGGCGGCCAAAGCCGTATCAAACACCACCCCGGCAAGTTCAAAACCTGACCCGTGCAACATTTGGAGTGCGTTCTTAGCGTCATGGACGGCTTTAGCGGCTGAAGGATCGGACAACCAAGCCGCCAGTTCAGCTGTATCTAGGTCACCTAAGCTACTCAGGTCAAGTAAGGTGACCCGGACGTCCGGGAAGGCGATAGCCAACTCCCAAGCTTCTCCCCCACCCGGCATCAGCCGACCAACTGGTTCAATTCCGGCCGTCCGGCCAGGATAACCACTCAGAAAGTCAGGCAGGCCGCCGTCACCTAACACCACCGGGCTGAGCGAATCAAGCGAACTGGTCAGTTCGACCGGCGGTGGGCCCTGCCAAACACCGGACCGCAGCAGACGATCCTTAGCGTTCCTGAACTGAAGTGAAGCGAACAACAAATCCAGCTCATCTAGGTTCAAGCCACCTAAAGTCAAACCGGCCGCATCAGTTTCCAGCGGAACATCGCGCCGTAAACGGTTGAGCTGGCGGTTCAAACGGACCTGAGCGGCATGCTGGCGGAGGTTTTCTCCGACCGCACCGGTGATCTCAAAGGCGTGCGCCAGAATCTGATCCAAATCACCGAACTGGTTGATCCATTTGGCAGCCGTCACTGGGCCAACCTTCGGCACACCAGGCAGATTGTCTGACTGTTCACCAGTCAAAGCCGCCAGATCCGGATACCGCTGCGGCGTGACCTGATAGCGGGCCACAACCTCGCTCGGCGTGATCCTAACCACCTCGGAAGCCCGCGAACCCGGATAAAGCACGGTGACGGCATCGTCCACTAACTGGAACGTGTCCCGATCACCCGACATGATGAACACTTCCATACCCTGGCTAGTGCCCTGCTCCGCCAAAGTCGCGATGACGTCATCGGCCTCAACATTCGGCTCAACGAAATATCGGATGCCAAGACCAGCCAGCAGCTCCTGAATCAAAGCCACCTGGCCTTTGAACTCATCCGGGGTGGCGCCACGGCTGGCCTTGTACGCCGGGTAAATGTCAGTCCGGAAAGAGTGGCGCGATTCGTCGAAAGCGGCCGCCACGTGGGTTGGGCGGACCTCAGATAGCTGAGCCAACACAATGTTGAAGAAACCATAAACCGCGCCAACCGGCTCACCGGTCGTGGTTGTTAGATCAGACGCCCGCATGGCGTAGAACGCGCGATAGGCAACTGAATGCCCGTCAATCAGCAATAACCTTGGGCTCATCCCTCTAGTCAACCCCACTTCGGCGGCTTCAACTCACCTTGGCGGGCCTAGGTCCGCTACGAAAAGCCACCCACCCGGGCGCAACGTATCCTTCTATGCCGCGTCTCGGCTGGTCACGATGATATTTTGGGCGGGCGGGCGGCTAGTCGCCAGCGGATTCCATTTGGCTGATAACCGCATCCGCCACCTCACGCATCGTCAGGCGGCGATTCATCGAAGTTTTCTGGATCCAGCGGAAAGCGTCCGGTTCGGTCACGTCCATTTTCTTCATCAGCAGCCCTTTGGCCCGTTCAACCCGTTTGCGGGTTTCGAGACGGTCTTCCATATCGGCTACTTCATCTTCGAGTGAGAGGATCTCATCATGGCGGGCGATCGCCAACTCGATGGCTGGCAGCAGATCGGCCGCCGTGAACGGTTTGACCACGAACGCCATGGCGCCGACTTCAATGGCCCGGTCAACTAGTTCTTTCTGTGAGAATGCGGTCAGCATGACAACCGGCGCGATCCGCTGGTCGCTGATCTTCCCGGCGGCTGTCAAGCCATCCATTTTGGGCATCTTGATGTCCATCACCACAACATCGGGCCTCAGCTCTTCAGCTAGGGCGACGGCTTCCTCACCATCAGATGCCTCACCAACCACATCAAATCCGGCTTCCCGCAGGCTTTCGACAGCATCTAGCCGGATCAGAGCGTCGTCTTCGGCCACCACTACGCGGCGGCCGGCCTCTTTGTTTGCCTTAGCACCAGTCACAGCATGTAGCCTAGTGTGCGAACCAAGCCCTGGTGGCCCAATTGGCAGAGGCAGTCGGCTCAAACCCGGCACGGTGTGGGTTCGAGTCCCACCCAGGGCACTGATTTGTTCGTCCTCAAATGCCACTGTGGCGCCTCAAGGGCGGGCGGCCTACCTGTGTTTGAGCCGCAGGTGTCAGCTTGCGAAATGGTTCGCACTTGGTGGCGCCGGATGGCGGCGGCATCGACCTGGACGGCGGCGGCGTACTCATCCTGCTGACGGCCGTCTTCGACGGCTTCGCGGGCCGCCGCCTCGACTGGCCGGGCCGATTTCACCACATGACGCGAAGGTCCGGCCGGGAGCTGAAGATACGGTCCTTGGTTAGAAGGGTCAGGCCTTCCGACAGAGCTTGTGCCGCGAGCATGCGGTCGAACGGGTCCTTGTGTTCCCAGGGCAGTTGTCCAGCGAGAATTGCGTGGCGGCGTGTGATAGGCAATTCGCTGGCCGACAAGGCCGTTACGACTTGGTCGAACGCGGCGATCAACGGCAGTGCCGCAGGCAGTTTCCCCGTTCCGGCCTTGATGCACAGCTCCCACGGCGTCACCGCCGAGATAATCCTCTCGGTGTCTCGATCAGTCAGGATGGCCTTCGCGGCTGGACTGAGGCTTGAGGGCTGTCTGCTTGTCCAGAGGACAGTGTTCGTGTCCAGAAGCAACCTCACTAGACGGCTCCCCAAAGTGATAGTTCGTCTCCGTCGAGAGGTGCCATCGAGGCTTCCTCATCGACCTCACCGGGCATAAAACCAAGTTGTACCTCACCTCGCTCAGGTAAGCCCGTGAGCAACGCCAACGTCCAAGCCGCCCACGGACTGACATTGTCCCGGCTGTACAGGTTGCCTGAAGTCAAGTCAAAGTCCCTGGCCGTCATGCAGCGGTTCCATTCGCCGTTGAGTGTTATCACCCTCGAATCGAGCCCCACATCCTGACTGATCAGCGCGTCCATCTGTCTGGCCAGTTCACCGGCTGATGCGTTATCTGAGGCGACCGGCGGCGGCGCCATCACACCATAGCCATCGGCGGCTGTCGCCTGACGGGTGTTCGGCAGCAGGGGCAGCCACAACACGTCACCTTGTGCGAACAGGCGACTGTCCTGATCTAGAGCGACCGGCTCGGCCGGAGTGTATTCAAACCGCGACCCTTCATGCACTCAGCCAGAGAGTCCTGAATCTTGGCGAACCGTTCCGCGGTCGCCGGGTTTCAGCTTCGGGTCCAGTGAAAGCGCTGATCACGTCCGTATAGGGACTAAACGGGGAGGTCCCGCCCGAAAACGAAACCACACCCGACTGGTTCGGCGCGGACGTAACTACCACAACGGACGATGCCGACGTCTCAGGAGCGCTCGGGGCGGCGGCATCGTCCGTGGCGGTACAGCCCCGCCAGCCACCCCAGCGGCACTACCGCCAAAACCCGGACGGCCACCCTCCTAACCGCTGACTTACGCATCAACCTAAGGGTACCCAGCTAAAATACGGTCCAGCCGCTTTGGGCTAGTTCCCAACGGTGTGTTTCTGAAGTTTCCGAGCCCCGGCGGAGGGTGGCCTGATGCCCGCAATTGACGAGATCGTTGTCCTTTTGTCATGTCCGGCTGACGCCGACCCAGCGGCCGAGCGTGTCCGGCGCGCCCTTGAAGACGAGTGGCGCCGGGAGGTTGGGTTGTTGCGTGGTCTGCGTGTGCGCACCGAGCATTGGAGGGAGGATTCAACTAAGTCCTGGTCGATGCGGGGTGGCGGACAGGCCTGTGTCAACGACTCGCTACTGGGACCGTGCCAACTTGTGATCGCCATATTCGATAAAGACAAAGGCTCACCTTGGACCGATCCAGAATCTGGCATGGAATATGTCTCAGGAACGGTAGCCGAGATTCGTCTGGGCCATGCCGCCGGCAAACCGGTCCGGTTGTACCTTTCGGCTGGTGAGACCGGCTCGGCCGAGGGGCCATCGGAGCGTGACCCAGAACTACGCGCAATTGTGCGTCTATTGGCGGCAGAACTTGGTCTCAAAACCCAACCGTGGCGCGATCTTGAGGACCTAGCTAAGTGGGTCCGCCAGGACCTGACCTCTGACATACGCGACAACCAAATCAAACTCGACTGGATTGTGGTCCCCGGACGGCTTGGATTGGTGACCGATGAACCAATCATGCCTCGCCGGATACATCCCGTGCCGAAGAACTACCAACACCGAGAAATCCAGGACCAGGTGATGCGAGCCTGGACTGATGGCGCCAACCAAGAACCACCGACCAGCCTGGTGTCAATAGTCGGTGGCGGTGGGTCCGGCAAGTCTTTCATCGCCCGGGATATCGCCCGCCAAGCCCGCGTACCAGACCGGGGCTCCCCCGCCGAGTTGCTGCTCTGGGTTGACGCCACCAGCCGGACATCAACTATTTCCGCCTACGCTGAAGCCGCCCAGCAAATCGGGTTACAGATACCTGAAGAAGCACCTGACCGTGACCAGCGACTGGCCGACAAACTTATCGCCCGTCTACAAGAAGTCTGGTGGCCATGGCTGATTGTTCTGGATGACGCTGACGTTGACGAACTAACCCGCCACGACCTGATGCCACCAACCCAGTCAATAGTTGGGCGCGTCCTGGTTACAACCAGGCAGCGACATCCGTGGCTTGAAGAATACGGAGACATAGTCGAATGCGGCCGGTTCGAAGCGGCCGAAGCCAAACGGTTTGTTCAGTCCAGCCACGCCAGATTCGCTGACGCGGGGGCCGAAGCGGATGTTGAACAACTCTGTCAAGCGTTGGGTTATTTGCCGCTGGCTTTGAGCATCGCTGTGGCCACGATCAAAGCCGACCACAGCACCATTCCGGCCTGGTTGGCGGACTTCAACTCTGGAGCCCAACTTGACAGCGTCATGAGCGAACCTGATTCTCACGGCTATCCGTTGATGATGTCGCAGGTCACACAGATGGCGCTGAGCCGGGCGGCGCGGGACATGCCACCCGGTGTGGTTGAGCGAGCCGCGGCTGTCGCCGCCCTGCTAGACCCGATGGGTCATAGGGCGACCGTCTGGCAACACCCTGCGGTCCAGCAATGGATTGGTCAAGGCGAGGCGTTAGAAGTCCACCGTGGCTGTCCCAAGGTGTTGCGTCGGCTGGAGTTCTTCAGTTTGGCCGAACTTGATGATGCCACCTGGCCAGACACCACAGTCCGGATGCATGACATGACGGCACGGGCGGTGCTTGAGGCCTGGTCAGATTCCGGCGACCAACTTGATGACTTGGCACGCGCTTTGGTGATCGGCCTGACTGATCCTTTGCCCCGTGATTTACCAACCGCCAGGCTCGCCCTACGCAATGTTTCACGACTAATAGGCCGCCATTTGGATCATCAGCTAACTGGTAACGAGGTGCGCCAAGTGCTTGACCTGCTTGGGCGTGTCACCGCACTGGGCGCACCCCAATTGTCGCTTCAAGCCTGTCAGACGCTAATTGAACGGGCCGGCGCTAGCTTGCCGCCAACAGATCCGGCCTTCCTTGACGCGCGCTACGAGTTGGCCCATATTACGGCTGACACCGGCCGCTCTGATCTGGCTGTAGCAATGTTCGAGCAACTAGTTGAACTACGCGGCCAGGTTGAAGGCCCATCCGCTCCTGGCACTTTGCTGGCCCGGGCCCGCCTGGCCAACTCAAAGCGGATTCTTGGTTTCACCGGCGAGGACCGGATCAGTGAGCTCAGACAAATCGTCGCACAGTGGGCCGAGGTGGAACCGATACCCAACCGGCGCAACCTGCGCGCCCGGCGTTGTCTTTGCAACGCTTTATCGCAAGCTGGCCGGACTGGAGAGGCCCTGGCCCTGTGGGCTGAAATTCTACGAGACAGTGTGCGCCATCTTGGCGAGGAACATAACGACACGCTCATAGCGCGTAACTCTCTAGGCCTACTGTTAGCCCACGTGCAGAGATACAGCGAGGCGGTAGCTGAGTTTGAGGTTCTCGCCAGTGACCGGGCCAAGTTCTGGGGTGAGAACCATCCAGGCACGCTGGTTTCACGGAGCAACCTGGGCCAGTACTTGTTCATGACTGGCCAAACCGAACGCGGACTTAGCTTGTTACGTGACTGTCTGGAGACCCGCTTAGCGACCTTCGGTCCAGACAGCACCAACACGCTAACAATCCAGGCCGTCATGTCCCGGCGTTTGCGGCATTTAGGACGGATCCACGAAAGCCTTGAGATGGCGGACCTGGCGCTGGCCGGCCGGACGCGGGTTCACGGTCCAGGCCATCCGGCGGTCCGTACCCGGCTGCGGTCTAGAGCTCTTGTGCTGCTTGAATCCGGCCAGCTAAGACAAGCTCTGCAGGTCTGTGACTCCTCGCTCGATAACCCGGCAGAACCTCACTCCGCCGACCGTGAGCCCACGGAACACAGCCCCGCGGAACATAGCTCCGCGGTCCCGCTATCGGCCCGGTTCCATTACACCCGGGCCCTCTGCCTGTGGGCGTTAGGCGATTTGACGCAGGCCAAGACCCACTTGGATGCCGCCCTAGACAAGTTGCGACAGACCTTCGATCCGAATCATAGGCAGGTCATGCGGACGCGGGTGGCCTTGGCGCGGCTCTCAGGTGACCTGGAATCGCCTGAACAAGCCGTCGAAGCTCTGACTGTTTTAGCCACTGAAACTGGAACCCGGTTGGGCCTGGAACACCCGGCCAGCCTACGTATCCGCTCTGCCCTGGCTCATTGGACGGGACGCAACGGCCAGGTTAACCAAGCCATCGCAATGCTGCAAGATGTCATTGAGACAGAGCGTGGGTCCTTTGATCAGCCTCACCGGTTCACGCTCGACGCGTTACAGGACCAGGCCCGCTGGCTTGGCCAGTCCGGTTCGCCACAGGACGCTGCGATTCAGCTACGACAAGTCTTGGCTGACCGTCTCGCCACCATGGACCACGACCACCCTCAGGTTTACGAAACGCGCGCCGATCTGGCGGAATGGACCGCCCATTGCGGTGACACCGATCAGGCCCGTGCCATGGCGATCGACTTACTGGCGGACTGCCAAGCCACCCTAGATCCAGTCCATCCGTTGATCCGTCGAGTCGAGGCGTTAGTGGCGCGGCTGGGCGATCAGCCCTCAGACCCCATTCAGGCGACTGGCGTCTATTCCGTTCAGCGATGACCGCCGCCCACAATAGGCTTCGCAAGATGGCGCCAGCGGGGTGAATCGACCGCTACGGTAGCATGGTCGTCATGCCATCCGCCGGAGATGAATTGGGCCTTGATGTCCGGGTTTCCGTCTCCTACCGGCGGCGCGACAACGTCGCGAGCGGATCATCCAGGACGAGTCACCGCCTCCTCCCTACCCGCCCGAACGCTGGCCTTGACGTTGTGGCCGGTTGTCTTCTGGATCGGCTGGGCCGTCACCATGGCTTTTGTCCGCTCCGACCTGTCAGTGCTGATCGGCCGCGTGGCCTTTTTCGTCGTCTCGTTCCTGAGTAACGTCGTGTTGACCGCTGGTCACCTAGCCCGCCTACCCTGCCGGGACTTCGATGCGACCCCGCGTCACCCAACGCACGGCAAACTCACCTGTCCGAGCGGGACACGCCGCACGGCATCGTCCACCAGTCGCGCCGGGTTGACCCGGGCCCACCTGCCAAACCCCGAACCGCCAGCCGGACGAGCACAAGCCGTCCGGTACGCTGCTATTCGGCAGACCAACAACACAAGACAGAAGATAATGAGGGCGTTCCCGTGATCCGGTGCCGCGGTTCCCTCCCGGCGGAGCCGATAACCCGGCCAGACGGACTTACCCTCAGAAAGATGAACAATGCCACGGCTGACCTACGTTAAACGGTTCACTAGCCGCCAGTTCTGGGTCATGGTCCTGTTGGTGACACTGGGCGGAATGGCTCTGGGCGGAATCGGCACATTCCTGGTGACACGTAGTCTGGCCGATGACGTCCGCGTCCTGGTAGTCACCGTGACAGCCAGACCAACTGTGACCGAGACGGAAAACATCACAGTGACCGCCGCCGCGCCTCTTGAAGTCGGCATCTGCCTGACTTTGACGCCAGGCGATTTCCGCTCCTCTTTGCCCCAAGGCTGGCAGAACCGCGCCGTGGCTTGCTCCGATCCTCGGGCCGGTACTGAAGTCGTATCAGTTGGACAAACTTGTCCGGACAACGTCGGCTGCCAAGACGTTGAGAACGCCGACCAAACCTTTCAGATATACGCCCTGCCCCCGCGTGAAGGTTCCTGCTTTCCCGGTTATCGGATAATAGACGCGGCAAGCGGCAGCACTGAACCTAATGGAGTCGGATATCCGACTTACTGGATGCGTTGCGTTGGTTTTGAAATTCCGTCTTGGTTTGACACCACTCGAGCCCGGGAACTAGCCGCCGAAAAGTACAACGTCGGCCCCGACCGCTTAGAGCCGGTGACTTTGTCCGTTGAGCAGGTATCAGAAGACAAGTGCACCTCCGAGCAGTGGAGTTGGAACTCAACTTTCAACCAGACTGAAGTTCACTTCTGCACCAACCGCCCGTGACCGCCAGACGGTGGCTCAGCTACTAGGACGGCGGCGCAGACTCTTACCCATGGCGATGATCGATTCCGCGATGGTCTCAGCGCTGGCGGCACTAGCAGCGCTGGCCGTCGCCAATCCGTCTGAGCCTCCTGGGCGCGATCCAGTCTTCCCGCCCGAACCAGAACCACCAGGCCCGCCAGAACCGGAACCGCCAGAACCAGAGCCGCCCCAACCCGGCCCTCCGGCCGGATCAGTCGCGATTGAGCCAAGTTCCCGGGCTGATGCCTCCCCCAAGCCACAGGTGATGATCCGGATATGGTTACCCTCCAGCTCCTTAGCTTTGGCTTGGGCGGCGGCCTTCGGCCCCAGGTCACCATCACCGAAGATAGCCACCACCATGTCGCCGGACGGCTCAGCTAGCAGTAACCTTTGAGCTTCTCCCAAAGCCGGCACGACGCTGGTTCCACCGTTCGGCCGGGCCCCCGCGACCATACAGCGGCCTTCATCTTCGGTCCGGCTGAGCCGACTGACACCTTCAACGCCACTGGCCCAAAGAACCACACCCACCCGGTAACCTGCCGCGACAGCTTCAGCGATAAAGCCGGCACAGCCGCGTTTGGCTTCTTCCAAGCGGGCAGCGGATTTCTTTGGCCCAGCGTCATGCCTCGCCATTGAGCCGCTGACATCTAGAGCCAAGATGACGCTGCCACCGAACCTGGAACCTAACCGTTCCAGGGCCGGCCCAGCCGGGTATTCGGTCACACCGGCCGAGTCAAAGATCCGGCGGGTCCAGCTCGCCATCAGCCCTGTCCTCCGCTGCTCGCGCTCCCGCTCGCAGGTCCGCTCCCGCTCGCAGGTCCGCTTCCGCTCGCAGGTCCGTCACCGCTTCCGCTTCCACCACTTGGACTTTTCTTACCGCCACCATCCGGCCGCATCTTGACCAGGTCAATCCCTAACGACCTACCAACCGCCGCAACTGATTGGTGTGTTTTACTGCCAAGCTGTTTCAGGACCAGTAGTTGCAGCAAGTCATGTTCCTGTTTTGAGGCTTGAGCCCGGTTATGGAACGACGTGTAGAAAACCGCCCCTTCCCCGATACCAACCTCAATCATTAGCGGCCATCCGGCGCATTGTGTCCCGGCCGCGCCCTCTAGTAGCGTCTGGCCGTCGGCCGCTTCGAGCCGCGTCCAACCACCCATGTCGAACGTGATACTGATCTCCGGTCCGATGATCTGAGCCAGTTCAGCGTCCTTGACCACAGTCTTAACCAAACCACTCGACCCGCCGCTGGCTTGGCGGAAACGTCCCGGAAAGGCTTGAACAATCATTGAGGCGGTCAGATCTGAGGCGTAGGCGCAGCCACCGCCCGCCACGAAGCGCGCTAAACCTTTCCGGTCAATCGTGTCTGATGTGCCACAGTTGATGAACACCAGCCCAGCCTCAAACGAGCCTTTGAACTTGGTGAACTCGACACCCATTTTCTTCAGCACTTGGCCAATGTCATCAAAGCCGGGTGTTGTAACAAGCACCGGCCCAAGTTCGACCCGCCCTAACCGGCCGAGCATCGGCCCGACCGGATACTCTGTCACACCGGAGGCATCATGGATTCGCCGCCGCCAACTGGACATTAGAACCGCCTCAGTTCGAGCCCGTCTATGGCTGACCGTTGTTGCGCTAGTTCGGAGTCATCAACCACACCTAGCATGAAGGCTGATAGTTCGACCGGCGTCCGGCTTTCACCAGCGACAGCTTTCAATGAGACCCGCCCATCTAGGCCAACTGAAACTAGTAGCCGTAGCGGTGACCCGGCTGGCATGGGCGGTAAACTCCCCATTTCGGCGTCCAACACGACACGGTTGTGAGCTAGTTCGCGTGACACGACGGCTCCGGCTTGTTCACAGATTTCGATCCGGGCGGCCGACTGGTTGTCAACGATTGTGGCGACCGTGTACTCGTGGTCCACTACTGGTAGTGGCGTGTTGGCGGACAGGATTGGCGCGACATACGGCTGCGGGTCCCATGGTTCTTGGCTGGAATACACTTTGACGCCCAGGCCGCGCGGCAGGACTGGTTTGACACGCTGGCGGGGTTTGGCTAAGCCGGCTCTGTTTTCTCCGCTAGGTTCGAGTTGGTCCGCTAAAATCGCCGCTCCACGGGCGACAGCTTTGTTCGGGTCGTGGATCAGCACCGGCAGGCCATATTCGCTGGCCAGGGCTCGGCGGATAGCTGGGAGTTGGGTTGATCCGCCAACTAGCAGGATCCGTTCAACGTCTTGGGCTCCTTTGTCCGATGCCGTCCCCAGGACTCGCGTTGTCGCTTCGAGACACAGTTTCACCAGGTCATTCGAAGCTTCTTCGAACTCTTTAGGGGTCACGCTTGTCTGGTATTTCTGTCCGTCGAGTTCGACCCGTACCAGCACTGGGCTGGTTGTGCCTGATAACCGCCGTTTGGTGGTTTCGGTGGCGGCGGCCACCGCGGCGGCGGCGGATTCGTCGTACCGTAAGTCCGGGTCGGCTCCGGCCGCTTCAAGGCCTTGCCAGACTATTTCAGCTAGTCGGTTGTTCCAGTCGACTCCGCCTAGCCTGACTTCACCGTCGACCGCCCAGATTCTGGGTTCTCCGCCGTCCATCCCAACCACGGCGACGTCGAAGGTTCCTCCACCTAAGTCAAACACCAGTGATGAACCGGATAGTGTTTCGAGCGTGCCGTAGGAATAAGCCGCGGCGACGGGTTCAGCCAACAGTTCGAGTACTTCTAGTCCAGCGATTTTGGCGGCCGCATAGGTGGCTTCTTTTTCGGCTACACCGAAATAGGCGGGCACTGTGATAACGGCTTTGATTTGGCTTGTCGGTACGGTGAAGTAGGTGGCGGCGTCGGCCGCTAGACGTTTCAGGATCAGGCCGGAGATCGCTTCCGGCGTGTAGATGACGCCTTGTGAATCAATTGGGAAGTCTTGACCCATGTGGCGCTTAATTTCGGTGATCAGGTTGTCAGGTTCTTCTAGGCCGCGTTCAACGGCTGGGCTGCCGACGACTACTTCCCCACCCGTGCCGAAGTAGACGGCTGATGGTGTCAGGTCGTTGCCGTCGGCCGCTCGGATGATTTCTAGTTGACCGTTCTTGGTTCGGGACATCACGCAGCAGAAGGTTGTTCCGAGGTCTATTCCGATGGCTACCATGCCGCACCGTCTTTCTGAGCTTCCGTCAAAGCCGTTCAAAGCCCGGCTTGTTTGAGTAGTTTTTGGCCGATGTCTGGGCTGAGCCGGGCCCGCCAGGTCATCCATTCGGTTAGCAGGTGGAGTAGGTTCTTGACGCCGCTGCCGAACCAGGGTTCCCATTCTTGTTGTAGCGTTTTCAGCCGGTCCCGGACTTCTGGTAAGGCGGCCCGCCAGCTAGCCCAACCCAGCATGCCGAGGCCGTTGCGTGGTTCGGCGGCGGCCAGGGCGGCCGCCACCGCCCGTTCTTCCCAGGTGTATCGCTCAATTGAGGCCATGGCGTTCATTCGTGGCGCTAACCGCAAAGTTGATTCGGCTTCGGCTTTGCTGGCTGGCAGGTGGCTAGCCCAAGCTTGGTACAGTCCGGTCAGCTGGCTGTCAGCTGAGAAAGGCCCGCTGACCGGCCCGAATGAGCGCCGTTCGGCTGTTAGGTGCCGAATTCCGGCCCAGGCCAGACAGCCGGTCAGGGTTTGGTCGCCTCCGGCGACTGCTAGTAGCCCTTGGTAGACCCGCCGCCAGAGGGCTTTGCCGTCGCCGTCATCTTCACCGAACATTAGCCCCGCCAGGTAGAACGCCATTGGTTGGGCGGCTTGGGCGGCTTGTTTCCAGGCCCGGTAATGCCGTTCGGTTGTTCCGTCGCAGGGCCAACTGGCTGTCCCGGCTGGAACGTCTGTCACGATTGGTGACGCGGTGACTTTGAGCCGTTCGATTTCAACGGTCTGGGCGCACGGTTCGGAGCGGGTCGTGAGGACCACTTGGCCGCACTCGAGCTCCCCAAGTAGGCGGGCGGCATCGTCCCCTAAACCTAAGGCGCCTGACATTTGGTCTTGGTCGGCTGGATGGACCACCCGGTGAACTAGTTTCAGGTTGGTGTTGCGTGCCACGTCGGAGGCGACCCGTGACGGGCTTTGGTCCACCACGATGATCTGCTGGCCGTAGCCACGCACTTCAGCCAGCATGGCGGTGAGTAGTTCGGCTGATACTTGTTTGGCTGATCCGGTTTCTGGGTCACCGCTGGTTGGGCTTATCTCAGGCAGGATGCGGTGGGCTTCTTCTAGCACCAGGACGTGGTTGACGCCGGGTCCGCCCGCGCCTGCCTGGCTGCCAGCCCCATTGCCGGGAGCGCTGCCCGCGCCGCCGCCTACCGCTTTGCCCGCAGCGCTGCCCGCTCGGGCCCGCGCCCAAGCGGTCATGGCGAGCAGGATCACAACGAACGAGCGTTCTTCTTCATCCCCCAAGTCACCTAACGTCACCACTGTTGGCCGGGTGAATAGCCGCTTGATCTGGTCTGATCCTGTCCAGGAGAAACGGTGTGCCCGGGTTGGCGCTAACAGCAGGTTGAGCCGTGTCATCAGGGCGGCTTTGATGTTTGATTCTTGCTCTGGGGCGTAGCCGAGTGATGTGATCAGGTTCGGCACCATGTCACGCACATCGAATAGTGAGATGCCTTGGCCAGCTCCAGGCAGCATGGCGACTTGGTCGAATAGCTGGGTGACAACATATGGTGTGGGTGACGGCATCGTAAAAGCGCCTTTGAAGGCGTTGGCGACTTGGCCAAGGTGGGTTTGCCGGTCTTGGCCGGGCCACGGTTCAAGCAGATTCATGTGCAGGTCTTGGCCGCGAACCAGTTGGATTCCACCCTTGAA
Organism: Bifidobacteriaceae bacterium; assembly: GCA_031267825.1. Taxonomy (GTDB): domain Bacteria; phylum Actinomycetota; class Actinomycetes; order Actinomycetales; family WQXJ01; genus JAIRTF01. Next base: position 91,621 of record JAIRYJ010000036.1, read on the forward strand.
GGCGCCCGCTATGGCTGAATAGTCGTCTTTGACTGGGTCAAGTACCAGGAACGGCACTGCCTGACGGTTCCAAAGTTCAGCTAGCAGACGGTGCAGTGTGGTGGTTTTTCCTGAACCGGTGGTGCCGGTGACGAAGGCGTGGCCTTCGAGGTCACTCAGGGCGATTGATGCTTCCAAACTGGTTCCCCAGCACCGCCCTAAACGCAGTGCGGTGGTTCCGCTGGCTGGTCGGCGGGCTGGTGGCGGGGCTTGACGGATGGCCAGGCCGGGTTGACCGGCTTGTGGGGGCGCCAGCAGGCTGCCGAGGTCTTGGCTCGATAGAGCTGATGTTGGCGGCGGATCGCCCGGTTCTGGTTCGGGGCAGTCGAAGGTGGCGAACCACCAGCCTTGATCGGAGCTGATTGAGGCGTGTAACGCGCCGGCCACCAATCCGGCTTGGGTTTCGTTGGCCGCTATGGCCCAAGTATCGACTGTCCACATACCTGATCCTTCGCCTTGGGAAAGGTAGGCGGCGATGGTCTCGAGCCAGGTCTTGATCCGGGCCCACCAGGGCGATTCGGTGGTTTGGCTGATTGTGTCAGTAATTTGACGGGTGGTTGAAAGGTTGGCGGCGGCCTCTTCAGCTAGCTCCCTGATTTGGCGCGTGGCTGCGAGTCCTTCGCCATAGCTGGCGCTTTCGCAGTGCATCACGATTTGCCAGTCGCCGGTCAGGCTGGCCACTTTGGTGAGCAGCCCGGGCCGGGTTGGGGTCAGCCCGTTGCTGGCCTGGTTCGGTTCGAGCCGTTGTGTCACGCCGATCGCCACGCCTGGTGCGATAGTTGGTGGCCGTGTCAGGTGGAGGTCGCACCCGGGGGCCAGGATCCGACGGATTCGTTCGGTTTCGGCTGGTTGGTTGGTTCCGATTAGTAGTCCGATGCCGCCCGCTTGGCCTCCGATCACCACGTCCAAGCTGGTGCCCGTTCCGGCGAGGCTTGTGGCGAGGGTCTCGAATGGGGTGGCTAGTTCTGGCTTGGGTGTTGGCATGGCACTGATCCGCGCCCAGTGTGTCGCTGTCAGTCGGGGTGGGCCGCATTCGCGCAAGTTGTGGCCGTGTCGTAGCGAATCCAAGATGGTTTCGGCGCGCTTCGTTGACGTCTCTCCGGTGGCGGGAGCGCCCAGCAGGGTTGAGAGTCTGCCGCTATTCATGTCAGCTAGCTGTCCGCTTGGTTTGTCTGTGGCATGACCGCGGAGCGACTTTGATGCCGGGCGCGGCCACCACACCAGGCCCGGCTGCGATACCGGGCGTGGACGTTGCTGCGGCACAAGCGATCATTGGCTGTTCAACCTGCTCAACGCTTGGCTGCCGGATTCGCCTAGTTTCACCATGGCGGGCCGGGCAGAATCGGTCACAACCCAGGCCCGCACGCCGAACGGAGCCGAGCCTTGGGCCAGGTTCCAGGCGAAGATCCAGCCGCCTTCAGCCCGTTTGGCCAGGTAGTGTTCGGCTTTGGCGGCACCTGAGCCAACCTGTCGCAGAATCTCCCTGGCGGCCGATTCAGTTATCTGACTCATAGGATTCTCCTTCCTGATGCGTCCCAGACCATGGCGTAGTTTGTCCGTTGGCTGGCCGATTCCAGCGAGGGATGAATCGCGGTCTGTGAATACTCGAACACTTCACCGCTTTGGGGGTCAACTGTTTCGATGCGTCCCTCATAGTTGACGGCGTTGTAAGCGTGACCACCGGCCTCTGGACCTTCCCAGGTGGTCCCGACGATGGCGCTAGATCCGGGGCCACCCATTTCGAGTGCTTCAGCTACGTCACTTGGGCTGGTCTCGGTCCATTCCTCGTTGGCCCACTGTTCCATTCGCTCGATTGGTTCACCGTCCGCCAGATTGCCTCCGGCTTCGTATGCCTGGCCGCGCCAAGTCGACTCGAAACAGCGGGCGCAGTCGGCACAGTTGGAACGGTACGCTGTGCCTTCTTCCAGTTCCCGTGAGTCGGTTATGTCATCTTCTGAAACGTAGAGTGGGTTGATCTCACCGGCTGTTAGTCGCGGGTCTTGAAAGGATTCGACTCGGTGTGGCCCACCGTCTAGGGGTTCGTTGTATTCGTTGGAATAAGCTTGCCGGAACTCTTGGGGGTCTTCGGCGCCGTGTGGGCCGCCTCCGTCGGATCCTGCCCAGGCGATCTCATCACCGGCTTCGGAGCCTGGTTCTTCCCAGGCTGATTCGTCTTCGGCGGCTTGTTCGGCCCAGGCCGCTTCGGCCGGTGCGCCTGTTTCATCAAAGCTATCGCCGGCGCCGTCGACTTCGCCGCCTTGACCGTTTCCGCTGATCTGAGTCAAGATCAACCCGCCTTTCCTAGACGATCCCGCAAGAATGCAACAAGTTCAACGCCACTAGCAGGGCGAACACCACCAGCACGGCTGAGCCGACCATTTTGAGGCGGGCGTTACGGATCACTGGATGTGTCCTGACCCGTGTTTGGCTGCCAGTGTCGAGGTTTGTCACTTGTTTGGCTTTGATCACACCGGTGCGGCTGGTCCGGCCGGAGACTTGGACGCGGTCGCCTAGGTGCAGGGCGCCACCGTAGATTTCGCCGCGCAGCATTACCTCGACCGCTTGGCCCGCTTCGGTGGTCACTGTGAATGGGCTGACTGGGACTTCAACTGTTTGTGGCCCGCTGCCGCCTGGGCCGCGGCCACGCATCATGGCGAATGGCAGCAGCATTCGCAGTGGGGCGAAGAAGATCGACATAATAATCAGCACTATCCAGACCGGCAGTAGCATGAAGAAGAGTAAGACAGCGATCGCCGCGCGTCCGGCCATCTCACCGCCGGAGACTTGTTCTACTTCGGTGCGGGTGGCCCCTAGCTGGGTGATTCGGCCTTCGATCTGGCCTCCACTCGGGCTGGCTGGTAAAAGACTAGCTCTGGGCCCGCTCGCTGAGCCACCCCGCCCCGAACCAAATCCTGAACCGAACCCACCCCCACCGGAACCACCAGCCGGGCCAGAACCAAACCCACCCCCACCGAAACCACCGGCCGGGCCAGACCCAAACCCAGAACCAGACCCACCCGAACCTGAACCGAACCCAGAACCAAACCCACCCGAACCAGAACCGAACCCGCTCGCGGCCGACTTGGGTGGCGGGACCGGTTTGGGCGGCATCGGCGGCCTGGATGTTGAGGGTTGAGGCGCGGGAGCCGAACCAGCTTGCGGACCAAGCCTGCCCGACTGACCACCTGTCACGTCACGGTAACCGCAGCGGATACAAACAGAACGGCGCACAGTTCCTCTGTTACCGCAGTTCGGGCAATCAGCAGCCATTTCGCGTAATACCTAATCCCACGGATATGGCAGAAGTGAAGACAAACCGCGGCGGGCTGACTCAATACCGTCACGCCAAGCCGTCAACGCCTCCAAGCCTTGCGAATCAGTAAAAGCCCAAACCAACAACAAAACCAATGCCAGCACGACAAGCGCCAAATGCAGGCCGCTCCAGACCCCGCGATAAACCCAATAGGTTAGAGGCAATCCGTCTTTCATGCCGGTGCCGCCTCCTTAGTTTGGCTGCTGGTTTCATCTAATTCCGGAAGCTCCGGCACCAAAGTGAACTTGATGCCCTGGCTATCTAGAACCCATTGGAAAACGTGTATCGGATTGAACGGATCATGTGGGTCACGTTCGGTCATTGAATCAACCGCGAAATAGCGTACATCACGGAAGTCTCTTTCAATATGCGCTACCAACCCATCTTCGCCTTGAGCTTCAATCCAGGCTCGAATCCCGGCGGAAGAACCAGCGTCAAGGTCACGTCCACACGGTAAAGCGGTCAAAATATCGGCTTTGGTTAGCACCACAGCTAAATGCATCCGGTTCAAGCGAACGCTTTGAGCTTCAAGCCGGTCAACAACCGATGAGTAGGCGTCTTCTTGGTCGCCGGTCGCTACCAGCACTCCGCGAGCCGCCCGGTACCGTCTAGTTTGTGGTCTGACAGTGCCGAAAGCTAACGGGTCAAGTACCGCGATGAGCGATCCGGCTGAATTAAAATATGTCAGGTCTTCAGTTGAATGCCAGCTAGCGAAACGTTCCCCGGCGGCATCAAGTAACTGCAGCTCAATAACCTGCCCGGCGCCGGTTGTCAACATCATTGGCTGGCCGACTGGCTGGGCGCCTTCTGGTGTCTTGGTAGTAGCCGCACGTCCGGTGATGACCGCTTCAGCTGAACTGGCGAAAGCTTCCGATGATATCCCAAGTGGTTCGACTTTGCCCCCGTTAGCTGTCAAAGCCCGAGCCATTTCTACAAGGCCGGCTTCAAATAGTCGGGTCTTGCCGGCCGCGACCGCTCCGAAGGCTGGCACTTGTAAAGTGAGGCGCGCACCTGAGCCGCTAGCCAAAGCCCGGTCACAGTAAGGGCAGATCGGTTGGAGGACCTTAGCGGCCGCCAGCACACCGGTTGGTAACGCTTGACCGCAGACGCAGCGCCGCACAATCACACCTAAGGCACCCGGTGAAATGTCACGGTGAACTTCAGTGCAAGCCGGGTTGGAGCAGCGGAAACTTGGTGTCGTGGTTTGGCGGTAATCATGTGGGCAAACCATTGATTGGCGGGCGCGGCGCCTTTGGCCCCGGTCAAGCCAACGCCGTCCCAGCATCCAGGCTTGCTGGCAAAGATAAATGCCGCCACCTAGCAGGAACATTAAACTGAACCAGACACCGAATGACAGCCAGGCGCCGGCTAGGAAACCAGCGAACGGCACCGGCACAAACAGTAACCAAATCGTACCCGGAACTGACCCGAAGAATGATTTAGATAAACTGCCGAGCCGTTTAGCGCCCGAGCCTTTGATACTAATTGAAGGTAAAGCGACTTTGCCGCGAACTTTCCGCCAAACCAGTCCTACAACCCGTGAGACTTCACGCCGCACCGCTGCGGCGTCACGTCGCGCCTGATAAGGGTTATACAGTGGCCACGCCCGGTCCCAGGGGAAAGCTGATCCGCCTGGTGGGGCTGTCAGCATAACCCGTCCGGCGGCGACTTCACCAGGGTAAGCGATGACTGGTTTGATCGCCGCACGGCCACGCAGCACCCGTAATGGCACTATCAGTCCGGTCGCAACTCCGGCCACGAAAGTCAAACTGGTGGCAACCATGGTATAGGCCAGTAACCAGGCCAGCAGGCGTAACAGTGTCGCTACCAGTATCCACAGAATGTAGAAGACAACCACCAGCACTAGTCCAATGGCGATTAAGCCGATGATCAGGCCTCCAAGATCATCCATCGTCTTGGTCCTTTCTTCCGCCGAAAAGTTTCTTGGCTCCCCGGCCAAGGTTACGAATCCCCCGGCCTGATCTGGCCGTCTCCTCGAACGCCGCCAGTTCAGTTAGCCATTCTTTAGACATCAGCGGTTTGGCGTTAGCTAGAATCTTGCGCCCGGCGTTGGTGTCAGTTAGTTCTAGGAGGAACTCGCGGGCCGCTTTACCGATTGGCCCGTCCGGATCTTCGAGGTACCAGTGCAAGGCTTGTGGCACCGCCCAGGCCGTTGGGGTGGCGCCGCTGTCAGCCGCTTGGCGTAGTTCTTCAAGGGCGCCGATCTGCGCCCAAGCTCCGGCTGTACCAATCAAGTAGGACAAGGCGGCTTGGTCTTCGATTTGTTCAAGGGCTAGCCGACCGACTTGGCGGTAGAGGATTGGCGCTAGTTGGGCTAGTTCGTCAGCTAATAGTTCAAGTGGACGGTTTGGTACCGTCTCCCCTTGGTTGATGGCGTCTTCAGCTAGCTGGTTGGCCCGGCCCGCTGTTCCGACCACCGCGGCGAGTTTTCCGAGCCTGATCTTGGGGGCGTTGCGGTCTAGTGCTAGCAGCAGGTCACGTAAGCCAGGGGCTGGCTGGCCGCCTTGAAGTATTTGGTTGACCTGCTCTTCTAGCCAACCGCTGGCGGCTGGCTCAAAACCGCCGTAGGCCAGGCCCCACCAAACCAGCAGAGCGTGATCGCGTTGCGGCGAGATGCCACGCCAGGCCAGCCGCCAGGTTTCTGGCGGGAGCGGCCGGGTCAGCCGTTTCAGTTCCGCTAAGCGTTCGTTTGGTGGACGCCGCCCCACCCGGGCGGCCACCAGCCATCCGCTTAAACCTGGTTCAGTCAGCCAGTCCCATGAACCGTTGGCTAATTGTTGTAAGGCCGTCTGATCGGCTTGACGCCACCGGTTCACCAGGGTTTCAGCCAAAGCCTCCCGGATTTCGCCAGACCAGGCCCAGCGGGCGGCTGTTTCACCTAGTTCAGGCCGGTCAGCCCACAGTTGACCGGCCCGTTGGATAATTCCGCTGACCTGTGTTGGCGCCAAGTCCAGGTTCAATACACGGGCGGCTGACATGGCTTGGGGTAGTTCGGAGTCTTCGGTTTGAGTTAGCATCGCCGCCAAGCCGCGGGCGGCTTGGGCCCGGGCTTCGCCGTCCCCCCAAACGATTTCGATGGCACTGTCTGCTATTAGTTTTGTCCAGGCTTGGCTCAGTTCAGCCGATCCAGTGACCGCTTCGAGGCCTGCCACTACCAAGAAGGCGCTGGCTTCAGTTTCACCCGCCGCGGCTGTCGCTACGAGGGTTTGGGCCGCTAGTTGGGCTTCTGCCACATTGGTTGGAACATATCCAGCGACGGCGTCAAGCAAACTGTCACCGTAGAAGAACAGTTCTTCGCTCAAGTGTTGGTCGCTCAGGATTTTCAGAGCCTGTAAGGCCACATTCCAGCTAGCTGGCGTGGACCCGCGGGAAGGGAAGGACGCGACAGCGGCCGCCTCAGTGGCCAGGTCTGAACCCATTGGCCGTTCCCAGCGGCGGGCCAGTTCGATGGCGGCCAAAGCGGCGGACGATTCTTCGGTCAGGAACCAGCCAGCTTGGAGCTGGGCTGAAGCTGACACTTCGATTCGGCTGATGGCTTTCTGGTCAAGGTCAATCACGTTGACCGCTGGGTCGTTGATGAGTTGTCCGATCCGCGGACCGAATTGGTGGGTTGTGCCGATCATGTTGGCGGACACGTCAAGTGGGCTGGCAACCTGACCACGCAAATCCATTGTCAGCGCCCGTTCAGTGTCAACGAACAAACTACCCAACGCGATCCAGCGCATCACTTGGCGGGTGTCTTGTCCGATCACCACCAGTCCGGTTGGCCGATCAGAGATGGCCCGCTCAACCATGGTCAGAAAGACCGGTAAGACTCCTCGCGCCCAACTGTCGTGTCGCACCATGTCGCTTAGCGCACCGGAATCGAAGTCTGGGGCGATTTCGAGTGGCGCGGCCCAAGCGTCGATCTCTTTGCTGGGAGCTTTCTCTAAGCTCCAGCGCACCGCACCGAATAGTTGGGCTGGCCGGAGTGGCGAAAAGTCAAGCGCATCGGCTGTCACGATGCTTTGAGTCAGCGAGTTGCCGCGCCGTTTATGGTCATGGGTCCAACCGAGTGACCGGCCGCGGCTCAGGTAGTAGCGTCCGCCTTGGGTGGTGTACGTAAAAGATTCAGGGTGTGACAAATCATCATGTTGGGTGTCCCAGGCTGGGGCTATGGTGTGCAACAGGTAGGACCTGATGACACCGGTGTCTTGTTCATCGATCCCTCCTGAAATCGCCTGGAAGCCAAAACCGTCACGTCCGTAAACTGATTCTTCCTGCGAGACATCGGTATAGATGGCCACTTCAAACATGGTTCAAACCTGCATCGGGATGACACCGCGTTCGGACAGTAACCAAAGCAACGGTTCGGCCACCCGGTGTGGGGTCACCCCCCGGACGGAGACTTTAGCGTGTGAATAGTCCGGTTCGGCACCTAAAGCTGACGCTCCGAAGAGGCGGAAGTTGGCGTAAGTCTGGTCAAGTTGGGCTAGTAGGTTACCGCCGTCCCAACTGTCGATCAGGCCGCGCAGGTTTTCGTGGACCTCTTTGGAGTCTGTTTCATCGAAGAAAGCGTCACTGAGGGATGGTTTGCGGATCGGATCGTACGGGCCAACCGAGTCGAAGAAGGCGTCAATTTTCGAGATCACAACCGCGACTGGTTGTTTGATTTTCCGGTTCTTTTTGGCACCTTCAGCCTTTTGCAGGATGTCGGTGATGTTACGCAGCACGAACTCTGGTTCAGTGACGGTCTGTTGGACGCCTTTCTTACGGGCTAGCGCCCGGTTGGCAGGGAAACCGAACGGGTCAAGCAGCAACAAGATCCCTTCGGTGACTCCCAAATAGCGCCGGGTTTCGACTTTCTGCTCAGTGTCAAGATCTTCACCAGCCGTGTCATAGAAGGAGAAGATGACTGACTTGTAGTCTTCGCGGCTGAACAGCTTTTCAGCGCCATGCTTTTCGCGTCGCCATTCGAAGACGACTGGCAGTTCATAGTTGTTACCACCAGAATCGGTTTGTAAAGGCAGGTCACCGCTTTGGCCCGTTTCGCCACGCATTTTCGCCAACAGTTTGCGGAAGAAGGCCGCCTTGCTGCCGTCCTCATTGCCGCCGGGCAGTGAAGCCGCGTAGTTGAAACGCCGGGCGGTTGGTCCTTTGGTTAGTTCGTCTATCAGTGTTGCCAGCATGACTGTTTTACCTGATGAGCGCACCCCAACCAGGCCGAATAGGGGGCTTTCGCCACCGAATCCGCCAGGTAGTTTGGAATGGCAAAACGGGCACAGCCGAGTGTTCGACGGGCTGCCACAAGCCTTACAAATAGCTTCGCGTTGCTCTTTGTAGCCTCTGCCTGGCTTGAAGGCAGGCAAATAAAGCCGCTGCTGCCCAAAATGTTTTGACAGCTCTTCATCCCGGTCCGGTTTGCAAGCCACCCGACCGGCAGGCGGCTTACCTTCGCATCTGAAAGCGACCTCCCGGGTGTCCATCACGCGGTAGCAGTAGGGGCATGGCGCGGTGTAGTCAAATAGAGCCATCGCATCATCCTTTCATTCGGCGGATTGGCGGATCCTGCAACACGAATGGGCTGCCAGGCTCAGCGAATAAGCGAACCCAATAGGGGCTACGGGTCGAAGGTAAGTCGAATGACGCCTCGGCTGGGCCGCCATCTCTGAGGTGTAGTTTGAGGGGCCCGATTAGGCGGCCCATTGACGGGTTAACTGGCATGGTTGGCCCTGAAGCCACCACCGCCAAGACTTGGCCAACACCACGGAACGTTTCTGAGACGGCTTCAACGTTGACTGTCCGGCCACCAAACATGCCGCGCGGTAGTTTCAGGTCATAGGACACTACCTGCGGTAAGGCTTCAAGTCTTATCCGGACTGAACCACCGATATAGTCTTGGCCCGCCACTGAAGCGATCGTCGCGACGGTCACAGCGGCCACATCAACCGCCTCAGTGATGTATATCCCGTTGCCCCGGTCATAAGTGTCACGTTCAACTCGGACGCTTTTAGCTCCTGAGCCGCCATGCCAGGCGACGCGCATGGCATAATCGCCGTGCGGCCAGCGGAAGGTTACCCGGATGTCCTGACCGAACCGGATGGCTTCGACTTCACTTGGTGGTGGCGCCGAACCCGCTATGGCGCTGGCCCCAACTAGGCCTTTGGCGCCATCAATTGTCAACGCCACAATGCGCCTGACGTCGCGCAGCGGGTAGAAACGCAGCCGCTCGTCTTGGCCGGTCCGCTCCAACGCGCCAGTGACTTGTTTACCGTCACGTTCGGCCAGTTCATCACGTGTCACCCAGACGCCCGCCGGGCAAGTCTCATCGAGTGGTAGTGACCACAGTTCAACAGCGAACCCTGTCACCGCCTGCCAGCTCGCCATCATCCCGGGCCGGCCGTCCGGTAACGCCGCCTGCACAACTTTCAGGTCGGTCACAGCGTTAGCCGCGCCGCGTGGTGTCGCCTCAACTGTCACCGGAGTTGATTCGGCGGTCCGCCCATCTGGTAAACGGTATTGGACGGTCAACGTGAATGCGTATGGCGTACCGCCTTTCAGTCCGTCAACTGTCCGGCTGGTACCTGTCAGGCTGCCGAGATCTTGGACGGCGGCATCGGACGTCTGTTTTATGCGAACCGTGCTCGCACCAGCTGAAAGCTTCCACGACAACGCCACTGAGGTTGGGTTGGTCATGGCCGCGACATCTCTCACTGGCGGCAGTAGTGTCGCTTGAGCCGTCGCGGGCAGCGAATATTGGCCCGCTTGACGGAAGGCAAAAACGCCGTACACCAGCGGTTTCGCGACAGGCGGATGTTGGTCAATGAATGATCCGCCGGCTTTCTTGGCCGCCAGACGGGTTCCATCCGCCGGGTTGACTGGGGCGCGGCCTTCGCTTCGCACAATGATGTAGCGCGTCGCCGGGTCGGGTGAGGCCCGCCAGCTCAGCGCCGCGCCGCCTTCCGCTGTCAACGCCACACGCAGGTTCGATGGCGCCGGTGGCGGCAGTTGCGCCGCCCAGGTCACCAGCCGGTCATCTTCACGGTCGATGCCGCGGGCTTGAGTTAGGGCGTCCTCAGCGGCCGGAAAGTCTTGGGCGGCGAGGGCCTTTTGGTAAGCCGCGATCAGGTTGGCCTTCTTCGTTTCAGCTTGGCTGACGGCTTTGACGGCGGCTTCCGCTTCAGGGGTTTCAGGTTTGGTGCCGCCCAGGATGGCGTCAAGTAGGCGGCGGGCTTCAGCTAGGGCGCCGGAAGCCAGTTTTTCGGTCACGTCAGCTAATGAGCTGCCCGATGCCGTCCCCCCAAGTTTGGCCAGTAAGCGACGGGCGTCGAGCGGGTCAAGACCGGTCCTGGTGAGCGTTTCCATGGCGCTGACCAGCATCATTCCTTGGCGGGTGAGGTTTTGGGCGAAAGCCACGAACCAAGCCAGGACAACGCCCTGTAGTGCGGCGTTGCCGTTGGCGACACCTTGTAGCGAGATGACCGCTTTCTTGGCGGCCTCTGTCACATCGTCACTGGTTTGGTTTGTCCGGTTGCGGGTTTTGGTCAGGTCGTCAACTGTTACCGCCTGCCCGGCGCAACGCAGCGTGTCGATGATTTGGAAGTTACTCCGTTTGACGGGGTCTGGTTCGTGGTACAAGACCACATCCATGATTGAACGGAAGGCTAAGTTGAGGCGCCTTAGCTGGTCTGGCAGTGTGACGCTGGGCGGTTCGAATTCTTTGACGACATCCACCTGGTTGGTTTTGGCGATCGCCGTCAGGTCTTTATCGGACACGCTGGGCGGGATGCCGCTGGCTCTGGCGGATTCGCGTAACTCCGCCAAGGTGATGACCCGCAGCGTCGAATATTCTTTGCCGAGTGCCACCCCGAAGGCTTTCAGCCGGGCTTGTTCAGCTTGTTGGGAGATTTTGCCGAGCTGTTGCCAGAATCCGGGTTCGGTGTACGGCAGGCTGGCCCCTTTGATGGCCGCCAGCAGTCGGCTGAGCATGGCCGCACCTGGGTTGGTTTGGCCCGCTTTGTTCAGTAACGCCTCAACTGAACGGAAATGTTGTTCCAGGCCAGCACTGTCGAAGCTGGTTTCAACAGCGAACAGGCCAGCTAAGTCAACTAACCCTAAGGCTTGTGTCCGGGCCGGCGGCTGACTTGCCTCAGCGATTTCACGGGTTGCCCGCTGGATTGAGGCTTGGACCGCTTTGTTCGCAGCCAGCGGCTTTAGTACCTGGTCGCGGTAGTTCTTCTGGTCAAAAGCCACAGTTTTGTTACCTCAAACGGTCCAGTTGTGCGGCGGGTCAGGATGTGGTTGGCCGCAGCCGGACTTCTTTGCGGATTTCTTCGACCTGTTCTGGTGTCAGCACGGCGACCGAGGCTTCAGCCGTAAATGAGCGGCCCGATTTCGGTTCGGTGACAGACAGGCGGGCTATGCCGTCACTTGACACACTCAACCTGATTTCGATTGGGTCACCTCGACGCATGCCGGTTAGGCCTGAAATGGTGGTAGCTTCACCTTCTTGCATCGGGTTGTTGTGTTCCGGTTTGAGGGATTCCGTTTCACCACCTTGTTCATATAACGGCACGATGACGGCTGATTGGCCGTCTTCGCGGATTTCCCCGGTGGTGGATTTGTCTAGCGGCAGCAGGTCATTTTGGTGAGCTAAGAAGACGATCTCCAATTCATCGTTTTCGTTGAACATCCGCACACCCAAGCCGCGCGACAAAACGTTTTCCACTTTGATGCTTGGGACGCCGCTTTCAACACTGAACCGTGGGGCGGCGCCTGGGCTCGAGTCCGCTTCTTCTTCATCTCCGGTGTAACGCGGTATGCCGCCTTCGGCGTAGACGGCCGCGCCTTTGGCGACCGATAAGTCGAAGTCGGTTTCTTCAGGTGCGAAACCTGCCGCTGTCAGGGCGGCTTGGATCATCGGCATCCGTGATGAACCACCAACCAACACCAGTCGGTCAATCGCCAACCCAGCCACCTTGCCTTTGGCTGTTTCGATGACGCGTTGTGTGATCTCGACTGTTTGTGCGACTAGGTCCGCGCTGGCGGCTTCGAACTCTTCACGGGTGACCGCCACATTGGCTTTCTCACCTTCGAAACGTAACACTAGGCCTTTTTCTGGTAGACGGCCGAGGAAGATTTTGGCGTCTTCGATTTTGCTTCCAAGATCACCCATGAATTCGTCGTCAGCCCGTAGGACGTCTTCGTCGAGGCCGGTTTGGTCGGCGAACTTTTTCAGGTAGAGGGCCTCTAGCCGACTGTCCCAGTCGGCTCCGCCGAGCAGCCGGTTACCGTCGATCGCGATTACCTTGACCCGACCGGCTTGGGCTTCCAGCACCGTTGTGTCGAATGTGCCGCCGCCAAGGTCGAAGACCAATATGGTTTGTTCTTCTTCCTGTTTGGTGCCGAGTGAGATGGCGGCCGCCACCGGTTCTGGGATGATGCCGATTACTTCAAGCCCAGCGATCACGCCTGCTTGGCGGGTGGCTTCTTTTTCTTGGACACCGAAGTATGCCGGGACGGTGATGACAACTTTCTTGATGTCGAGACCGTTTTGGCTGTTGGCTTTGGAGACCAGTTCTTTCAGGATGAAAGCTGAGATGCCTTCAGGCGTCCAGCTTGTGCCACGGAACTCTTGCGGGAAGACCGCTCCCATGTGGCGTTTGATCAGGGCGCAAGCGTTTAGCGGGTCGCTTTGGGCGGTTTCTTTGGCGATCCGTCCTACCACCACCTCACCACTGTCTTGGAAGTACACGACCGATGGTGTTGTGTTGGTGCCTTCGAAGTTGGGGATGATTTGGGCTTGTCCGGTCTCGTCGACTAGTGCCACCACTGAATAGGTGGTGCCAAGGTCAATGCCGTATGCCTGATCAGTCATGGTCTGTTCCTTGTGGTGTCGGGCCGACCTGAGGGCCGGGCGGTGTTGCTGGGCTGGCCGTCGCTGGTACGGCCGGGTTTGATGGGTTGGCGGGCGGCTCTGGAGCCGCTGCCTCTGGTGCTGGCGTGGCTGCTGGCCCTGCTGGCGCTTCTGACGCTGGCGCTTCTGGTGCGGGCGCTTGTGAAGCTTCGGGCGATGGTTTGGCTGCTTCTTCGATCGGCTCCGCGGCTGGAACTTCTGAGGCCCCTGAGGCTGATAGTTCCGCCGCTTCGTAGCGGTAAATGCTGACTTGGGCGGGCAGGAAGGCCCGCTCAGCGCCGTGACGGATCAGTCCTTGGCGGAAGACCCGGGCGATGGTGCTACCCAAGGCCGGGTCCTGCGTCACGATGACCCGCCGGGCCGAGTGTTTGGTGGCGTCGAATGGGCCGCCTAAGACCGCCTCAACTGGGCTGACACCCATCATTTCGAGGGCGTCTGTCAGTGAGCTGATGAAGCTCTCAAACTCGACTTGTGCTGAATAACCCGGACTTGGATGGCGTGCCTCGGCTTCGCCTTCAACCGCCAATGTCAGCATTTGCGCTAGTTGGCGCAGCACCGGACCAAATAGCTCCTGGATCTGGTCGGCCTGGAGTTTTAGGACCTTGGCGTTCAGTCCACGGATGATTTCTTCATATCCCTGGGCGCGGCGCTGGAAGGTCTTCAGTTGTTCGGACGCCGCTGCCATCTCGGTTGCTACGCTGCCGACCTGTTCAGTTAAGGTGGCGACCTGTTCCACCAGGCCCGCCACGGCTGGGTCGGGGCTAGCCGGTGCGCTCTGATCCGCTTGCCCTGTGTTCGTTGTGGCGTCATCGTCTGGAACCGCTTGGCTTGTCCGATCTGGTTGTTCGGTACTAGCTGCCCCGCCATCAGATGGAGGCACTTGGCTTATTCGATCTGGTTGTTCGGTGCCGCCTGTCCCATCGACCGCTGGCCCTTCAGCGGCGTCTCCTGGAGTGGCTTCCGGCCCACTGGATCCTGGGTCATCAACTGGGTCGGCCACCGGCGCCTGGCTGACCGGTGGGTTTGGCGCCCCGAAACTGTCACCCGTTGTTGGCGGCTCTGGCGTCGCGGACGGTGCCTGGCTGGCTGGTGTTGGGCCGGGTTGTGGCGTCAGGAGCGGTACGTCTCCCGGATCCGGGGTGAAGCTCATGGGGCGGCAACCTCCTCGGTACTACAGCAATATGGTGGGGCTATGCGACCTGGATTATCCAAATGGGGGCAGCCAAGCCAACGGCAATTGTAGAGCAGCCACGCAGGTAGTTTCAAGGTACGCCGGGCCGCCCGCCCGCCTGATCGCTCAGTTACACCGGGCCGTCGGCCTGGCTGATCGCTTTGTTACTCCGGACTGCCGACCTGACCAGTGACTTAGTAGCTCTGGGCGGCTGCCGCGGTGCTGTTCGCTACCGCCAGGCTAACGGCCAGAACGATCATCGCTTGACTAGCGGCCATCATGGATTGGACCACCGCGGCCGCTACTGCCCCGGCTGTCTGGTCCTTCGCGTCGGCCGCATGGTACGAGGCGATGATTGAGGCGCAATGCATCAGAATCTCTTGGTTCTCAGCCGATAACCGCCCAAAGCCCTTGGCGTCACGCAAGAAATCGCGCGCTTCAGCCATCTCATTGACAAGTTGCCCAGCTGGGGTACCGAGCAGCGCCAGTAATCCCAGGCAGACCGCCGCTGGAACCTGTCGCGGGCGCATCTTTTCGCCCTGCAGGCCGTCTTTCAGGTCGATTACCCGCTGAACGGTAAGCTTGCTGGCACCACCTAAGACCAGTATTTGGGTCGCGGCTTGAGCAGCATCGCCGGAAGCGAAACTGGGTTTCACATCGCCATAGATCTCTTCCATCCGTTCCGTGGCTGGTCCAACATCAAGCGCTGATAGTCCCAACAGGACCGCAGGCACAACATCGTTCTCGCTCGTCAAGAACCAATGCTGATCTTTCATCGCACTGTAGAACGCCCGCGCCCGGTCGGCGACAGCGGTGACCTCGACCCCGCCAGCTCGCAGGGCGATCTGGCAAGCCGCCAACGCTAAACCGGCCGAAGCCTGGAACTTGGCGTCTCTCAGCGCCTGGTAGGCACCCCGCGCCTGGTCAAGACAACTAGCTGGGTCGGGAGCTAAAGCAATTGACCCGGCGACTGCTAAAGCTGAACGGAACGGCGAAAACACGCTTGTTTCGGCCTTGATCAGATCTCGGCACTGCCGGATCGCCGCGACGTCAGCTGTCTTGCCTTCAAGGGCGAACAGCAGACCCACCAGGCGCGTCAACTGCCCATCTTCAAAGCGGAGACCCTGCCGGATGACCTGGGCGTTACTGGCTAGCAGCTCAAGTCGAGTTTCAATCGGATTACCCAAGGTGATCTCCTGACGGTTCGTGATGTCCGATAACCAGCTCTCTGGCCGATTCATCAGCGGTCATGTCAAGCCTAATGCGATCACAGGGACTGATGTGGTGCCCGTTCAAACCTGCCATCACGGCCGGTCTCAGCGAAACGCGGGTCTTGATCAACTGAAGCGGCCGGACCACCACTTTGGCCAGGCCGCCGTCCGCTCCGGCGGACACCGACATGGATGTCTGATGTCACGCATCGACCCGCTTCGGCGCCGATAGGATCACCTGATGCTGCAAATCTCATCGCTCAGCGATATGCGTCAATATCAGGGCGGAGTTGACCTGCCTGATGATTTTTGGTCGTTCTGGCAAGACACTTTGGCTTCCTCCCGAGCGGCTACTTGGCAACCCCAACTAGTCCCAGTCGCCACCCGGCTGCGAACGGTCGATGTTTACGACGTGACGTTCGCCGGCTTTGCTGGCGAGCCCATCAAAGCTTGGCTCCGTTTACCCCACGGCGCTGTCGAACCCCTGCCCGCCATTGTTTCCTACGCTGGCTACGGCGGTGGCCGTGGCCTGGCCTGCGAGAACCTGCTTTGGTCGAGCGCTGGCTACGCCCACTTCCAAATGGATTCAAGAGGCCAAGGCTCCAATTGGGCACCTGGTGAAACACCGGATAGCGGCCCCACTGGACCGGCCGTGCCAGGCGTTTGCACCCGCGGCGTCACCAGCCGTGAAACCTACTATTACCGCCGGTTGTTCACTGACGCGGTCTTAGCTGTCGATGCCGCCCGCCAATTACCGCAGGTTGATCCTGACCGAGTCGGTGTGACTGGTGGCAGCCAGGGCGGGGCCATGACGTTGGCCTCGGCTTGCTTGGCTGAGGGTGTCACCGCCGCCTGGGCTGGGGTGCCTTTCTTGGCCGATATCCGCCATGCGGCTGAGTTGACTGACGCCCGTCCGTTTAGCGAGTTCACTGACTATCTGGCCTGTCACCGTGACCAGGTCGAGGATGTCTTCAAGGTTTTAGCCTATTTTGATGGCGTCAACTTTGCCCGTGGTGGGCGGGTCCCGGCCGGTATCAGTGTCGCTTTGATGGATGTCACAGTGCCCCCGCCAACTGTGTTCGCGGCCTACAACAACTATGCCGGCCCTAAAGAACTGGTCATCTGGGAGTTCAACGGCCACGAGTCTGGGGCCGGTTTTGAGGATGTCAAGGCGCTCGATTTCTTCGCCCGCCACCTAGGAGCTTGACGTCGCCCGGCCAGACGACCTCCCTGACAGGCCACGTCCCTGTCACACCACCAGATTGACCAGCCCGGGCGGCCGCACAATGACACGCTTGACCGCCCGGTCGGCCAGGGCCGCCTGGACCGCCGGATCATCCAATACAGCCGCTTCTAGGGCGTCCGCCGTGATGTCTGGCACAACTTGCAGCCGGGCTTTAACCTTGCCTTGGATCTGAACTACGCAGGTGACTGTCTCGTCCGTCAAATAAGCCGGGTCGGGTTCTGGGAAGGGCTCGTGGGCTAGCGATTGGCTGTGCCCAAGGCGCTGCCAGAGTTCTTCAGCGATGTGTGGTGCGACCGGTGCCAGCATCTTGACCAGCGTTTCAACAGCTAGGCGGGGCACCACCTGAAGACCAGTCAGATGGTTGTTCAGCACAATCATCCGCGCTATGGCGGTGTTGAAACGCATCGCTTCCATTTCTTGGCGCACTTCCGCCACCGCCCGGTGCATCACGCCGAGGGTTTCAGCCGACGGTGCTTGTTGGCTGACCCGTGATTCGCCGGTTTCTTCATCGACCACGTTGCGCCACAGGCGCTGCAAGAAACGTTGTGAACCGACCACTGCCCTGGTCTCCCACGGCCGCGACACGTCTAGTGGTCCCATCGACATTTCGTAGAGCCGGAAGGTGTCGGCTCCGAACAGGCGGTACATGTCATCTGGCGTGACAATGTTCTTCAACGATTTGCCCATTTTGCCGAATTCGCGGATGACTTGTTCCCCAGTCGGCCCGTGAATGAACACCCCTGGGGGGACTTCCGTGACATCTTCAGCCGGGACGTACTGGCCGCGGCTGTCTTTGTAGGCGTAGGCCAGAATGTAACCCTGGTTGAAGAGTTTATGGAACGGCTCACTGCCGGACACGTAACCTAAGTCGTACAACACTTTGTGCCAGAAACGGGCGTACAGCAGGTGTAATACGGCGTGTTCGACTCCGCCGACGTACAAGTCAACTCCCCCAGCCAGGTCACCGGGCTGGCGTGGCGCCATCCAGTAGTCCTCTTCGATCGGGTCAACTACTTGGTCAGATTCGTCCGGGTCGAGGTAACGCAGGTAATACCAGCAGGATCCGGCCCAGTTCGGCATTGTGTTGGTTTCGCGGCGGTAGGTTTGTGGGCCGTCACCCAGGTCAAGCGTCACGTTAACCCATTCAGGGTTGCGTGCCAGTGGCGTTTCTGGCTCGGCTTCAGCGTCGTCTGGGTCAAAGGTGCGTGGCCGGTAGTCCGGTACTTCTGGCAGTTCTACTGGCAGCATTGTTTCTGGCAGGGCGATCGGCTGATCGTCAGCGCCGTAAACCACGGGGAAGGGTTCACCCCAATAGCGTTGGCGTGAGAACAGCCAGTCACGCAGACGGTAGGTTACGGTTGCCTGACCGGCACCGCGTTCGGCCAGCCATTGGACGATCCCGTCCTTGGCGTCTTCCACTTCAAGCCCGTTTAGGCAGATGGTTGGGTTAGCCGAATTGATGGTGCGGCCTGGACCGGTCCAGGCTTGGCCTTCCCAACCTTCTGGCGGTTCAACTGTCCGGACATAGGGCAAGCCGAAGGCTTCGGCGAAGTCCCAGTCGCGTTGGTCTTCGGCTGGTACCGCCATGATCGCGCCGGTGCCGTATCCCATCACGACGTAGGCCGCTGTGAAGACTGGAATGGTTTGGCCGTTGACTGGGTTGATGGCGAACAGGCCGGTGAAGACGCCTGTCTTACCGCGTCCTTCGGCGACTCTTTCGGCGGCGGTTTGTTTGGAGGCGGCAGCGGCGTAGACCGCGATGGCTTCCGCTGGGTTGGCGAAACCGCCGGTCCAAGATGGTTGGATGTCTTTTGGCCAGGTGGCCGGGACTTGGCCAGAATCAGGGCTGAGCAGCGGATGTTCTGGGGCGACCACCATGAATGTGGCACCGAAAAGGGTGTCGGGCCGGGTTGTGAAAACGCTTAGTAGTGGACCGGTTGGTTCGGTCGCGCCTGCTGGGTTGGCCGCTGCTGGACCGGTCACGCCAGGCGCGCTAGCTGAGCTAGGTGGGGCGATCCGGAAATGAACGGTCGCCCCGGAGGACCGTCCAATCCAGTTGCGCTGCATGGCGACTACTTTTTCTGGCCAGTCGAGCGCCGCTAAATCATCTAGTAGGCGTTCGGCGTAAGCCGTGATGCGCATGTTCCATTGCCGCAGTGACTTGGTGAAGACGGGATAGTTGCCGCGTTCTGACAGTCCTTCGGCGGTGACTTCTTCGTTTGCCAGAACCGACCCCAGCCCAGGTGCCCAGTTGACTGGGGCTTCGGCGATATACGCCAGCCGGAAGCCGTTCAAGATTTCCCGGCGCCTAGTGGCGGACAGTTCAGCCCATGGCACACCGCCTGGGACCGCTTGGCGGCCGGCTGCGAAGGCGTCTTCTAGTTGGCTGATCGGCCGGGCGGCTCCTAGCCCACCGTCGTTACGCCGCGCCCCAGGGTCATACCAGGAGTTGAACAGTTGCAGGAAAATCCACTGTGTCCAGCGGACATAGGATTCGTCAGTCGTGGCGAATGAACGCCGGTTGTCATGAGCCAGGCCGAGTCGGCGTAACTGGGCTCGCATTGTGGCGATGTTGTTCTCAGTTGTGGTGCGCGGATGTTGGCCGGTTTCGAGGGCGTATTGTTCGGCTGGTAGACCGAAGGCGTCGTAACCCATGGCATGGAGTACGTTGTCGCCTCGCATGCGGCGGTAGCGGCCGAATACGTCAGTTGCGATATATCCCAGGGGGTGGCCAACATGTAGTCCTTTGCCCGAAGGGTAAGGGAACATGTCCATGACGAAGCATTTGCGGGCCGCTGGGTCGGCGACGCGGCCGGCCCCGTCGGTCAGTTCGCCTCGCGGATTGGCCGCCCAGAATGTGCCCTGGCGGTCCCATTCGTCTTGCCATTTGAGCTCGATTCGCTGAGCTAGGGCGGCGTTGTAACGCCAGGCGGGCTCGGCTGACGGTGTGATTGGTGAGTCTGGCACCGCTCTAGGTTACAAGCCCTGCCTCGGTCTGGTTAGGCGAAAGGGTTGTCCAGGTCGGTGTCGTGGCTGGCCTAGTTGGTGTGCCCGGTGCGAGCGGAATGTGATTTCTGGTCTATTTTCTGAGTCAATCCGGGCTGATTTGGCTGGTTTGGTCTGGTT
>JAIRYJ010000030.1 GCA_031267825.1 Bifidobacteriaceae bacterium
CAGGCGTAACTCAACGCCGCCCCAGGCAAGCTGGCCGTCGCCACAGCGGTCACCGAACCAGCAACCACCAGACCACCAGTCACAACCGGTGCACTAACCGTCAACGAACCCAAACCGACCGTCACGGCAGCCGATGTAACGCTGGGAACCGTATAGGCGGCGTCGGACGGGGTGGCTGTCACCGCCACAGTGATGTCCTTGTCTAAGTCCCCCGCGGTTAGCGTGTAGGTAGCGGTATCCCCGCCAACCGGATCGCCGTCCGCCTTCCAGGCGTAGGAGTAGGTCAACGCCACATCAGGGGTCGCGCTGACATTCGCGGTCAAGGCTGAACCGACCACTGGATCGCCAGTTATGGTGGCCGTCAAATTAACCAGGTTGGTCTTGACAGCTGGTGTTTCAGCCCAGCTAACAGCGGTGGTGTAACCGGTCTTGGTGGCTGTGGCCTTGACCCAGACGGTGTTAGCCAGATCGGCGGCAACCGGAGTGAAGACCGCGCCATCGCCGGAAACCTGGCCCGAATCGACTGGGTCGGCGCCCGCGTTGTCATTGAACCATTCATAGGTGACCGTGGCACTGTCACTGGCCGCGGCCGAGGCGGTAACTTGATCGCCAACCATGGCGAGGTGTGCCGCACTGAACTCAGGTGTGGCCAGCGTCAATGTGCCGGGTTGAACCACTGGGGCTGGCAGAACCGAAAGGGCGGGCAGCCAGCCAGGCTTATCGGCTGAGGTCACAACCACTTGGAGAGGTTCTCCAACATAGTCAGCCGGCAGGTCGATCGTGGCGCCGGTCACGCCGTCAAGTAGCACTCCATCCAGGTACCACTGGTAGGTCGCTCCGACGCCAGTGTTGTACCGCGGTGGCGTGACGGAGATGGTTTGGCCAACTGTGGGGCTGGTTGTTGAATAGCTGCCCGCGACATCGATCTCGGTTTGCTTGAACTTGACCATGCTGGTTGCCAGTGTCTCTTCGTAAGGCAAGTAGGCAGCGGGGTTGGTACCAGCCGGAGTGGCGGTCACCTTGACCGATATGACGGTTCCAGCGTATTCGGGGGCGACTTCATAGCTGACCCCGGTGGCGCCCGCGATCTCTTCGCCGTTGGCGTACCACTGGTAGCTCAGGGTGGTGGGTTGATCAAACTCGCCACCGTTGACTGTGATGGTTTCTTCAATCACCGGTTCGGTGTTGTCAAGCGACAGCGGTGCTACAACTTTCAACTCCGCGGGTTGCACCGCCGCGGTGTTATACGTCTGGGTCCAGGTCAGATTTACACCCGGCAGGGTGGTGGACGGGATCCAGGACGGCGCTGTCACAGTGACGCTGAGTTGCTGGCCGACAGCCGATTCGGGGATCTGGAAACGCAGTCCGGTGCCAACCACCTCATCTGAACCTTCAACACGCCATTCATAGGTGATGTTGGTGAAATCGGTCCTGATCGGATCCCAGATGCCCGGGGTTATGGAAACCCAGCGGTTGACTGTCGGCGTGTTGGTGGACAGCACTGGCGCCGTCACCGGGCGGGCCGCGAAACGCTCTTCGATCCATTGCCCGGCCGCCTGGTCTACGGCGGCCAACACCTTGTCGGCGACGTCTTGGAGCGTGTCGTTGACCGGGTCCAGCACCACAGTCACGCCATACTCCGCCAAACCATCAGTGATCTGCTGGTACAGGTCCGTCTTGATCTCGATGATCTTGGCCGTTACCCGTTCAACCACCTCATCTTGAACGGCCCGCCAAGTGGCGTCGAACACGATTTGTGCCAAATCGACATCGGCTAACAAGTCGGTGATAACCGCGGCCGGATCAAGCGTGCCGTTCTCTGCCAACGCTTTTGCCGCTTGGACCACTCCTGATCCCTGGACAACTGTGGCGTTCCATCCGCTGACCTCGTAACCAACAACCGGTCCGGGGGTTTCAGCCCCTGCCACACAGCCGGGGTATATCAGGAGACCGCTGGTCGGACTGAGGCAAAGCTGGCCGGATGGGTTCAAGTTAGCGGTATAAGTCTGCCAAGTGTCCGTTCCCGTGCACTGTTCGCCCCAATAGGGGAGGGTTATACAAGTTCTGGCACCAGTCTTAAACGTGAACGACTCGCCGTCGAAGGTGAACTCGTGGCCGAGGGGAGAATAGGTGGTGTTCGCCCAGAGGCGGTAGGTGTAGGACGACGGACCACGCAGCGGGTTAAGCTCGTAGTACGTTGGGTTCACCGGTAAAAGCGGATTCTCCAGAGCCAGCCTGATGGCGTCAGCGCTCAGACCCAAAGGCTCTTTGATTGGCGCCCCGAGGACGTCAGTCGGGCCGGTCTTGAAGATCGTGTCCGCGGCGGCCTCCCAACCGTCAGCCAGGAGGGCGTCCATGATCTGCCCCACGTCAAGGGCCTGAGTCAGGTCCTCGATCACATAGGCGATGGTGCGAGAAAGCACATCCTGGGTGAAATCGTTCGATAGTACGGTGTCGATGATGTCGCTACCGAGCGCTTGATCGATCAGTCCGTCGAGCAGGTCGGTGATGGCGGGATCATCCAGACCGTACTCCCCCAACAGAGCGGCGACCGCATCTTTGATTAGCGGTGTGGCCAGCTCGATGATGGCGTCACTGGACGATACGGCGGTGTTAACCAGCGGCGTGATGACCGATTTGATCAATTCAGGAGTCACCAGACCCGAGACCCAATCGGTGATTGTAGTGGTTAGGTCCGAGTCGCTCTGTAGTAACGCCAGCAGGTCATCATAGGTAGCGATGTTCTGCTCGATGTAGGCGTTCTTCTCATCGAAGGTGCCACCGGATGGGTACTCGTCGGCTGAGGCGGCGACGGCTGTGCCGGCCAGTAGGGCCGCTGTTGCGGCGAAGGCGGTTGCGCTGCGCAGAAAACTGCGCCGAGGACTGATGGCGCGCGGGATTGTTACCACGGGGACTTCCTATTCATGGGGACATGGGGATCAGAGTTAATTCCCAACACTGTAGCAGCGCGCTCTCCGGCCCAACAGACCCGCCTGGAAACTGGGGCTGGCCTGCGAGAACATATCAGCGACCGGGAAACTGACTGCGTAGAAACACCACCCCAGAAAGATGTCCCGCACCAGTTCACGCCGCTAAATAACCGGCCAGCGCGAAGCCGACCAGCCGAAGGCGACCAGCCCGCTAAGAACGATGCGGCAACCGCGGTGAAGGGCGCCCAGCCGATGCCAGGTCACGGCGCAACTCACGCGGCAAAGCGAAAGCCAAAGCATCAGCCTCAGCCGCGACCGGCACCACATCACCGAAACCAGTCTCAGCTAAACGCCGCAAAACGGCGTTAACCAGCGTTTCTGGAACAGACGCACCAGACGTCAAGCCAACTGTGCCAGCCCCATAAAACCAGGCCGGATCAATTTCCTCCGCCGAATCAACCCGGTGGGCCGCCCCAGCACCATGCTGCGAAGCGACTTCAACTAAACGCACCGAATTAGACGAATTAGCCGACCCGACCACAATCACCACATCACAAAGCGGTGCGATCTGTTTGGTCGCGCTTTGCCGGTTCTGTGTGGCGTAACAAATGTCATCTGACGGTGGATCAGTCAACTCAGGGAAACGCTGGCGCAACCGGGCAACAGTGGCCGTTGTCTCATCAACTGACAATGTGGTTTGCGACAGCCAGGCCACCTTGGACGAGTCCGGCACAACAACCAAATCAACCTCGGCTGGTGAATCAATCACTTGGATAGCGTCCGGCGCTTCGCCGGCTGTTCCCTCAACTTCTTCATGCCCTTGATGCCCGATCAACACAATCGAATAGCCGCGCCGAGCGAACTTACCGACCTCTTTATGTACCTTTGTCACCAGCGGACAAGTCGCATCAATCACTTTCAGTTGGCGCCGTTCAGCCTCCGCCCTAACCGCTGGCGAAACACCATGAGCTGAGAAAACAACCCTCGCTCCGGATGGCACCTCATTTAGCTCGGCCACAAATACGGCGCCAGCCGCCGCTAACTGGTCCACCACATGTTTGTTGTGAACGATTTCTTTGCGGACATAAACCGGTGCGCCATAAAGTTCAAGCGCCCGTTCAACAGTCGCGACCGCCCGGTCAACACCAGCGCAATAGCCGCGCGGAGCGGCCAGTAGCACCCGCCCCATCAGTCTTGTGGTGCCTTCAACGGTTTGGACGATGCCGTCCCTCTGGCCGTCTTACCTGTCCGGCTTCGCGCTCCGTTCGGGTTAGGGGTTTTATCTGGGCTCGCCTCAGGGTGGGACGGAGCCGACGGAACGGAAGACGAGACGGGCTGGGGAGACTCACCGGCGGCATCGTCCAAACGAACCGCTAAATGATCCCGCCAAGCACGCTCAGCCCGTTCCCTAACACCAAGCATCATGCGTCGACTCATCAAGAAGCTAACCCAAGCGACCGCTTTGACAGCCAAACCATCCCGCCAGCGCAACCAAACGTAGCGTTCACGTACCACTAAACGTGTCCCGGTTGGGCCTTCTGGTTCCAGAATGAAAGCCCAAGAAAACTCAAACGGCGGCACACCGGGAAGGAAAGAATCACCCGATGGCCGTTCCAGAACCAAAGCCCGTTCCGGCTCGGCCAAGTGAACCCTGAGCGACAGTTGTTCAGCCAAGTTAACAGAGTCACCGGCCCGCAGATCTTGCCATTCTGGTTTAACCGCATCGCCTTTGGTGATCTCTAAACCGGCGGCCCGCTGCGACCAGTCATAGGAATAGAAACCTGCCTTATCCTGGCCAAGCTGGACAATCCAAGGCCAAACCAAACTAGGTGGCGCGGAAATACCAATAGCGCGGGTTGATTGGCAATTGGGTTGCGGCACAACATCATCACCTGGCAGGACACGGCGCTGTTCGGCCGGGGTCGCGCCCCAGCGTAGCTGCCAATGCCAGGCCGCCCAGGCGCCAGTCACGGCGCCAGCCATACCCAAATGCAAAAGAATGGTCTTCACTGAATGTCGCACAGAACAAGTCTGCCACCGCGGTCCCTAAGGTTGCCGGGGCGCTGGCCCGGCTGGCCTGAAGTGAACCGTTCCCACTCGGCTGTGGCCTGGCCGCCGCAGCTGGGTGGATCAGCACTTGGACGGACATCAGCTAGCTGGCCTTGGGCGCCTGGCGCTGCCCAGCGGTTCGCCTCAAGGACTCCGGTGAACAGCCTTGGCGTTGGCGTTTTAGCTGGTCAGGACGGTTTATGAGCGGACCGCCGGGGGGTGGGCGGGATTGCCCACCGTAACCGGATAGAGGGGCGTGCGACAATTGCGGACAACACCAGAACGGCGGGCTACGGCCTGGCCGACCCGGCGGGCTGGCGGTTGGCCAGCGGCTGGCCGGACCAGGATCAGCACAGAATCATCACAGACCAACGGAGAGGGGTCGCCTGTGGCGGAGTTCGGATTCTTCAGCGTCTGCCTGCCCTGGCGGCGGAGGGCCGCTGGTCAACACCGCCCCGACCGGCGGAGGGATAGGTGAACGATTCGGCACCTGACGCCCCATGGCCAGTGGCGCGTGTCTCTGAACTGCTGCGCAATTACGTCGCCCGGCTCGGCGCGGTCTGGGTTGAAGGCCAGATTGTCCAGTTCAACCGGCGGGCCGGCATGGCTTTTGGTGTGCTGCGGGACCTGGATCAAAACGTCGCACTGGACATTTCCGTCCCAACCGCCGCACTGACCGGCCTGAACCCGCAGGAAGGCTCCCGGGTGGTGCTCAACGGCCGGATCGAGTTCTGGCCCAAACAGGGTCGGCTTAGCTTCAAGGTCCGGGAGGTTCGTCTAGCTGGCGAAGGCCAGCTACTGGCTCAACTCGAAGCCCTGAAACGCAAACTGGCGGATGAAGGCATATTTGATGACCGGCGCAAACAACCACTGCCGTTCGCGCCGGGTCTGATAGGGCTGATTTGCGGACGCGATTCGAAAGCTGAACATGATGTCGTGGAGGTCACCACCCGGCGTTGGCCGCCAGCCCAGTTCGCTATCCGCAACACCGCCGTTCAAGGACCCACCGCCGCCGCACAGGTTATTGCCGCCCTGATGGAATTGGATAACGATCCGGCGGTTGAAGTCATTGTTATTGCCCGTGGTGGCGGATCACTTGAAGACCTGATGCCGTTCAGTGATGAGACCTTGATCCGGGCGGTGGCGGCCGCCCGAACACCTGTCGTTAGCGCCATTGGGCATGAGCCTGACTCGCCACTGCTTGACCTGGTGGCGGACTGGCGCGCCGCCACGCCAACCGATGCCGGCAAGGTCATTGTGCCGGACTACGGCTACGAAGCCGCCCTGCTGGCGGAGGCGATCAGTCGACTGGGCCGGGGGATTAACCGACGCCTTGAACACGAACAGGAAGGCTTGGATAACTGCCGCGGCCGACCAGCTTTGAAGGATCCTCTTTGGATGGTCGCTAGCCGGGCTCAAGAGGTCAGCAGCCTGCTGGCTGACGGACGGCGCGGCATCGAGCAAATGGTCAGGCAGGATGTGGCGGGCCTTGAGACGCTGAACGCCCGGCTGGTGGCATTGTCGCCGCAAGGCACCTTGGATCGGGGTTATGCCTTAGTGGTCAAGGACCGCGATCTGGTGACCGATCCGGCTCAGGTTACTCGCGGTGACCGGCTGCGCCTACGGGTCGCTGGCGGAACCTTCAGCGCCAGCGCCGAATAGGAAACTGCTGGTCAGCGGGCTATCTAAGCGACCAAGAGGTCCGTTCTACAGTTAACGTCATGAGTGAAACGATCCCGGTTGAGGAATTGAGTTACGAGGCGGCCCGGGCCGAGCTAGTCAAAGTGGTCCAAGACTTGGAGGCTGGCACGCAGACCCTGGATCAGGCGATGGCGTTGTGGGAACGTGGCGAGGCTTTAGCTGAGCGTTGCCAGCAGTCGCTTGACGGGGCCAAGGCACGCATCGCGGCACGCACCGGAAATCGGGCCGGTTCACCAACCGACGGCTCTGAGCCGGGCTCGCCGAATGGTGCGTCCGGCCCGGGCCTGGCAGGAGGTGCGTCTGGTGTGGTTGAGTCGGACGGCGGTTTGGGGGATAAACCATGAACCAGGCTACGTTTCAGGGCACCAGCCCGGCAGGTGGCGGTTTTCTTGGGTTCTCCATGGCGGACGATGCGGCCCGCCCAGCAAAGCGCACACCGCCAGGTGACGCACTAATCGGCCCGACAGCCAACCTGGCAGCGTACTGGCCGGTCGGCGTCGGACAATTTTCAACGGACATGCCCCTGCGGCGCTGGCGCGGAACGCCAGATCATGTGACGGTTAAATCATGAGCGAATTCCGAATTGAACACGACACGATGGGTGAAGTCCAAGTTCCGGTCGACGCCCTTTGGGGCGCGCAAACAGCCCGCGCTGTGGAGAACTTCCCAATCTCCGGCCAGCGCCTTGAACCAGACCAGATCCACGCCTTAGCCCAGATCAAGCGGGCCGCCGCCCGGGCTAACGCCGAGCTGGGAGTTCTCCCCGCCGATCTGGCTGAGGCGATCGAATGGGCCGCCGGGCAAGTCGCGGCAGGCCTGTATGACGACCAATTCCCACTCGACGTCTACCAGACCGGCTCTGGTACGTCATCGAACATGAACATGAATGAGGTCCTGGCCCGCCTCGCCTCTAAGCGGCTAGGACAGAGCGTCCACCCGAATGACCATGTCAACGCTTCACAATCATCGAATGATGTCTTCCCCACATCAGCTCATGTGGCCGCCACCGGCGCTGTCCTGGGACAACTGGTCCCAGCTTTGGAACAGTTGGCGGGATCACTTGACGGCGCCACAGCACGCTTCGCCGATGTGGTCAAAGCTGGACGCACCCACCTGATGGATGCCACACCAGTCACTTTGGGTCAAGAATTCTCCGGTTACGCGGCGGCCGTACGTTACGGCGTTGAACGGGCCAGCAGCGTCATCCCACGGCTGGCTGAAGTGCCGCTGGGCGGTACAGCCGTCGGCACTGGTATCAACACGCCGCCGGGTTTCCCGCAACGGGTGATTCAACTCTTGGCTGAGTTCACCGGGTTGCCGATCATTGAGGCGCGTAATCACTTTGAAGCTCAATCGGCTCGTGACGGACTAGTTGAACTGTCCGGCGAGTTGAAAACAATCGCCGTGTCATTCGTCAAGATCTGCAACGACTTACGTTGGATGAGTTCCGGGCCGCGGGCTGGCCTGGGTGAGATTCATTTGCCGGACCTGCAACCTGGATCATCGATCATGCCGGGCAAAGTCAATCCGGTGATTCCAGAGGCAACGCTTCAGGTCTGTTCACGTGTGATCGGTAACGACACGGCCATCACTTGGGGTGGCGCCTCAGGTTTCTTTGAACTGAATGTCCAAATCCCGTTGATCGCCGCGTCTGTGCTGGAATCAATCCGGTTGCTAGCCAACTGCGCTCGTCTATTGGCCAGCCGGGTAGTTGACGGCATCACGGCTGATGCGGAACGTTGCCTTCTGCTGGCTGAATCCTCGCCTTCGATCGTGACACCTTTGAACCGCCTGATCGGCTATGAAACAGCCGCCAAAGTGGCTAAGTATTCAGTGGCGCACAACACCACTGTACGTCAAGCCGTGATTGATCTTGGTTTAGTGGCTGAGGGTCGCATCAGTGAAGCTGACCTGGACCGGGCGCTTGATGTTAGGCGCATGACCGGGCCTTAGACGTTCTGTGACCGCCGGTTTCGACCGCCTGATTTCACGGTCAGTTTCGACCGTCGGCTTCAATTGCCGGTTTCAACTACCTGACTTGACGGTCAGCGCCCCAGGCGCCGTTCACGGTCGGAATAGGACCGCAAGGCACGCAAGTAATCAACTTTGCGGAAGGCTGGCCAGAACGCTTCACAAAAGTAGTACTCAGTGTGGACCGATTGCCAAAGCAAGAAACCAGATAGGCGCTGCTCACCTGAGGTCCGGATAACCAGATCAGGGTCAGGCTGTCCGCGGGTGTAAAGATGCTGAGCGATGTGCTCAACATCCAGGGTCCGTGCCAACTGTTCTATCGAAACCCCCGCCCTGGCGCGCTCCTCAAGAAGCGACCGGACGGCATCGGCGATCTCACGTCGCCCGCCATAACCGATCGCCACATTCACGCCAAGGCCGTCAACCTGCGCGGTTTGTGCTTCGGCGGCATGCAAACGCTCAGCCGTCTCATAGGGCAACAGATCAAGCGCCCCAACCACCCGGACCCGCCAACGCTTAGCCCTAGCCAAATCAACCACGGTTCCTTCAATGATCTCCATCAGGGAGGTCAGTTCAGCGGGCGGGCGGGACAGATTGTCGGTCGAGAGCATCCACAAAGTCACCAGTTCAACGCCGACTTCCTCCGACCACCCCAACAAATCGGCGATCTTGTCGGCTCCGGCCTTGTGGCCAGTGGCGGCCGATTGGCCAGCCTCACGCGCCCAGCGACGGTTGCCGTCAAGGATGACTCCGACATGGCGCGGGATGGTGCCACCAGCCAAGCCGCGCAGCAACCGTCGCTCATAAACGCGGTAGACGGTAGCGGGAATTGCCATTTGCGTAACTCTACCGCTGGCACCTGGCGCATCGCCGGGTCTGACAAAACGCCGCCGCCCCTACCTCACCCGCCTACTGCCAGACAGGAGGGTATTATCGCAGCGTATCGGCCCAAAACGTCCCGATTACCCAGCCGACGGCCACCGAATCTACTAGTCACCCACCACTTATCTCCACCGATCCGCCACAACTCAAGCCCGGCCCAAGACCTAACCTACGCTAACGTAGGTTAGGTGACCGAAACCACATCAGCAGTAACTCTTCCCCCGGCTGAACCATCCGGTTCCCACCGGACACAGGGCCTCAGCCGAGAAATCAAACCAGCCGCCCGCGGCTGGATCCACGCCACCATGTTCCCGTTGACAGCGATCGCTGGGATAGTCCTGGTCATAGCGGCTCACGGCACCGGACCCAAAATCGCCTGCGGCGTTTTTGTCGCCACTGCCTTGATGCTGTTCGGGACATCAGCCACCTATCACCTTGGTCATTGGCGCGAACCGTGGGCCGGCCTGCTGCGGCGGCTAGACCACTCGAACATCGCCCTGATCATCGCGGGAACTTACACACCACTGGCAGTCGGGCTGTTTTCTGGCCTGACCCGTGGCCTGATGCTGGGATTAGTTTGGGGCGGAGCGTTGGCCGCAATTTTGATGCGTGTCTTATGGCTCGACGCACCACGCTGGAGTTACGTCCCGATCTACATCGCATTAGGTTGGGTGGCGCTCGGCTTTATACCGCAACTCTTGGCCGCCGCCGGACCGTCCCTGATCTGGCTGCTACTAGCTGGCGGGATCGCCTACACCGCCGGTGCCGTGGTCTACGGCCTCAAATGGCCCAACCCGTGGCCACGTCATTTCGGATTCCATGAGATCTTCCATAGCTGCACAGTTATCGGGTTCACCTGCCATTTCATCGCGGTCACAATCGCTGTCACAACATAGGTGGCCAGGACATAACCAGGCGGCTGGGACGCGGCCAGGCGGACGGACGAAACCTGAGGGACGGCATCGTCCAAAAAACCAAACGGCGGATGTCAGCGCAGGCCAGCGAACAAATCGTCTTCAGGAATGGTGACCGGAACGGTGCTTGAGACCAGTTCAAAGTCCTCATGCGGCCAGACCTCAGCTTCGATATCTCGCGGAGCGACAAAGAACCAGCCATCAGGATCAACCTGCGAGGCGTGGGCGCGCAACGCGGCATCCCTGACGCTGAAGAACTCCGGGACCCGGACCTGAGTGGTGATGCGCTGTTTGTTGAGTTGCCGCTTGGGGCGCTCGCGGAGCCACTCGTCGTAGGGCGACTCAATTCCGCGTTCAGTCATCGCCTGATGTATCGCCTTGATCCGATCTAAGGAAAATGCCTGGTCATAGTAGATTTTATGGACTGTGAACGGTTCTCCCAGGTCCGGCCTGAACGCCGGATCCGCCGCCAGTTCAAGGGCCCGCACGGTCGCACGATGAGTCTGGACATGGTCGGGATGGGGATAGCCGCCAGACGGATCGTAGGTTGTCACGACCTGTGGACGCACCTGGCGGATCAGTTCGACTAGCGGCTCGGCCGCGACCTCAGGCGCCAGTGAAGCGAACGATCCTTCAGGCAGCGGCGGCAACGGATCTCCTTCTGGCAAACCTGAATCGACAAAGCCTAAGAAGCGCTGCTCAACACCTAGGATGGCGGCGGCCTGGGCCATTTCGCGTCGGCGCACCGCGGGTAGATCAGCCAGTAACTCCCGGTCGTCAGGGAATTTCGGGTTGAGGACATCGCCGCGCTCGCCGCCAGTGAAGGTCGCGACAACAACACGGATGCCTTCGGCAGCGTATTTCGCCATCGTGGCGCCGCCTTTGGAGGACTCGTCGTCAGGGTGAGCATGAGCCGCGATCATGGTCAGGGGTGAATCGTTCACGGGCAAACCTTGCCCCAACTCGCGGCGCAAGTCCAACCACGCGGCCAGGTGATCCCCAAAAAGACCGCTAAATGGGGCTTTCACTCCCATACGACTACGTTAGCTCTGTCTGATTTGGGCGCCGATTGACGGCCGCGTTTTCCGGCACCCGGAACACACACCGTTGGCGCCCTCCGTCGCTCCGTTGATCCTTTCTCGCAAACCACGCACCGAACCCCGCGGAACAAGCCGGGCGGACGGCGGTTTCGGGACGTTCTGGGTTCGATCCCGGGGAAGACGTGCCCCATCATCTCGAACAAGGTTGGGTGTTCCTGAGCCAGGGCGGCGTGCGAAGTCTTTGGCGTGCGCGGATCGCGTGTCCTAGCCGAGCAGATGTCTTCCAGGGTGGCAGCGTAGAGGCTGCTGGTCAGTGTCGCGGCCAGGAGCCAGTCCGGGTCGACGGCTGAGAGGGACAGTGCCGCTAGGTCACCGTGCCCAAAGTGGCGGACCGGGGTGAGGGGCGGCCAGCACATTGGCGTCCAGGAACACCGTCAGCGGCGGATCAGAAATCATCCGCCAGGAATTCCGTCAGGTCGAGTCTTGCCGCCTTGCGGCAACGGCGGATCTCGGATTCGGTGATGTGGTGGCGAGATCCCCGAGTGATCGCCGTGATGGTGCCATCCTCGATCCTGCGCTGCACCGTTGCCCGCGACACTCCCAGTAGCCGAGCGGCCTCACTCGGGGTAAAGGATCGCTCCTCCACACTGACCCTTACCGTCCGACGCTCGGCTACGACCCCTGACCCGCCAGCCCCGGCCAGGCAAAGGTATAAACAAGTGTTTATCCGACCCGGCCAGATCTGACCAGGACACACGCTGGAGCCCCATCCATACCTAGGACTTATGGCCTAACGGATCGTTGCCGCACGTCGTGCGCCGGGCAAGCCGCCAGCGGCGGGCAACACCGGAACCCGACCAGATAGCCAGATTCACTCCGGCCTGGCCTTCAACCCGTCCAAGAACGTTATCCACAGCCCCTGAGCCGCCTCTGTCCGCCGTTAGAGTCATCCGGCAAAGTGTTGGCCTTTAGACAAAACGTCTACCTAAACGCACCAGCTAACAGTTTGAGCAAAGGAGCCACAAATGAAGCTAAAGAATGGCCTGCGGGTCTATTGGCGCAGCCGGGACGAGGCCCAAATCGGGTCCGATCCCCGGCTGACAGTCACCATCGCCTTAGAACATCCACGCGAGTTCGAAATCTTGCAACTGCTGGAGAAAGACCAGACAGTCGCTAGTTTGCGCCGCAAAATGCAAAACCTGGGCGGACAGCGGGAACGAGTCGATGAACTGCTGCGTCCACTAGCTGAAGCCAGCCTGCTGCAACCCGGTTCGCGCAACCGCTCACCCGAACTTGAGGTCAATCCGGACGCCCGCGACATGCTGGCGGCCGAAGCCGACTCGCGGGCCCTGATGGAATCGAATAGCTGGCGCCAAATGGTTAACCGCGGCCGCCAATGCGTTTCCATCTACGGGCTTGGACGGACCGGCGCACACATCGCCATGGGATTAGCCAACGCTGGAGTCGGTCTGCTGCAACTCAACGACCCAAGCCCGGTGGCACCACGCGACAGAGGCCAGGTCTATTCCCGCCACCATATTGGTCTGACCCGGTCCGAGGCTCTCGCCCGGATAATCCAGGACCAAGGTCTGCAGTGCCGCATCCGCACGGCCGGCCGCTGGCAACAGCCACAGGCCGCTGTCCTGGTCGATTATGAAGTCTCCGATCCGAACCGCTCCGCCTTCCTGTCATCACACGGGGTGGCTCATTTGTCAGTCACGATCGGTGAACTGTCGATTTCTTGCGGACCTTGGGTGCCGAGTTCGGCCGGCCCATGCTTGCGTTGCCTCCGCCTCTGGGCGGTTGAAGCTGACCCTTACTGGCCTGGCGTCGCCACCCAGCAATTCGTACGTTCGTCGGTGGCGGCCCGCGGCGAGGATTCCACCATGGCCTCAGTGATTGGTGGTCTTGGCGTGAGCGAGATCCTTTCCGGCCTGGCCGGCCGACGTCCGTTCACCGCTGGCCGCTCAATCACCATGAGTTTGCCGAGCTATGCCATCGAATGGCATGACGTCGATCCACACCCGCAATGCAAAGCCCATCACCCCAAAACGCTGAACCGTTCAGACCCAGCACCACCACCAGTTTTGCCTCTGCCGCCCGCACCTTGATGCCCGATGCCGTCCCTCCAGTTCCGCACCCAAGGCGTTTTCCGCTTGACGTGAGCACCCCGATCCCCGCGTCAAGTAGTTGACGCCGCCGACGCGACAACGGCCTGACGGATTCCTTAGGTCCGTGGCGAAAACCACCGACCTGGGCCCAGAACCACGCTTGTCTGCCGCGTTTCCGCTGGTGAGAGCTTCGCTCACACCGCGTCAACTTGGGCCGCGGAGGGTGTTGTTCAACACCCGCCTAGGAGACTGTCATCCGACAGTCTCCTAGGCGGTCCCCCTGCGCTTCATTGCCGCGTTTCCGCTGGTGAAAGCTTCGCTCACACCGCGTCAACTTGGGCCGCGGAGGGTGTTGTTCAACACCCTCCTGGGGTTCCTTAGGGGTCATTGGGAGACTGGCCCGTGACCAGCCAGGACGCTCAACAGAGCATCACCGTAACGTTCAATCTTGACCGGGCCGAGCCCCGGCACGCCAGCCAATTCCCTGGCATTAGCTGGTTTGCGAACAGCTAACGCCCGGAGGGTCAAATCAGTCATAACTCCAAAATCCGCGATACTGGCCGATTCGGCCACCTCGAGACGCCACTGGCTCAGCTTTTCGAACAGTTCCCGTTGATCCTTCGTCAAATCGGCCTGGTCCGGTACGGCCAGGCCGCGGGCCTTTCTTGAAACTTGGTCAGCGCTTGGCCAGATACCGTTCAAGAAAGGTGAATAACGCCGGTTGGCGTTACCCGCCGCGAAACGCGCCTTGGCGTAGGACAGTTCCAGATAGCGCCTGGCCCGCGTGATGCCAACGTAAAGCAGACGGCGTTCTTCAGCTAGTTCTTCAGGGCCGGTCGCCAATGAGATTGGCATTAACCCATCCGCCATCCCAGCCAAGAAAACAGCCTCCCATTCCAGTCCTTTAGCTGAATGCAGCGAAGCCAATGTGACGCCGTTAGTTGATGGCGTATGACCGGCCTCAGCTCGTTCTTCAATCTGGCCGACTATGTCCGCCAAGCTGGCCGCGCCAGCTAAGACCAACTCCTCAGCCAAAGCGGCCAAAGCGTCAAGCGACTCCCAGCGTTCACGCACCGCGCCACGTTCACCCGGCGCCTGATCAGACCAGCCAAGACCACCAAGAATCAACCTGACCTGGTACAACACGGGCTCATCAGACTTCACCTTGGCTTGTACTCGTAGCATCGCCATGGCCTGGCGGACTTCCTGCCGGGCAAAGAACTGTTCACCGCCTCGCACCTGATAAGGCAAAGCGGCGTTCGCCAAAGCGTTCTCCAACGGTTCGGACTGGCTGTTAGTCCGGTAGAGGACAGCGATCTGGACCGGGTCCAGACCTTCTTGGACGAGTTCCCGGATCCGTTGTGCTATACCGGCCGCCTCGGCGGCATCGTCCGGAAAAGTCCTAAACACGACCGCCGGACCCGAGGCGAGCTGCGCCACCAACTCAACACCGGGCCCACGGCCGCGGCGCAATAGCGAGTTAGCCAATGACACGACCTGCGGCGTGGAACGGTAGTCGCGAACCAGTTCAACGACGGTGGCATCGTGGTAGCGGCGTTCAAAACCAGTCAGATAAGCCGATGTGGCGCCAGCGAACGAGTAGATCGTCTGAGCCGGGTCCCCAACAACACACAATTGGCGGCTTTCTCCCAACCAAAGGTCAAGCAGACGCTGCTGGAGTGGAGAAACGTCCTGATATTCGTCGACCACAAAGTAGCGGTATTGCGCCCGGACCGCCCGCGCCACAGCCGGGCTTTCCTGCATCATCCCGGCCATCACCAGCAGCACATCCTCGAAATCCATCGCCTCCATTTCAGCTAAGAGCTGCTCATAAGACCTGATCAGCCGGGAAATCGCGATCGGCCCAAGGCCAGCCACTAGTCCGCGCCCAGCGTTAGCGGCCTGTTCAAGATAGTCATCTGGTGCCCAAAGATGAACCTTTGACCATTCGATCTCGGCAGCCATATCACGCACCGCCGCCCGGTCAACCTCAATCCCGAGCCGGGCAGCGGCCTGTGCCACCAAGCGCGCTTTGTGTTCCACGATGTGCGGCACCGGCCGTTTGAACTCTCTGGGCAGGAAGTAACGCAACTGGCGCAAAGCCGCCGCATGAAAAGTGCGGGCTTGGACACCAACAGCGCCCAAATCACGCAAACGCTGACGCAATTCGCCGGCCGCCCGCGACGTGAACGTCACAGCCAGCACCGACGACGGGTCATAGGTGCCGGTCCGGACACCGTAAGCGATCCGATGGGTGATCGCCCTGGTCTTACCGGTGCCCGCTCCAGCCAGGACACAAACCGGCCCGAGCAGCGCGGTCGCCACCGCCCGCTGCTCCGGATCAAGCCCATCTAGGAGGGAGTCAGCCCCCTGGCGGCTAGCGGGCTGAGCCATTAACGGACCGGCCAATTCCGGTTTGGCTTGGCTTTAGCGGCACAAGCCCGCTCGGCGAATCTGAAGCAAAACTACGCCGGAGGCTAAGTCGATGTTCTGACACGCTGTCTATCTTTGCAGGCACCACTGGCCGATAACCGTAACGTGTAGGTGTGGCCATCGACCGATCTGATCCCTTGGTAATGGCAGCCCTGGCGTCAGCGGCTGTCCCCGAACTGGACATTGTGACCACCCGGCTGGACAATCTGGGATCCGATTTCGCTTTCGCTGAACTTGAGGATGCCTCAGGCCGGTTCTGGACTGTGCGCATCCCGCTGCATGATTCGGCTGAAACCGGTCAAGTCGCCGAGCTGAAACTACTCAAGTCCTTAGCAGGGGCTTCATCTGGTGGCGCACTACCATTCGAGGTGCCACGGCCGCGCGGAACAGCCCAATCGCGACAGGGCGGCACTGCGATCGTTTACTCCCGCCTGCCGGGTGTACCGCTGGTGCTTGAACTGATGCCGGCTGGGCCTGGCTTGGCTCAGTCTCTCGGCCAAGCGATCGCCGCTTTTCACCAGCTACCGCCCGCGATTGTGACTGAGGCAGGACTCCCGGCCTACACCCCGTCGGTTTACCGCGCCCAGCTAGCCACAGAGTTGAACGATGCCGTCCGTTCGGGTCACGTCTCGCACCGGTTGGAGGACCGCTGGCGGCGCAAGTTGGAGTGTGACCCTTGGTGGGTTTTCACGCCGGTTCCGATTCACGGCGATATGGCGGCCGAGCATCTGCTCCACAATTCGGACAGAATCTCCGCGATGACCAACTTCAATTCGGTTCAAGTGTCTGATCCGGCCGAGGACTTGGGGCGGCTCTTCCCCGCTCTGACCCATGAGGCCGGAGGCTGGATAGTTGGGGCATATCGCGCCCGACGCTTAGACCTGGATGATCCTCATCTAGAAGACCGGGCCGCTTTTCTTGGCGAAATGGCGATTGTCCGCTGGTTGCGCCAAGGTCTGGCCCTGGGTGATCAGACCATCATTGATGACGCCCGCGGCGTGCTGGCCGATCTGGACACGGCGGTACAAGCCGAAGAAGAAGAATCCGGCCGCGAGGCTGACGCCGAGGTCGCTAGCCGCGAGAGGCTCCAGGGCGGCCGAACCGCGACCCAGCCAGAAGCCTGGCATGGGCGCCACGCCGGGTGGACTCCGAGAGCCACAGCGCGAGGCTCCAGGACTGGTGACCCTGGGTTAGCTGGTGAGACATCCGCTGCCCTAGGTGCACCAGATGACACCAGCCCGCCTTGGGCTTCACCGGAGGTTTCGCCTCTAGCCGACCCTTGGACCGGCCAGGCCAGCGGCGATGTTTCCGATGGCCCAGTGCGCCGGTCAGTCGCCGCTGGAGGTGTCGGGGTTTGGGGCAGACCGGCTTCGATTCCGAGCTGGGATGCGCCTGACTTAGGTGACGGTCTGCCTGACCTGGAGGACGCCAACCCGCCTGGCGGCGGCCCACCCAGTGCCGACTCGCCGGGTACTGGTTCTGAACCAGTACCGCCTAGACCGCCTAGCCCACCGAGTGGCGGCTCGCCCAGTGTGGACGCGCCGGGTACCGGTTTCGAACCAGTGCCACCTAGACCGTTCGGTGGCGCCGCGACGGATGGCCCACCTAGCGGCGACCCCGCAGCGGGCGGCTCGGCCGAAGGGCCTCCTGAGGAAGCTCCCGTCCCGGAGGTGGACGCGACCCAGGCCTACTTGCCAGATTTCCTGCGTGACGAATCTGAAGCACCTTCAGACATTCCGGGGGCTCCGCCAAAAGACGCACCTGACCTAGATGAGGACAGCTATACTCAGCCCGCCTGAATCCGGTCCATCAAATCCGCTAGATAGTCTCCTCGATATTTCACCTCCAGACTCAAGTTTTCTGAAACGTAATGCACATACGCTTTGATACTGGACGGCTGGACGCCCCGGGCTAGGGCTAAGACCGCCTGATAGAACAGCACCTGCCCTTCGTAGGCTGGGTGAACCAGGCCACCATTCGAACGGCCCGTTTTCCAATCAACCACGACCAAATGCCCGTCACGGTCACGGAAAACCGCGTCAATCCGGGCCGAAATGACGTGGCCCATGTATTGGGCCTCGACTCCCGCTTCAACCGCTTCGATCTCATAGGCTCCGGTGAACCAACGCGACTCCCTGAAAGACGTCATCAGCCGTTCAACCGCTGAGGCCACCTGACGATCAGCCGTGTACGCGACCAGCGTGACGTCCTCGAATAGGCTCTGCTGACCGCCATGCCGGGCCCGGTGCGCCAGTTCCAGTGCCACACGGGCGTGAAACTCTTCACCCACAGTCGCGCCAGGACTGGGTTTGGCTGGTAGTGGGCGGCGCAAACGCCTGACCTGGGATGTACGGTCGTCAGCCAGACGGATCAGGCTGGTAGCGGACACCAGATCCGGCAGGCTTATACCTGGTTGTTCCTTTTCCTTCTGGGCCTGTTTGATCAGCAGAACAGCGTCTTGTGCCAGGTCTGTGCCAACCGCCAAGAGCCGGTCCACTACCTTTGAGGGCGTGGCCGGACCACACCGTTGGCTTTCGATCTGTTCGGCGGCGCTCCTGACAGCGTCTTCACGGTCACCCAGTGGGTGCACCGGTGGCCAGACGGCCCGGCTGGCCAGAGGCACATAGTCTTCGAGCCAGCCATCCGGCGGGTCCTGATCCACCTGATTGGAACCGGCCGGGGGCGGCTGTAGTGCGGTGTCAGCCGGGGGCGGCTGTGGTGCGGTGTCGGCCGACGACGCGGCTTGCGTCACCCAAATGGCTGGTTCGGCCAGGCCCGGCAAGCCGTCGGCACCGCTCACCAACTCTTCTAGGAAGACCGATGGGGGGTGCGGCTTGCTTCCGCCTGGTGACAGCATTGAGCCTGTGACCAGCAGATGTGTCTTAGGCCTGGTCAACGCGACGTAGGCGAGACGCCTGTCCTCACTGGTCAAGAAATCGGCGGCGGCACGGCGGAATTCCTCGAACACCACCTTTAGCTCGCCGAGGTGTTGAGCTTGACTAGGCAGGAACTGGGGGCGGGCCTCACTGTCAAGACACATGTCCCACGGCAGGTCACCCTGTGTGCCGCCACGGCCACCGGTCAGCCAGCCGGAACTGAGCCGTTCACCGTCCTTGTTCAAAGCGACACCTGGCAGTTGTCCGTCAGACAGTCCTGGAACAACCACCACATCCCACTCAAGGCCTTTGGCTCCGTGGATGGTCATGATGTCGACCGCCACTTCGGTCGCTCTGACCGGGCTAGCTGGCAGCCCATTGGACTTACCCTCAATCTCTAGCCAGTTCAGGAAACCTTCGAGGTCAGGGCTGGTCTCAGCCTGGGAATAGGCATATGCCTCACTGACTAAACGCCCGATCTGGGCCCGGCCTTGCGGGCCGTATCTGGCTAACAGATCCACATCCAGGCCGAGGCGTCTCTCGGCTTCCAGCACTAGGTCCGGCAGACTTAGCTGCGCCGCCGCGCGCCTGATGGTCCGCAGGATCTGTCCCATCGCAACCAGGCGACGACGCCCCAGACGGCTCAGACGCTCAATTCCCTTGAGATCATCTTGTCCCTTGCCCCCTGCTGGGCCACCGGTCGGGTGGCTGGTCGCCTCAGCGGCCAGGTCATCAGCCAGGCCGCAGGTTGTGTCAGCGGCCAGGTCAGCGGCCGTTGAAGGCCCAGACCAGGCACCCGTTTGAATCAGTTCTTCAACTACATCCAAGACCGACCAGCCAGGATTGCGGCGGGTAACCGCCTGAAGCGCGTTGAGGTCTTTGATTCCGAGAGCGAAACGAGGTGAGGCCGCCAATCGGACAAAGGCATCGCCCCGGTCAAGATCGGACGCGGCGGTCAAGGCCGAGATAACGTCACGGACTTCCGGTTCGTCTAGCAGACCGCTACCGAGAGCTAGACGGTAAGGCAATCCGGCGGCCTCCAATGCGGACCTGATAGGTCCGGCCTGAGACCGGTTCCGCAGCAGCACCGCCGCGGTGCGTCCCGCACCGGACTCCGCCCCGCTACGCCATTCGCGTTCTAGGTAGGCGGCGACATGTTCAGCCTCATCAGCGGCGGTTTCAAAAAAGGCCACCTCTAGGCTCCCATCCGGTGCTCCTTCGGCCGGACGCAGCACAGGCAGATCAATCTTGTCGCCTGCCAGACGGCGGCTGAGTTTCTCCGTTAGTACCCGGCTTAGGTCTCCGCGCAGCGGTTCGGCCACCCGGTTGGCGGCCGAGAGTATGGCTTCGGCGTTGCGTCTGGCCTGGCTCAGTGTCAGGACACGAGGTGCTTGGCTAGCTCCGGGAGGCCCGGGGAAAGCGTCGATGAACTCCGCCATGGATTGGGCTGAGGCGCCCCTAAAGCCGTAGATCGCCTGATTCGGATCACCCACAGCCATGACAGGAGTAGCCGCGAACAGTGCGGACAACAGCTTGATTTGCAGCGGTGAGGTGTCCTGAAACTCATCAAGTAGAACAGCTTGCCAAGCGGTCCGCTCATTCGTTGCCACCGTCTCAGATTCAGCCACGATCTGCCTTGCCCAGGCAACTTGGTCCGCGAAATCCATTACGCCAAGAGCGGCCTTACGTTCTTGGTATTGGCCCGCTAGGCGGGCCATCGCGGCCAGATCACTGAGGTGGCCCAAAGCTGATGACTTGATGGTGCTAGGTAGGGACCTAATCAGACGGCCAGTTTCTGGGGACGGCCCAGGCGGCTTGTCCATCAGGTCCACCACCATGGCCTCGATCCGCCCGGCAACATCAGACCCGGTCAGGCCGTTATCAGCCAACTTGTCAGCCAGTTTGGTCAACACTCCAGTCAATGTGGCGGCTGACCGGGCGAGTTCTGGGTCACCGTCCCAAGCTTCGACCACCTGGTTGGCCAGTTCCCACTGCTGAGCGGCCGTCAGGACTCGCGCCATCGGGTCAAGGCCCGCCGCCAGGCCATAGGAACGGACCAAGCTGGCGGCATACGAGTTGTAGGTTGACACAACCGGCCAACCGTCAAGTCCGTCACCGTCAATGCCACCTCGCACCCAGCCCATGATTCCGCGGATCCGGCGGTTCATTTGCGCGGCCGCTTTGCGTGTGAATGTCAGGCCAAGCACTTGCTCCGGTTTGACTAGTCGATTGGCCACTAGGTAAACCAGGCGCAGCGCCATCACCAGGGTCTTGCCGGAGCCAGCCCCGGCCACCACCAGAGTCGAACCAAGCGGGCACTGCACCACGGCGATCTGCTCATCTGTCAAATGAATAGGGGCTGGCAGCTCTGGGTCTTGGTTGACCCTGTCTTGCAAGTCGAGTGCCGTGTAATGTCCGGTCATGCGGTCACCTGCTTCCCGGATGGTTGTGCCGGGCAGGAAGATGCCACTTGGCACCACTGGCAATGGTCGCCCAGAACAGGTTCGAAGGTTGGTCCGGGCGCTCCAGCGACGCACCGGGCCAGCAGATCAACCATCCAGGGAGTGTCCGTGGCGATTGGTGGTTGGCGGTCTTGTCTGACGGTGGCTGGTCCGCCACGCCAAGCGGTCGCTGTGGCATCCAGGTAGACCAGCTTGGCCGCGGCCGGTGTGGCAGCGTCGAAACCCTCAACCAGACCGGCCTGGAGAGCTAACTGGTAGACCCCTAGCTGAGGGTTGGTGGCCGCCTCGGCAGGCGAACCAGGATTGGCTGTGGTCTTGAAGTCAACCACGGCAATGCCACCGTCCTGGTCAACTTCCAGCCGGTCGATCCGCCCGGCCAGCCGCACGGGCAGATCGGGAGGAGCGGGCGAATCAGGGGCAGCGCTACCCGGATCATCTGAAATTGGTACTTCAGCGGCACTGAAGGCCAGGTCACGCTGTTGATCCAGATAGAGCGCCAAGCCGCGGACCATGCGTGAGGCGCGCCGCCGCAGGAGGCGGGCTGAATAAGTTTCCCCCAGGCCAAGCCCATCCCAGGATTGGTCCAGAGCGGATTCGAGCCGCACCGTCAAGGCCAGGACGTCTGGTGCCTGGTGCAGCGCTTCTGGTGTTCCGAAGCGTTGAGCCAGGTGGTGTATCAGGGTTCCTAGTTTGGCCTCCGGCCCGGCTTCGGTACTTCCGCCGTTCTGCGTCAGCGCCCAACGCAAAGGGCATTTGTTCAGCACGTCAAGGCCTGACGGGCTGAGCCGCGGTCGACTGCCCGCGTCATAGATTGGGCCGGTTGATGAATTGTCCAGTAATCCAGGCCAGCTAGCCGGATCAGCTCCTGGTATGCCGAGGTCAGCTAGGGCTGCCAGGATCTGGGCCGACTCCTGGTCCGGTTCGCCTAGCGCGGCCCCATCAATCAGCCGGCGCCTGGCTTCAGCCACCACCCCGTTCAAGTCGAACGGCATTAGCTCATCTGGTAGCTGTTCGGTGATGGGTGTTTGGCTTGGCGCCGGTACTGGACCAACCTGGCCAGACAATAGGTCTAAGAAGCGCGACGGGGTGGCTTCATCATTCTTGACCGCCCAGCAGATGACCTCTCGCCGGGCCCGAGTGACCGCCAGCAGCAACAGGCGGGCCTCGTCTTCCAGAACGGCCCGGCGGCGCTCATCTAGATCATCTGGCGCGTCTTTGCCATCGGCTAGATCAGCTAGCCTGGCCGCACCCAGCAAAGTGTCACGTAA
Source organism: Bifidobacteriaceae bacterium (assembly GCA_031267825.1). Classification (GTDB taxonomy): domain Bacteria; phylum Actinomycetota; class Actinomycetes; order Actinomycetales; family WQXJ01; genus JAIRTF01. Next base: position 22,638 of record JAIRYJ010000030.1, read on the forward strand.
ACGCAGGTCAGGCCAGATATCTTCCTGAAGTCCAGCCACCGCGACAACATCCCATTCGCGGCCGACGGATGCTGTCGCTGTACTAACCGTGACGCGTTCGCCAATTGGCGCATGGGCGGCCACTGTGTCGGCCGGCACCTCCTGGGCCGCCAAGTAGTCAAGGAAGCCGTCCGTGTCTGAGCCGGGATTGCGGGAGTCGTAACGATTAGCGGCAGCGAATAGGGCGAGTACCGCGTCAAGACTGGCATCAGCCCGCCAACCGGCCGCCCCGCCACGCAATGCCTGATCCTGCCACCCCTCGGCCAGTCCAAGAGCTTCCCAAACAGCCCACAGCGTTCCAGCGGCACCGCCTGACCACGAACCGGATCTCATCTGTTCGCGGGCCTGGCTAAGGGCTTGCGCCAGCCGGATCACCGGCTGGCGCAACCGTTCTGGCACAGCCTCCAGTGGTCCGGTCTGGCCGGTTTTCAGCATGCCAGCCAAGACTTGCCCCGGTTCCGAGGCCTGTCCCGGTTCCAAGGCTTGCCCCAGTTCACTGGGTGATCCGTCAGGTGAGACTGGTCCGAGGCTCCGCAGCAAGGCGCGCAGCTCGGCCGCGTCCAGCCCGCCAGCCACCGATACCAGCAACCCACCAGCCGTTTCAGGGTTTAAGCGGACCGGGTCGATCGCGCAGCGCATGATCTCGATTAGGGGAGCCACCGCCCGCTGATCAACTGACAGCACTTCGCTACCCGGTATGTAAACTGGTAGGCCAGCCGCCACCAAATCGGAGCCGAGTTGAGCGACCTGCCCAGTTGTTCTGGCCAGAACAGCCATTTGCGACCAAGGCACCTGTTCAACAATGTGGGCCCAGCGCAGACGCCGTGCCACCGCTGCCACCCAGGCCGCCTCCGATGCCACCTCGGCCACCCTCACCACGCCCTGGCCCGGCCTTTCCGCATGGTCAGACACCGCGGTCTCGCCCGCCTGGTCTGGCCAGTCTGGCTGTTCTAACGGCTGACGGGCGGCCCGGGGCAAACCGGCCGATCGGATGGCGCGGCGGATGGCATGCGCGCAGCGGGCCAGTTCGGCCGGCTGACGCCAGGATGTGCGCAACACCACTGGTCTGGCACCCCAGCCAACGGCGCCAGTGTTCGCCTCAACCCCGGCCGGATCAAGCAGCGTCTGGGCTAACTGGCCGGGCAGACCGCCGCGGTATACCTGTGAAGCCGATTCGGGACTGCCGAGCACCAGAAGCTGTGACCCATCCGCACCCAACTGGGCTACCAGCCGGTGGACAGCCAAGGAAGCGTTCTGATAGTCATCGACGATCACCAAGTCCCAATGCGGACGGGCCGTACTGTCCAAGCGGACGTCTACTCCGGCGAGTGTGATCGGCTCAGACCAGTCACGCAAGCAGTGGTACGCCTCAGCTACCATCGCTGCCGCGTCGAGTTTGAGACCCGAATCAGCCGTGTTACGCAACGCCAGATTATCCAGGTAAACGCCGTAAAAATGGGCCGCGGCGACCCAATCTGGTCGGTCCTGGTCGACGCCCCAGCGGTAGAGGCCTTCAGCGCCCAGTCCGCGTTCGGCCGCTCGCATCAACAGGTCACGCAGTTCTGACCGGAAAGCGACCAGCCGCCTGGTCCGGGCCGGAATACTAGGCGGCCATTCGACCCCGTCAAGGCCTTCCGCTAAGTCCTGTTGAAGCAACTCAGTCAGCACCGCCAACTGCTCTGAACCGCTCACCATCTGCGGTTCTAGGCCGCGCGCCGCCGCCACGGCACCATCCCAAGGTTGGGCCGCCAAGGCCCCAGCGCGAGCTTTGAGAATAGTCATGGCCAACGCCCCAGGCGTCACCGCTGGGCGGGTTTGGCTGATCCCTCCGTGACGCCGCATGATGCGAGAAGACAAGGCCCGGGCCGAATGCCGACTCCCACTAAGCACCACAGCGCTACGCCGACCGCGCATCGCCTGTACCGCCGCCAGTTCAGCGACCAGCGTCTTACCGCTACCGGGAGCCCCGAGCACGGTCACGTCATCCCCGGCCGCGACCAACGCCAAGGCTTCCTCCTGCGACTGATCGGGCCGCACCCGCAACCGCGCTGGGGGAGCCAAGCCGAGCGTCGGCAGAACCGTTAGTGATGTCATGCCCGCAATCCAATCACATGCCACTTTGGCGCCTCTGACCTGCGTCTCCTCGCGCCATGCGGGGTCCGCCAGCAGGCTCGGAGACCGGCCCTCTACAATCAAATTCATGGAGATCACGATTGGCGTCCGCCAAGCAGCCAAAGAAATCACGCTAAACACCGACGACCGAGCCGAAGATGTCACCGAAGCTATTTCCAGCGCTGTGGCCGATGGTCAGCCGCTGATCCGTTTGACCGACAAGCATGGCCGCACCATTTTGATTCCGACCGCGGCGTTAGCTTATGTCGAGGTTGGCGGCAACGAGACACGTAAAGTTGGTTTCTCCGTCTAGGTCCGCTGTCTAAACGGGACGATGCCGTCGCCCGAGTGTCGGCATCGTCCCACGACAGTCGCCACCAGCACCCAAAACCAGCAACGGCACCCAAGACGACAACGGCCCCCAGGGGGCGGCATCGTCCAACGGCCTGACCAGCCACAACGCCACCCCCAACCGGCCGCGACGCCACGCCCGAAGCCAGGTCTGACCGCCCAACCAGCCCAAACAGCGTAAACTGTGCCTACTAATTGACGAGGCTGACCGGCCGCAAGAGAAAAACAACCAAGAAAACTGTGCGATCGGCTGCCCGGCGTGACTCGCACCCCAGCGACTTGGGGCACCCACGCCGACACCAACCACAGATAAGGAAATACCTCTTGACCGAACAAACCCCACCAGCCTTCGCTGACTTTGGAGTCGACCCGCGAGTTGTCCAAGCCCTAGCTGAGGCTGGGATCACCCACCCCTTCCCAGTTCAAGCCGAAACTCTGCCAGTCGCACTGGCCGGACATGACATCATTGGCCAAGCCAAAACAGGCACCGGCAAAACCCTCGGCTTCGGCATCCCGCTCCTACATAACGTCATATCCCCTGGTGAACCAGGTTACGAAGACCTACCAGCGGCTGGCCAACCGCAAGCCATCGTCATTGTCCCAACCCGCGAACTAGCTGTTCAGGTCGCCACTGACCTGGCGACAGCGGCCTCAAAGCGGACTGTTCGCCTGGTTCAGGTTTACGGCGGCCGGGCCTACGAACCCCAAATCGCTGCCCTCAAAGCTGGCGTGGACATCGTAGTTGGCACACCCGGACGGCTAATCGACCTGCTCAATCAACACCACCTGAGCTTGGCTCACGCCCGCACAGCAGTGCTGGACGAGGCCGATGAAATGCTCGACCAAGGCTTCTTACCTGATGTTGAACGGCTCCTCGCCGCCACTCCAGCCGGACGCCAAACCATGCTGTTTTCGGCCACAATGCCAGGGCCGGTGGTGGCCATGGCGCGGCGCCACATGACGCAGGCAACCCACATCCGGGCCCAAGACCCGGATGATCAAGGCGCCACGGTGGGAAACATCCACCAGGTGGTTTACCGCGTCCACGCCCTCAACAAAGTTGAGGTCATCGCCCGGATTTTGCAGGCCCGCAAGCGTGGCCGGGTGATCATTTTCGCTCGCACCAAGCGAACCGCGGCGCGCCTAGCGGATGATCTGACGGACCGTGGTTTCGCCGCCGCCGCCATCCACGGTGACCTTGGTCAAGGGGCACGCGAACAGGCTTTGCGGGCTTTCCGTAAAGCCAAAGTCGATGTTCTGGTGGCGACCGATGTGGCGGCCCGCGGCATTGATGTCGATGATGTCACCCACGTCATCAATTACCAATGCCCTGAGGATGAGAAAATCTATTTGCATCGCACTGGCCGCACCGGGCGGGCTGGCGCTAAAGGCACCGCTGTCACCTTCGTTGATTGGGATGATGTGCCACGCTGGTCGCTAATTGATAAGGCGCTTGAAATCGGCCAAGCTAATCCGCCTGAGACCTACCACACTTCAGATCACTTGTTTAGTGATCTTGATATTCCGACTGACGCTGGCGGCGTGCTGCCTAAGACTCAACGCACGGCGGCCGGTTTGCAAGCCGAACAGTGGGAGGACCTGGGTGAGACGGGTGGTCGGCGCCGTGGCGGGCGGCCGGTTGGGGACGGTTCACGGCCAGGTGGCCGTGGGTCAAGACTGGCCACGGATGGGCGTTCCAAGGCCCGCAGCCGCGCCCAGAGTCGCGATCATTCCACCCCGGACGATGCCGCCGGGCAGTTTTCGTCTTCTCCGTCGGCCGCCGAGTCCAAGACCAGGGCGTCGCGCCCGCGTAAACGGACCCGGGCCGGCAAGCCGGTGCAACGGCCCCGGGCATAGCTAAAGGCTCGCCGCTGGTCGCGAGACATCGAAGCTTGCCTGTTTCGTCGCGGTTCGGAACCTGTACAGCGCTAGCCGGGTCGAGGCTGCGTTCGAGGCTCAGATGTCCGACAGTTCCGAACCCGCAGTAGCGCTAGCAGTTCGGCACAACCGTGTTATAAGCCACCACATCAGCGTCTGTGATGCGCTGTTCCCCGGTAACTGACGGGTACAAAACAGATTCTGGGTCGGCTGAATGGCCCAACCCGATGGCGTGACCTAACTCGTGTAACACCACCAGCACGGCCTGGTCATGATCTGACCGGAAAGAATGCTCAAAGAAGGCCTGGTCAAACAGAATTGTGGAACCGTTGATGCCGGCTGTGGTGTGACGGGTTATGGCGAGACCAATGGCTTCTCCCCCGCCGCCACTTGAGGCGATGTCCGCGATTTCGCTTTGCGGAACAAACTCCATGGTGAAGGTGATTGACGGGCCCATGAATGAGTCAGCCGGTTGGATTATCAGGCCAGTGATTTCAGAAAGCAAGCCGAGCGCTTCGACTACAGTGCTGGTTCCACCGGTTGGGACTTCGCCTACCAGTTCCCAGGTGATCGGAGCGCAAACCAGCTGGGTGCCTAGCCCGTTTTCGACGCTAAAGGCGTAACCCTCCGGCAGGCCGTTACTTCCCAGGGCGACGTCATCTGGCACCGGCACGTTCAAGCGGTCTGGCACAAAGACATGCCAGGTGGCCTGGATCAGAGCCATTACTAATGCCAAGGCCACCACAATGGCAACGATTTTGAGTCCTGTGCGGCGGCGTAAAGGCTGGTCAGTTGGCCAAAGCATCTGCTCTGGCGGGTTGTAGGCCGGGGGTTGGAAATAGGCCTGCCCGGCGGCCGGAGCTGGTTGTGAGGCGCGCCAGTAGCCTGGTGGGCCGCTCGCTGGGTAAGGCGGTTGTGGTGGATAGCCTGACGATCCGCTCGCCGGGTAAGGCGCCTGTGGTGAATAGCCTCCGGGTTGTCCAGGCGGGCCCACCGCATCCGGCGGAACATAACCAAACGGCGGCGGACTCGAATGATAGCCAGCGGCCTGACCAGCCGGGTTGCCGCTACCTGGTGGAACATAACCAGGTGGCGGCGGAACGGGTGTATGGGCCCCGGGTTGCCCAGGCGTGGCTGGCGGGTTTGGGTCACCTACACCAGGTGGCGCAGAGCCCGGCGGTGGGGCGCTGGGCGCTGGGCTACGCCAGTAACCGGTCCCGCGGATGGCCGTCCAGGACTCGGCATCATCATCTGGCGGGAAGGCGCGCATTGAACCATTATCGGCCGGGTTGGCCGTCAGGCGGTAACTCGCCGGGCGCGGCTGGCCAAAGGCGGTCGGCACCCTCCGCGCCAGCACCAACACCAGCATCAGCATGCGGCCCAAACCTATCCGCCTGGCCAGACCGCCGTCTCCACCACTGACGCCGTGGGGAACCACCGGTCCCCGGCCCGGCCATCTGATCCAAGACACCCCCAGGTGATCCAAGCTCATCCAGCATCGGCTCATCCGCCACCGGCTGATCCAGCCGAGGCGGTAACCCGTCCGGGGCGTCCGCCTGGCGCCTGCTGGCCGCCTCAGCGGCGGCATCAGCGTGCGGCCCAAAACTATCCATCCGGCTGGACCGGCGCCGGATGAACCGGCGTCGCATCGGACCGCTACCGTCAGGCTGGGCCAACTGATCCAAGACCGGCTGAGACAACGGCGCTGATTCCGTGTCAGGTGCCGACGAACCTGGCATCACAATGGCACCATGCGGCCCGAATTGCGCCCGAACCCAGGCCCGCGCCCTGCCCCGACCAGCCCGCGGTCCTAAGGCGGCCAGATCAGCCCCCAACCCATCACCAGGCAAACCGACCGTAACCGGCCCAAAGCCGCTCCCAGCGGGTGAACCAGCAACCGGCCGAGTGTCCATTCCTTGGCTGGCGCTGGCCTGCCCTGAAAGTCCCGCCAGACCGTCCGGGCCTAAGGACACCAAACCACTCGGCGGCGGGATGGCTTCCGCGGCCAACCTGGCCTGAGACGCCTGGTCAACATGACGCGGCACCGGTCGGCTAAGCCAGCCCCTGGCAGTCGGAAACAAGCGCCGCCTAGGCCTGCCAACACCGGCCCGGCCGGACTCATCATCAGGTGCCCGCCTGTCCCGGCGGCCGCCAGACGCTTCTGTTCGCACCGTCCGATTATGGACCCTCGCCTGATCGCGTGCGACCCAGGCTAAGGCCGGTTTGTCTAAGCCCGGGCAGAACCCAGAAAGTTCAGTCCGGCCAGCCCGGCCGGACTGGACCAGTCAGTCCAACCCACCCACCAAAGGCAGTTGGCCTTGTTCCACGATCTGACGCAAGGCCGTCTCACTGGTCAGATTCTCGCCCAAACGGTTCGGCTTACCGGCGCCATGATAATCCGAAGAACCAGTCACAAACAGGTTCAACCGTCCTGCCAGTTCCATCAAACGGGCACGCTGATCAGGCGGATTATCGCGGTGGTAAACCTCCAGGCCAGCCAAGCCGGCCTGACACATTCGCACGATGGCGGAATCATCCACAACACGTTGGCGCCCGGTGGCGCCAGGGTGAGCGAAGACCGGTACCCCGCCTGCCCGCCTAACTAACTGGACGGCATCGGGCGTTTCAACTGACCAGTAGCGAACGTAATACTGCCCACGGGGATGCAGCGGACCCGCGAAAGCCGCCGCCCGGTCCTCCACCACACCCAAAGCGACTAGCTGGTCGGCGATGTGTGGCCGACCAATCGCTTTACCAGACGGTACACGGGCCACAACTTGCTCAAGAGTGATCGGGTAATCCTTGGCCAGACGCTCCGTCATGGCACGGACCCGTTCATAGCGGGCGGCATGAATCCGGCCGAGCATGTCAAGCAGCGGCTGGTAAGACGGATCATGCGAATAGGACAACAAATGCACAGTGATCCCATTCATCCTGGTTGACAGCTCCATGCCACGCACCAAAGTCAAACCCAGTTGGCTAGCCGCGGTGCTGGCCTCGGCCCAGCCATCCGTTGTGTCGTGGTCAGTCAACGCCACAACGTCCAGGCCAGCGGCTTTAGCCTGGGCCATGACTTGAGCGGGCGGTTCGGTGCCATCAGAAACAGATGAGTGGGTGTGCAGGTCGATCAGCATCGCCTCATAGTACTGGCAAGTGCCTCCGGCTAATGTTGCAGTGTGACTGATCAGCCCATCGCAGAGCGCGGCTCTAACCGTTCCCACCGCCCTATATCGGCGGCTTTCCGTGAGTTCATGGCCAGTGCCTGGGGTTCGGTTGATCCGCCTGATGCCCCGGCCACACGCCTGCCGGTGGCTGATGAGGCGGCCCGGCGGCGTGACCACCTAGCCCGCGAATTCCCTGGTGACCGGCTAGTATTGCCGGCCGGGCAGCTCCGGCCCAGATCGAATGACACGGATTATCGTTTCCGTCCGCACAGTGCGTTCGCTCATCTGACTGGTCTCGGGGCGGATCATGAACCGGAAGCTGTGCTGCTATTGGAGCCATCACCGGACACCGCCACAGCGTTACTGTCCGGGCAGCCAACCCATGAGGCGGTGTTGTATATCAGGCCAGCCGCCACCCGTGACACGCCCGAGTTCTATTCCGATTCCCGCTATGGCGAGTTTTGGGTCGGGCGCCGCCCGACTCTGGCGGATGTCGCCCTGCGGACCGGAATCCGGACCGAGCATCTCAGCCAGTTGCGTGACGCCTTGGCCAAGGACGCCGGTCAAGTTCAGATCAGGGTGATTAGTGAGGCTGACCCGGTGGTCACTGAAATGGTGGCCCAGGTTCGCCTTGAAGCTGGAGTGGAAACACCAAGCGGTCGGCCCGAAACACCTGGCGGTGACCCTGAAGCACCGGACACCAGCGGCCAACCAGCCGACGCCGCCACCAGCGGCCCCCAATCAGATGGCGCCTCCCAACCAAAGCCTGATCCGGATGATGAACTGGCCCAGGCCACAGCCGAGGCCCGCCTGATCAAGGATTCTTATGAGATCGACCAAATGCGCCGGGCGGTGGCCGCCACCGTCAAAGGCTTCGAACGGGTGGTCCGCGCCTTGCCGCAGGCCCTGGCCGAGACCCGCGGTGAACGTGTTATTGAATCCCACTTCGAGTCTGGCGCCCGGATCGACGGCAACGGGATCGGATATGAGACCATCGCGGCCGCCGGTCATCACGCCACAACACTGCATTGGATCAGGAACACCGGGCCGGTCCGGCATGGTGATCTGTTGTTGCTGGACGCCGGCATCGAGGTTGAATCGCTCTACACCGCCGATGTCACCCGTACCATCCCGATCAGCGGGCGTTATTCGGCCGTTCAGCGCCGGGTTTGGGAAGCTGTGGTTGACGCGGCCGATGCCGCTTTCGCCGCCGCGGTGCCAGGCAATTTGTTCCGTTCAGTGCACGATGCCGCCATGCGAGTTATCGCCGAACGTCTAGAAGAGTGGGGCTTGTTGCCCGTTACGGCCGCTGAGGCACTGTCACCTGACGGCCAGCAACACCGCCGCTGGATGGTTCACGGTACATCACATCATTTAGGACTGGACGTCCATGATTGTGCGGCGGCCCGGGCGGCCCTCTATTTGGATGGACGGCTGGAACCGGGCATGGTGTTCACGATCGAGCCGGGGCTTTATTTCAAGCCGGAGGATTTGGCGGTGCCGGAGGAGTATCGCGGTATTGGTTGCCGCTGCGAAGATGATGTCCTAATCACGGCGGACGGCTGCGAGAACCTTAGCGCGGCTTTGCCGCGCCGGGCTGACGCTATTGAAGCCTGGATGGCGCGGCTAATGTCCACTTGAGCCTGGCTGGCGGCAGCCGGGTCACCAAACATCCGGGTCACCAAGCAGCGGGGTGAAGGCTGAAAGCGTCACCGGCGCCCGATTGGCGGCGTCACCGTGGGTTTATCGCGAGAGGTAGTGACATGACAAGAATCGTTGTGCTGGACGGACATGTCCTCAATCCTGGAGATCTGAGCTGGGATGGTTTGGCCGAACTTGGTGACCTGACTGTTCATCAGCGCACTGACCCGGAAGATGTGGCTGGGCGCCTAACAGGTTATGACTGCGCCCTAACTAACAAAACAGTGCTAGGCAAGACCGTACTGTCCGGCGCCACGACCCTGAAATACGTTGGTGTCCTGGCGACCGGTTATGACGTGGTCGATTTGGCGGCCGCCCGTTCACTGGGTTTGGCGGTAACGAATGTACCGGCCTATGGCAGTGCCACTGTGGCTCAATTCGCGATTGGCCTGCTACTGGAAATCTGCCACCGGATTGGCCACCATGATCATGCCGTTCACCAAGGCGCCTGGCAAGACGGACAGGATTGGTGTTTCTGGGATTACCCGCAGGTCGAATTAGCTGGTAAAACTCTAGGCCTGATTGGCTATGGAAGGATCGGGCAGACTACGGCGCGGATCGCGCAGGCTCTCGGTATGCGCACCATCGCCTACGATCCGGCGTTCGGCGAACTACCCGGAACATCCCCAACCAGGCAAGACACCAGTCGGCCTCAAAGCGAACCGGCCACCAGCGGCCCCGCCACCGATCTGGCGGCCGACCCGGCCAGCCACCCATGGCCGGGGCCCGCCGAACGTTCCACCTTGCCTGACCTGCTGACCCAGTCCGATTTCATCGCTTTGCATTGCCCACTGCGGCCTGACACCAAGGAACTGATCAACCAAGAAACCATCGCGCTAATGAAAGATGGCGTCATCTTGATCAATAACGCCCGCGGCCAACTAGTCGCCGAATCTGACCTGGCCGCCGCTCTGAACAGCGGCAAAGTTGCCGCCGCCGGGCTTGACGTGATGGCAGACGAACCAATCAGGCCAGGAAATCCGCTGCTGACAGCCCGTAACTGCCTCATCACGCCGCATATTAGCTGGGCTTCACGGGAAAGCCGGGGCCGTCTGTTGGAAATCGCGGTCAACAATTTGCGCCAATTCTTAGCTGGACGGCCTGTCAACCTTGTCAGTTGAGCCGCGGGTAGGACAGAGCACACCGTTAGGCTTGGAAGGTGAACACATCGCGCAGAGTCTTTGTCGCCCGGTTAGCTGGGATAGCGGTGTTCGACCCGATCGGGGACCGTGTCGGCTGGGCCCGGGATGTCGTCATAACTATCGCTCTTCATGGCCGGCCCAAGGCAATCGGCCTGGTGGTGGAGGTCCCCGGTAAACGCCGCGTCTTCTTACCTTTTACCAGAGTGGTGTCGGTTGAGGCTGGTCAGATTGTGTCTACTGGCCTAGTTAACATGCGGCGCTTTGAACAGCGCGCCAACGAGACGTTGGTTGTCGGGGAGTTACTTGACCGGCGCATCACATTGCGTGATGGCACCCCAGCGGTGATTGAGGATGTCGCTCTCGAAGCTCATATCGCTCCGCGCGGTGATTGGGAGGTCACCCAGCTATTTGTCCGGCCTTCAAGCGGGGCGCGCGGTTTGGGTCGGCGCCGCGGTGACGCCGAACTGGTTGACGTTAGTGCCGTCCCAGATTTAGCTTCCCAAGCTGGGCTGGCTGGAGTCGGCCAGCTAATGGCTTCTTGGGGTGATATCAAACCGGCCGATATGGCTGATCTGCTGCATGACATGCCGAAAGGCCGCCGCCTTGATGTCGCCACCGCCTTAGATGACGACCGTTTAGCGGATGTGATGCAGGAACTCGGCGATGACGACCGCTTGGAGATCATTGAACACATTGGCCGAGCCAGGGCGGCTGATGTGCTTGAAGCGATGGAACCAGATGATGCTACCGACCTGATTTCAGAGCTACCTGAACCGGAGGCGGCCATTTTGTTGGCCCTGATGCAACCGGAAGAAGCTCAAGATGTCCGCCGCCTGCTGGCTTATGGCGAGAACACGGCTGGCGGTCTGATGACCACCGAACCGGTGGTGTTACCACCTGAGACGCCGATCGCTCAGGCTTTAGCCGCGGTCCGGCGCGAGGACCTGTCACCAGCTTTAGCTTCAATGGTTTTCGTTACCCGGCCGCCTTCTGAAACCCCAACTGGCCGCCTAGTTGGTGTGGCTCACATTCAGCGTCTGCTGCGCGAACCACCGCACCAGCCGATTGGTTCAGTGGTTGACACTGATGTTGAACCGCTCAGCCCGGATGATCCGTTGGGCCGTGTCACCCGACTGATGGCGACCTACAACTTGATCGCGTTGCCGGTGATTGATCAGGACCGCCGCCTGCTGGGCGCGGTTTCAGCTGATGACGTGCTGGATCACCTGCTGCCAGATGATTGGCGCTCGGGTGATGATGATGTGACGGATCTTTCTTTAGGACCAGGCGGGGAGGTGGATGATGCCGGGCAGATTGGACACACCACGTGATAAGGGCCGTTCCTGGTTCGCCCGGCGGCGCGACAACCGTTCAAATGATGGTTTTGGGCGTGGCGCTGAAGCTATCGCCCGGTTCATGGGCACGCCCCGGTTCTTGGTTTGGATGACGCTGTTTTGTATCGCCTGGTTGCTTTGGAACACGTTCCTCCCGGAGGGCTGGCGCTTTGATGATGCCAAAATGGGTTTCACAGCTCTGACCTTGGCTTTGTCTTTGCAGGCGTCTTATGCCGCGCCGCTGATTTTGTTGGCCCAGAACCGCCAGGATGACCGTGACCGGGTTTCAGCTGATCGTGACCGGATTCACGCTCAGCGCAACTTGGCGGACACCGAGTATTTGGCCCGCGAGGTGGCGGCTTTGCGGATCGCTTTGCAGGAGGTCGCCACCAGGGATTTTGTGCGTGGCGAGTTACGTAACTTCCTTGAGGAGTTAGAACGGGTCCATTCGCTTCGTTTGGAGTCAGGTGAGCCTGTCTTAGAAGTGTCCGATGCCGCCCCACCAGCGGTCCACCCAGCCCAGCTAGCGTTGCCTCCCGGGCCAAGTGACCAAGCCGATGGCGAGCTTTCACCACCGGCCAAGGCGGACCAGCCAACTAGCGGCCAAGCTGGAAGCGGCCGGGCGGAATCGGGCAGCTAACTAAATGGAGCGGCCAACTAGCCGCCAGGCTGGAAGCGGCGGGGCGGAATCGGGCAACGAATCGGGCCAACCTGTCCCCGGAAAGCGAAACTCGTCAGATTCGGGCAGCGCCCGGAGAAGAATGACGCTAGATTGGCGGCCGTGCCAAAACTGACTGAAACTGAAGTCCGCCAAGCCCTCGCCACTGTGATTGACCCTGAAATCGGGCGGCCGATCACTGATCTCGGGATGATCGAATCGGTCGAAATCGGCCCGGGGGGTGCTGTCACCGTCAAAGTGCTCCTAACCGTGCCGGGTTGTCCCCTAAAAGACCAGCTAGAACGTGACGTGAAGCGGGCTTTAGCGGCGCTTGACGGCGTTGGCCTGGTCAAAGTCAGGCTCGATGTGATGAGCCAGGAACAACGTGAAGCGCTCACCACCCAGCTGCGCGGCGGACCCGGCCGGACCGTTCCATTCGCTGCGGCCGACTCAAGAACCAAGGTCATCGCGGTCGCATCCGGTAAAGGCGGCGTTGGTAAGAGTTCTGTGACAGCTAATCTGGCGCTGGCTTTAGCTGATCTGGGTCTGGCTGTCGGTGTGCTTGACGCCGACATTTATGGTTTCTCAATGCCGCGGATGCTTGGCGTTGAAACTGATCCGACACAGGTCGGCGATGCGCTCCTACCGCCGGTGGCGCACGGTGTGAAAGTTTTTTCAATGGGCATGCTGATCGAACCGGGCCAGCCGGTGATTTGGCGTGGACCGGTGTTGCACCGCGCCATCAGCCAGTTCTTGACTGATGTCCTCTGGGGTGAGCTTGACGTCCTGCTGATTGACCTGCCACCCGGCACTGGTGATGTGCCATTGTCGATCGCCCAGTTGATCCCCGGCTCAGGTTTGCTGATCGTAACAACACCTCAGCCGGCCGCCGCCGAGGTGGCCCAACGGGCCGGTGGTTTGGCTGTTCAAACCGGTCAACCAGTCCTTGGCGTGATCGAGAACATGAGCTGGCTTGATGCTCCCGGAGCTGACCGGATCGCGATCTTTGGCCAGGGTGGCGGCCAGCGAGTGGCCGAAAACCTGTCCCAGGCAACCGGTGCCGATGTGCCGCTACTGGCTCAGATTCCACTTGATCAGACGATCCGCCAGGGCGGCGATGACGGCCAGCCGGTTGTGCTGACCGCTCCGTCCAGCGCCGCCGCGGCGGCCTTCGGCCAGATCGCCGCCGCCTTGGCTCCCCAGCGAGGCTAACCCAGCGGCAGTCAGCCCACTTGCCACTACGGAAATCGGTCACAGTCGGCCATTTTGGACAACTGTGACCGATTACTGTCATCCTGGCTCTTGCTTTGAAGCGCCGCCTCTGGCGCCCTAGCTTTAGGACTTTAGTTTCCGCTTGTGGGATGCGGTTTTCGGTTGTTGACGTGCTGTTATGGCGTCTCAGGGGATGTCAGATTGTGTAGCTAAACGTTTCAGCGCGGCGGCTGGATCGCGGCCGTGCCAGACCTCATCAGGCGGTACGGCGTGACACTACCAACACCCGGCACCGCCGCCGGTGGCTGGGCGGTCAACACAAGAGCCCGGTTGCCTTCCAACGACCGGGCCGTGGCGGAATCCACCAGAACCTCAGACGGCGCGGCCAAACCAGTCAAACGCGAAGCCAAATTGACAGTCGGGCCAAAAACATCACCGAAACGGCCCAGAACCCGGCCCCAGACCAGGCCAACCCGGGCCGGCGGAGTGGCCTGGTTCCGCCCAATCTCATCCGCGATGTCCAAGGCGATAGCGGCACCCCGCAACGGTTCATCAGTCACAAACATGATGCCGTCACCCAGTTCCTTAACCACCCGGCCACCGCCACGCGACACAATGTCGCGGCAAGACCTCATGAACGCCTGGACCAGCAGATCAAGTTCAGCTGTCCCCAGCTTGGCGGAGATGGCGGTGTAACCAACCAGGTCAGCGAAACCGACGGCACGCTGCAGAGGCAGCGTCTCAGCCGACGGCCCAGCGCCATCAGGACCGGCCTGACTCACCGTCAGGCCCACCCGGCGAATGATGCGGGACAAGTGACGGCGCCAGGCATACATCATCTGCTCGGCGAAGATCTCGGCCATGTCAGCGATCCTGTCCAACACGACCAAACGAGCGGCCGGACCGTCAAGCGAATATCTTTCGGCGGCATCGTCTACTAACGACTCAAACTGCCACCAAGCTAAACGCTCAGCCGTGTGCGAAACCGCCCGTAAGAGCTGCGCCTCAGTCTCCTCACCCAGCACCCCATATTCGCTGACCTCATGAGCTGCGATGATGGCGCTAATGTCACTGACCGAAAAAGCGATCTCACCGTCTCGGGGCATGGGCAACCCCAACGAATGCATGAAAGAGTCGATCTCTTCGCGGCTGACCGCCGCGAACTGCTGGACTTGAGCCACGGTGTACAGGGCCGGTGCGCCAACAATCGCGTCGGCCCGGTCTTCCGCCGTCGAATACTCACCGCGGCTCAGCCTGCGGAGGTCACTACCAGCCATCTCAGACACTCTAATCCCAAAGTCGCACTTAGGAGGGTGGTCAACCGAAACCCGTTAGAACCGATGCGTTGGCGGACCGCCGACTGGCGCCCGCACCAGGAACCGGTCACCGCCACGTAAGACAATCCACGCCCGTCGCCACACATCGGGCATTCAAAGTGGAGACTTCAACTATGGACAGCTTGACTAGCGCACCGGCAGACCCACCGTTCGACACTGGCCAAAACACAGCCGAAGACTTGCTAACTCCCGGTGACTTGGACCCGCTCGACACCGGCTATGACCCACCAGACTACGAGCCGCTAGCGATGCGGCGCCTGATCCGCCAAGGCGATCATGAGTCACTGACCGAACGCCTCGACGATGAAGAACCAGAAATCTGGGATCAAAGCGAGGAACTAGCTGATACCAGCCGGACCGGCCGCCTCGTGGCGACCGAATCCGGCTCGATCCAGGACATCTTTGCCCAAGATGCCGGGTTAGATGGCTTGGCCTCCTCGGCTGAGGAGGCCGCCATCCATTACGAGGACTGAGCCTCTAGGAGTTTCCCTTGGGGAGGAGCTGCCCCTGGCGGGAGTTCCTCTTGGGAATGAGCCGCCCCTGCGGGAGCTACTTCAGGGTAACCGTGCCACCGGCGCCCTCCAGGGCGGCCTTGGCCTTTTCGGCTGCTTCCTTGTTAACCTTCTCCAGGATCGGCTTAGGAACAGACTCAACCAGAGCCTTAGCCTCGCCCAAACCAAGCGATGTCAACGCCCGGACCTCTTTGATGACCTGGATCTTCTTCTCCCCGAAGGAATCGAGAATGACGTCAAATTCGGTCTGTTCTTCCTCCGGCTCTTCCTCGGCGGCGGCCGCCGGGCCTGACGCCACGGCGACAGCGGCCGGAGCGGCCGCGGTCACTTCGAAGACCTCTTCGAACCGCTTAACGAAATCAGACAGTTCGATCAGGGTCAGGCCTTTGAATTGCTCAATCAGTTCTTCAGTGCTGAGCTTTGCCATTGTGGTACTACCTTTCTTGGATGCCAGCCGGTGATCGGCCGTGGATATGGTTCCGGCCGATCAGGCCGCTGATTCCTGCTTTTCGCGCAGGGCGTCAATAGTGCGTACTGCCTTAGTGGCAGGCGCCGCGAAAATATAGGCTGCTTTGAACAACGATGCTTTGAACACGCCAGCCAGCTTGGCCAGCGTGACCTCACGTGAATCCAGGTCAGCCAGTTTGGAGACCTCTTCAGCGCTGAGCGCCCGGCCGTCCAGGATTCCGCCTTTGACCACCAAGGCATGGTGGGTGCGGGCGAACTCACGTAAAGCTTTGGCCGCGGCAACCGGATCACCGTGGACAAAGGCGATCGCTGTTGGCCCAGTCAAAGCCTCATCAAGGCCTTCAATACCTTCGCCCTTAACGGCGAAACGGGTCAGCGAGTTCTTGACCACGGCATAGACGGCATGGGCCCGCAGCTCGCCGCGCAGAGACCTCATCTCAGGCACGGTCAATCCGCGGTATTCGGTCAACAGCGCACCATTCGATTCAGCGATCCGTTGGCGCACGTCCTCAACGGCAGCAGTTTTTTCCTGTCTGACCATTGGCTCTCCTTAAATTGGTGCGTCGGCTAGGGACACGCCGCAGTAGCCCGCCGGGCCGTGGTCCGGATAGCACCCGGAACAGCTCAAGCAGACCCCGCCGGGCAATAAAAAAGTCCCGGCGCAGGCGTCCGGGACCAGATGGT
Organism: Bifidobacteriaceae bacterium; assembly: GCA_031267825.1. GTDB lineage: Bacteria > Actinomycetota > Actinomycetes > Actinomycetales > WQXJ01 > JAIRTF01. The sequence goes on from JAIRYJ010000030.1 coordinate 39,230, forward strand.
CTAACGTTCACCTGCGCTGGCCCACCCAGCGGATGGTTTGACAGCGCCAACTCATATTGGCGCCAGACCGGCGGTCTTCGGCCTGGTCAGGCTAGCACAGTTGGTCAGGGGATGGCCAACCAGTGGCCGTCTTGACCCGACTGTGTCCAAATTCCGCAGCACACACCCGGCACACCGGGATCAGGCGGCGAAAGCCGCCGCCAATGCCAAAGCGAGTGACCGAGCGAACAGCGTCTCACGCTCCTCAGATGTCATGTCCTGACCGGTAACTGTCAAGTGATCAGAAACTGTCAAAATGGCGAGCGCGGCCTGGCCTTCAGCGGCGGCCACGCCATACAACCCGGCGGCCTCCATTTCCACGCCAAGAACGCCATGTGCTTGCAAAGCTTCAATGGCACCAGGGGCCTTGAAATAGAAATGATCCTCCGAGACGATCGTGCCGACTTTGACCGACGGGTCACCTAACGCGGCCGCCACAGCGGCGGACGCCATCGTAAAATCCGCTACGGCAGAGAAGTTGACTGACGGGATGCGGAGCTGGTTCATGTCGCTGGTGCTGTGCGCACCGATGGCGACGATAGTGTCACCGCGTGCCACCCGAGTTGCGATCCCACCGGCCGTACCGACCCGGATGATGCGCTTAACACCATAGAAGCGGTACAGCTCAGTGGCGTATAAGGCGATTGATGCCATGCCCATACCGCTAGCCATGATGGACAGGCGGCGTCCGTCGACCGTACCGGTGTAGGCCCGGATGCCGCGAACATCTGAAATCACTTTCGGGTCAGTCAGGACCGATTGCGCCATGCGGTCAGCCCGGTACGGATCACCTGGCATCAAAACGGCCGGTGCGAAGGCGCCATCCGGCGCCGCGATATGTGGTGTTGCCATCCATCAAGCCTAAAGGTCTCAGGCTAAAGATCGGCCGGGCGTTGGCGCCCGGCCACTTGCCGGGTATCAGCCCGGGACATGAACAACTAGGCGGACCGCTGGAACTGGCTTGGCGGCATCGTCCACTGGCTGGTCAAGCCGCGAACCGCGCCAAAACCTTTAGCCGACGCTCTGTTTCAGCGCCTCCCAGAACTGGCTCCGCAAGGCGTAGCGAATGTGGTCAGACAGATCAAGCGAAGTCAGGCGGTGAGCCAAGTCAAGCAGCAAAGCGCGGTCCAAGTCTGGCCGGATGTACGGTTCGGCGCTGAGGACCTCGGCTCGTTCCTCATCGGCCGCTGAGGCCAAGAACGAATCGATCACGCCGCTGATGACATGCCGGATCGCTTCGACCACGTCAGCGTCTTCGAGAGCGTATTCAGCACCCATGGTCGATTTAGCGCCAGTCTCCGAACGGTACGCCAGGGTTGATTCGGCCGGTCGTGGCAGCGGGCCGCGACCAACACCAGGCGCGAACGGCCCGCCTGGCCGTAAAGGCAGCCGCATGACGGATTCCGCCTTGCCCGCCGCCATGCCTGGACCGCCCGGCACCGCCGATGGCCTGGGGCCAGGCCGGGGAATGGTCGCCGGAGTGGGTTTGACCACTACCCGCACCACGGTTCTGTCCAAGATTTCAGAATCAACCAGTTCGATCCCGTCAGAGGCGCGCAGCAGATGTTCGCTGACAGCGTGCGCCGCCCCATCAGAGTCCGGCACGGCCAGAATCTTGACCAGCACACCGTGGGCTTGGGCTTCTTCGACCGCTTCGCTGAGGTCGTCATCGCCGGAGACAAGGAAAATAACATCAACCGCCCCGTTGCGGGCTTGAGCCACCATGTCTAGCCCGATCCGCAGGTCAACACCTTTCTGCTCACCGTTGAAACCGATCCGCCCGAGCCGCACCTTGACCCGCGAAAGCGACCCGATGGCTTCTTGATCCCGGTCTGGCAGGGCGTTACGGGCGGCGTCATACCAGTTGATCCTCAGCAACGGCAGCTGACAGGCCCGCTCAGCTTGTTCGATCAGCCCGGGTATCAGCTCAGTGAAGTCAACCCGGACACCGCTGCGCAGCGATGTCCTGGTCAGACGAGTAGCGACAGACGCAAGGAGGTAACCAGCGTCAACGAAGAGGCAACATTGCGAACGCATAGCCAACCAGCATAGTGAACCGGGCTCGGCCTGCCCGGATTCGTCCTCGTTTCCTAAGTACGATGCCGCCCACCCGGGTTGGTTTAGTACGTTTCGTCCGGTCCGCCCAGACGGCTGTCGCTGCACCGCCCGGATAGAAGCCGATGTGGTTCTGGCCGCCCACAAGACTAACCAGACGGTTTTGGGCCGTCATTTGGTGGAACAATACTGCTATGGGCTTATTTTCACGACGCAAAGCGGCCGCCCCCGGTGGACCCCGACCTGACTTGATTGTCCCGCTCCTGGCTGGACAAGCCTGGATGGACGCCAACACCGAAACGTTCTGTCAGATTCCCGATTTTCCGGCCGAGGCCTGGCCATTCGCTTCACCGATCTGCCCTGGCCTTTACGCCACTTACGCTATTGACCCCGGCCCTTCCTGGGAGACGGTTCAAGTCGGTGACGTGGAAGGCTATGGCGGTGGCGAGGCGCTTCAGGCCAAGGCTTTAGCCAACCTTCGCCAGCGGGGGCCAATCGAGGCCCAAGTGACCGGTGGTAGGGCCCTGCTGGAGGTTACCAATGAGCTGGACCTGTCAGCTTCCTTGCTGCTCGACCCAGAACGCTGGCTCGAAGGACTTGAACTGGGTAGTGAACTGGTTGTGGCCGTGCCGACGCGCATCGCCATCATGGTTTGCGCCGCCACCGACAGCGAGTCTGTCGCAACACTGACCGAGGCCGCCCGGGAACATTTCACCCAGGGTGACGGTAAACCAGTGTCACCAGACCTCTACCGCTTGTCGCTGGCTGGCCTAGCTCCACTGGCCTGACCCACCCACTGGTTTGAACCCGCTGGTCAGAGCCCGCTATCGGCGCCCGGTTGACCTACAGGAGGTACACCCTGACGCCCAACACACCATATGTATCGGCCGCAAAAACGGGACGGCTCAACGGCGGAACTCATCCCGTAGGGCGAGGATCTGTTCGTCACTCACCACGGTGGAGCCGGCAATCACCAAGAAACCATGCTGATCTCTTTCAAGGCGGGCGTCTGGTAGCTCGGGGATCACCGTCAAGCCGCCGCCATAGGCGGACACATCCACCTTGGTTCCAGGCTTGATGCCCGCGGCGGCGCGCAGACTCTTGGGAATCATGATTCGGCCCGCCGGATCAACTGTGACACGCATGGCAAGAGCCTACAAATTTGTTCCCAATCCAGAACGGGAACGAGATACTTCCCGCCGGGCGTTCACACAACCACCAACCGGAGACCGGGATCGATCAGCCTCAAATCGTCTGGATCCGAGGTCACAACCGTGTGTCCGTGTTCCCTGGCATGCAAGGCCACACGGGCGTCAACCACGTCCGCTTGGCCGCTGCGGCCACACAATAAGCCAACGGCCCTGGCTGTCGCGTCATCCAAGGCCGCTACCAGCACCACCGGATCGCCTAACAGCCGGGCGATCCGTGCCTGCCTGGGACCTCCACGCCAGGCCTGCGCGACCACTCCAGCTGGGACAGCAAGATCAATTCCGATCTCCAGCGCCCGTCTCAGGAGCGCCCGGACTCTAGTCTCTCCGCGCTCAAGGGCGAGCAGCGCACCGGTATCGAGGGTCAACCCTCTGGCCAGACCCTGAGCACTCATCTCACGCCCAACGTCTTATCAGCCCAGGCCAGGTCGTCAGATCCAACCGGGCCGAGTTCGCGGTCGAGGCTATCGAGCAGCTCCGCCAGACTGTCTTCGCGTTCGGCACGGGCCACCGCGGCGCTAATGAAACCCGATACCGAGGCGGCCCGGCCTCGCTTCCCGACCACCCAGCCTCGACCCACCCGGAACATCGCCGTCCTGCTTGCGAGCACTAGGACAAGGCCAGGAAGTCACGCAACCACCCATCGACTTCGCGCATCGTCCCGACATCGATCATTCCAGCGACGCCGAACAGACGTTCCCGGGTGACGGTGCGGGGTTGCTCGGTCATGGCATAGGTCTCGCCAGGCAGGTCCAGGTTCTCCCCCGAAAGCTTCACGTGGTTCGGCCACCCACGGTCGCGAGTCGTGCAGGGAACGATGATGGCGAGAGCATCCGCCTGCTCCAGATAGAGATCGCTCGCCACCACCAACGCAGGCCTTCGACCAGCCTGCTCCCGACCACGAACCGGGTCGAGTTCTGCCCACACGACCATGCCCCGGCGAAGCTCAGGCTTCATCGCGCAGTACGCCTACGGCGAGATCCCACGACGTGAACTCATCCCAGTACTCAGCATCAGCAGCGCGAAACGCCCGACCGAACGACTCCATGCGACGACGACGCTCATACGCGTCAAGCAAGCTCTCGATCAGCCCCGCGGCCGAAAGCCCCCGCTGCTGCGCGTCACGATTGATGCGATCCCTGAGCTGGGTGGGCACCTTGATGGTCGTCATACTCATGTGTCATGAGTATACCAAGAGGTAGTCACCTACGGCTACCTCTTCAGGCGCCTAACTGTGGCGCAACTCGACCGCGTTCGAAGCCATCACAGATTCCACGGCTCCCGCTGGATCAACCTCAAACCAGTGCTTCGGATTCCGCCTGCATTCAAGCGCGAGAACTCGCATAGTGACTTCGCGCCGCCAACGGCCGTTCGCGACGTTCCCGGACACGCCATCGACCGAGGCGCCGCACTCACCGCGGAACTTCTTTCAACGAGCAATCGGCTCACCACAAGCTGGACACGTCACTTCTTACCCCCCGGATCAGACGTTGAAACGGAACTCGACCACATCGCCGTCTTGCATGACATAATCGCGGCCTTCGATTCGTAGCCGACCGGCCGCCCTAGCTTGAGGCAAACCGCCTAGCTGAACCAAGTCATCGAACGAAACAACCTCAGCCTTGATGAAGCCGCGCTCAAAATCAGTGTGAATCACACCGGCCGCTTGCGGGGCGGTCCAACCACGCCGGATGGTCCAGGCGCGTGACTCTTTGGGCCCAGCTGTCAAGAATGTCCGCAAACCAAGCGTGGCGAAACCAACGCGGGCCAAGGTGTCCAAGCCCGCTTCGGTTTGGCCGGATTCAGCTAGCAGCTCCAACGCCTCATCTGGTTCTAGCTCCGCCAAATCGGCCTCAAATTTGGCGTCCATGATGATCGCCTCCGCCGGTGAAACGAGTTCCCGCAAAGCTGTTCGGCGCTCAGCTGATTCGAGGACGGAATCGTCCACGTTGAACACGTAAATGAACGGTTTAGCGGTCAGCAACGAGAACTCACGTAGCGGGCCGGAGTCCAGTAAACCTTGGTGCGAAGCGGCGTACAGTGTGGTCCCGTTGTTAAGGAACTCAAGAGCTTGGTTAGCGGCGGCCAACTGGGCTGGATCAGCGCGCTTAGTGCGGACATCCTTTTCAAGCCGCGCGATAACCTTCTCCAAGGTCTGCAAGTCAGCCAAAATGAGTTCAGTGTTAACGGTTTCCATGTCTCCCGCCGGGTCCACCCGGCCTTCAACATGAACAATGTCGAGGTCTTCGAACACTCGGATTACCTGGCAGATCGCATCAGCTTCACGAATCGCCGCCAGAAACTGGTTACCTAAACCTTCACCAGCCGAAGCACCACGCACAATCCCGGCGATGTCAACAAAAGAAACGGCCGCCGGAACAACCTTGGCTGAGGCGAACATTCCCGCCAAGACGCCGAGCCGTGCATCAGGCAGGGCGACCACACCGATATTCGGTTCGATCGTGGCGAACGGATAGTTTTCGGCCAGTACCTGGTTGCGCGTCAACGCGTTAAACAGGGTTGATTTACCAACGTTAGGTAGGCCCACAATGCCAATCGTCAAAGCCACAGCGAACTACTCTACTTGTCCCCGGCCTGGTCGACCCGCCGGTGGTCTGGTCTACAGGTCGACCCGCACCCGGTCTGGCGGACGGGCATACAAGATGCGGGCAGCGGCCGCCGCATCAGACCGCATCTGAGTGACCAGGGCGGCCGTATCGGCGAAAGCTAAGGTGTGGCGCAGCCGCGCCACAAAATCAACCGCTATAACTTGGTCATACAGGTCCAAATCGTCCCGTCCTAGGGCGTAAGCCTCAACTCGCCGTTGCGGCTGGGCGGTGCCGGGAGTCGTGAAAGTGGGGTTGACGCCAACTGAAATCGCGGCCGGCAGCACCACATCAGCCACGCCAGCCCCGCTAGCCACCGCACCCGGACGGACAATGTAACCAGCGTAAACACCGTCAGCCGGAATCAAACCAGTGATTCGCCCACCCAAGTTAGCGGTCGGGAACCCAAGCTGGCGCCCGCGGCCGTCACCATGAACCACCAAACCAGTGACCCGGTGCGGCCGACCTAGAACGCGAGCCGCCTGGGCGGCATCGCCGGAAACTAAAGCCTGCCGGACAGCGCTCGATGACCAACGGTCGGCTTTCGGATCGGCCGAATCAAACTGGTCCTCAACTACCGTGAGCCCGAACCCTAAACGCTGGCCAAGTTGGCGCATCGTGTCAAGATTGCCTGAATTGTCGGCCCCGAACCTGATGTCCCGCCCGGCCACAACCTCAACCGCGCCAAACCCGTCCGCCAGGTAACGTTGGGCGAACTCGCCCGGCGTGAGACGCGAAAACTCCAGCGTATAGGCCACAACTAGAACCCCGTCCAGGCCCAGGGCCTGCAATGCGCCCAACCGGTCAGGCAACGATTGAAGCTGAATCAAGCCGCGTTCCGGCTGGTGGACGGCAGCCGGATGAGGGTAAAAAGTGATCGCGGCGGCCTTAGCTTGACGCTGCCGGGCGTGCTCCACCGCGACAGTGATGAGGTGCCTGTGCCCGCGGTGCATGCCGTCAAAGTTCCCCAGCGTCACCACCGACGGCCCAAAATCGCTGGGCACGTCAGCCAGAGAATTCCACTTTCGCACTCGCGACAGTTTAGGCGACCTTCCGGTTTTCCAGCACAGCGCCTGGCCGATGCCGCCCTACCTTCTCCCAGCCCCAGTAGCGTCAGCCTTCGAAGACTTCTCAACCAGTGGCCGGTAGCAGCTCGGCAGCGCCAAACATTGCGGTCCCGGTCAGGGCTCCTCGAAACGGTAACCCAAGCCACGGACTGTGACCAGACGCAGTGGCATGGCCGGGTCAGCTTCTATCCGGGAACGTAACCGCCGGATATGAACATCAAGGGTCTTAGTGTCACCGTAGAAATCTGATCCCCACACCCGGTCCAGCAACTGTGACCGGGTCAGCACCCGCCCAGCGTGTTCCATCAACTCTTCGAGTAAGGAAAACTCCCGCAAAGGTAACGCCACCTCGTTGCCGTCAACCCACACCCGATGCCTGTCGGGGTCAAGTTTGACGCCGCCAACAGCCAAAACATGCCCGTCGGCATCGGGCGACTCGTCGCTGCGAACCGCCCTTTGACGGCGTAACGCCCGGCGGCAACGGGCCAGCAACTCAAGGGTTGAATACGGTTTGGTGACGTAATCGTCAGCCCCCATTTCTAAGCCAACTACAATGTCGGCTTCATCATTCTTGGCTGTCAACATGATGACTGGCACATCTGAGACCAGCCGGATCCGCCGGCAAACCTCAGTCCCTGGCAGCACCGGGATCATCAAATCAAGCAGCACAAGCTCAGGGCAGTGCGCCTCAAATTCGGCCATGGCGGCGGCACCGTCCGCCGCTGTCCGCACCGTGTAACCCTCACGCGACAGCAAGAAAGCCAACGCTTCACGCTGAGTTTCATCATCTTCGACTAGCAGCAGATCAGTCATGTCGCCCCTTTTGATCCAACCGGCACACGCCGCCCGCTGGTTGGGGCGGTGGCAGCCCGTTTCGCCACAGGCAAGCTTCGCGGCCGAGGTAACCGGATAGTGAAAGTTGAACCAGCTCCAACTTCAGACTTAACTGTGACACGCCCGCCATGCCCGCTGACAGTGTTACGCACAATCGCTAAACCAAGGCCTGTGCCGCCAGTCCGGCGCGACCGCGCCCGGTCAGTCCGGTAGAACCGTTCAAAGACTCTTTCCTGGTCTTCTGGTTCAATCCCGATCCCTTGGTCACTGACCGCGATCACCACCTCGGAGGAGTCAGCCCGGGCTGTCACATCAACTTGGCTGCCTGGAGGCGAATAGGCCACAGCGTTGGCGATCAGGTTATCGACCGCTGTGACCAGTGCATCGCGGTCCCCGAAGACATCCACCTGGTCTGGCGCGATGACCCGGACGTCAATAGCGGCTTCCTCAGCTGTTGTCCGGTTCCGGCCAACAGCCTGGTCTAACAGGTCACGCAGCGGCGTCAAAGTAAAACGGGAAGAGTCCTGATCTTGGGCTTTAGCTAACGCCATCATGTCTTGCGTCAGCCGGGCCAGGCGGTGTGATTCTTGGGTCAGGCGGGCTGAGAAGTGGCGAACTGTTTTGGCGTCTTCGGCGCCGGCCGCCAGAGCGGAGGCGATCAGGTCGACAGCTGTGACTGGGGTGCGCAGCTCATGGCCAATGTTGGCGATGAAATCGTGCCTGATTTGGCGTGACCGCATGGTCGCTGTCAGGTCGGTGACGGTTAGCAGGACGTAACGTCCAGCCAGGCGGGTCGCCCGGACGTCAGCTTGGGCGACTGGCCCTAGATCAGTGAATGACAGCCTGCGGGACTGGATTTCTCCAGCCCGCCAAGCGTTTTCGGCTAGTTCTTGCAGGCCGGGGTGGATCAGTTTGGCGCCTTGGAAAACTGGCAGGGTGTCCGCCAGCGCACTGGAGTAAAGCACCCGGTGGCGGGGGGTGAGGATCATGGCGTAACCGCCGTAAGCACCAGCCAGGTCTCTGGCGACCTCCGGTAGCGGGTCATCTGGCCGGTTCCAGCGTTCCCCGTCACGGCTGCGGCGGAACAGCCAACTCAGTAGCGGGGTTGCTAAAACCGCCAGGGTGGCGCCAAGGGCACCCCCGGCGATCCATTGGACGACTTCCGGCACGCCTTCCACTCTAAAGCCACCCCCTCAAGTTGGCCTCGCTCAACCCGATTCCCCTAAGTTCCTCAGTGAGTTCCTCAGTGAGGAACTCACTGAAGAACTCACTGAGGCATGCCGCATGGGCTGACCCGGACCCGCCTCAGCCGAACCTACCTTCAATGTAGTCCCTGGTAGCCGCCACTTTAGGAGCCGAGAACAGGTCACCTGTCGGGCCAGATTCAACCAGGCGGCCCGGCTGGCCGGCCTGCGCCAAGGAAAAGAACGCTGTCACATCCGAAATCCGGTTGGCTTGAGCCATGTTGTGGGTCACAACCACCACGGTGTAATCCTGTGCCAGGTCACGCATCAATTCCTCGATCGCCAGTGTGGAGATCGGGTCCAAAGCTGAACAAGGCTCATCCATCAGGACCACATCTGGCTGAACCGCCACCGCCCGGGCGATGCACAAACGTTGCTGCTGGCCACCAGATAACGAGTCGCCCGCTTTCTTCAACCGGTCCTTGACTTCATCCCACAGATGAGCCCGGCGCAGACACTGTTCCACCAGATCATCGGCCGCTGAGCCGCGTGGTCTGGCTCCACGGATAATCAAGCCCGCCAGGACATTATCTTTGATTGACATAGCTGGGAACGGGTTGGGTTTCTGGAACACCATGCCCACTTTGGAGCGCACCGCCACAGCGTCAACACCAGATCCGTTCAGATCAACACCATCCAAAATGATCGATCCGAGTGAACGTGCCCCCGGGATCACCTCATGCATCCGGTTGATCGCCCGCAACAGGGTCGATTTACCGCAGCCCGAAGGGCCAATGAACGCTGTCACAGCCCGGCCTGGCACTTCAAGTGACACGTCAGCCACAGCCAGATGCGAACCGTAATAGCAGCTCACCCCGGTGATCGAGATGTGACCGGGGGCGACCGGCAAACCAGCCAAACCGGCTGAACCGGCTGAACCCGGCGCGGCCACCAAACCCATCTCGACGGCATCGGCCAAACTCATCTGGGCGGGAACGGCCAAACCCGCCGCACCCGGCTGGACCGGCGAGGCGCCTGAAGAGTCCGCCCGTGTCCCGGCTGGAACTGTAGCTGTCATCGGTTTCTCCTTATCTTGGCGATCTGAGTCGGCAGCGCTCGCGCGCCAAGCTGTAGCACCACCACCACAGCCATCAATACCAGCGCCCCGGCCCAAGCTCTTTGGTCATAGGCCGCCGTATCCAATCCCTTGGAGGACCACTGGGTGTAAATGAAAACCGGCAAAGTGGCCATCCGGCCCTCTGCCAGGTTGTAATTCATGGCGTCGGTGAACCCAGCCACCAACAGCAGCGGCGCTGTTTCACCAATGATGCGGGCGACCCCTAAAACCGCGCCAGAAGTCAAGCCAGGCAAAGCGGTTGGCAACACGATCCGCCGAATCACCCGCCACCGCGGCGCGCCCAAAGCCAAACCAGCTTCCCTCAAATCAGCTGGCACAAGCCGTAAGACTTCCTCCGAGGAGCGCACCACCACAGGGATCATGATCATCGCTAAAGCCGCCGCGCCAGCCAGGCCAGACCGCGTACCAGGACCGAACAGCAGCGAAAACAAAGCGTAAGCCGCCAGACCAGCGACAATCGAAGGGATCGAAACCATGATGTCAACGGCCCGCCTGGTCAGGCCCGCCAGCTTGCTTGTGCCACCGTATTCGGTCAGGTAGATGGCGGCCGATAAGCCAAGCGGTATGGCGATCAGCGCGGTCGCGCCGGTCACCAGCAGTGTTCCCATCAGGGCGTGCAACAGGCCGCCGCCTTGACCTACGACGCCTCGCATCGAATTGGTGAACAAGGCGACATCCAGCCGGGCGGAGCCACGCTCAACTGAGGCCCAGATGACTGAAACGAGTGGTACGGCGGTCATCACTACGGCCAGGATGACAACCCCCAGGGTGATCTGGTTGGTTAGTCGGCGGCGCAAGTTGGGCCGCGAAGCCGCCAAGACGGCCGCCGGATCTATTTTGTCCGATGCCGTCCCCCCGGCTGGTCGCACCATAGTTGTTTGGCTCATCGTGTCACTCCTTGCCGGGCGATCCGCCGCCCAGCGATCGACACCAACAGGGAGATACCGAATAACACCAGGCCAAGGCCGATCAGCGCGCCGACTTGAGAACCGGTTGATTCTGGGAAAGTTGATGCGATGAAGGCCGCGATAGTGACGGGGTTGCCTGATGAGACCAGGTTGACTGAAACCAGATATGGCGTCCAGCTCAGAACCATGGCCACAGCCATGGTTTCACCTAAGGCTCGGCCTAAGGCGAGCATGCCTCCGGCAACGATCCCTGAACGGGCGGTTGGCAGAACCGCGTAGCGGACCATTTCCCAGCGTGTCGCACCTAGTGCGACGGCCGCTTCCATCAGGGCCGGTGGCGTCAGAGCGAAACTTTCACGGCACATCGCCGCCATGATCGGCAGGATCATCACGCCAACAACCAGTCCAGCGGTCAGCACTGTCCGTCCGGTAACTGACGGTTCACCGCTGAAGAATGGCAGCCAGCCAAGGTTGCGGTGGAGCCAACCGTAGATCGGAACCATCAGTGGTGCCAGGATCATCAAACCCCAAAGACCGAACACCACTGACGGGACGGCAGCCAGCAGGTCAAGTACGGCCGCCAGGAAGCGGCCGAATTTTGGTGATGGGGCGTAGATGGTGGCGGCTAGAGCCACACCGATGGCCGGCAAACTCGCCACCACCAAGGCGATCACCGCGACCCAAAGTGAACCGAAGGCCGCCGGCCCGGCTAGTTGCAGGAAGTTAGTGGCGTGAGCTGGTAGTTCGCCTTCTTGTGCGAACATGGCGGGCCCGCCACGGACAGCCAGGAAAGTCAGCACACCGGCCAGAATCAGGGCTACGCCACCAGCCGCTCCGCGCATTGATCCTGCGAAGACACGTTCTGAGAGGGGCGCACGGGGTGTACCGACCGCGCTGGCGCTGGTCGGCCCCACCTCTCGTGGCTCTCCTAAAAGCCCCGCCACGGAGCTTTTAGGAGAGTCTTGGGCCGCTGGGACATGCGGCTTTGGGATTGTCAAGTCAGCTACCGATACGTTCGACGGCCGCGCTTACCTTAGCGGCCAGGCCCACCTCAGATGTCAGCGGTGCGGAACCGGCGTTAGCGGCGGCCGCCTGCTGGCCTTCTTCCGATGTGACGTACTTGAAATAGGCCGACACCATGCCGCTCAGATTGGCGTCTTCATATTTCTCACAGGCTGCCAGGTAGCTCACCAGGATCAGCGGATAGGCGCCATCGGCTGTTGTGGTGCGGTTCAGTTCATAGACCACATCACCTGGCCCGCGGCCGCTTTCTAGCTGAGATTCGGCTACCGCTTTAGCGGCGCCTTCAGCTGACGGAGCCACCCAGGCGGCGCCAACTTTGATTGAAGCCCAACTCAAAGCCCGGGCTTGACCAGCGTCAACGTAGCCGATTGAGCCTTGGCCAGCGGTCAGTGCTTCCACCATGCCTTGGGTTTTCTCGGCGCCTTCGCCGCCATCAAGTGGCCATTCTTCAGTTTCACCGAAGGTCCAAGCCGATGGCGCCGTGGCGGCCAAATAGTCAGTGAAGTTGCCGGTGGTGCCCGACTGGTCAGACCGGTGGACTGGGCTGATCTTGACGTCTGGTAGTTGTGTGCCCGCGTTGTCGGCCGCGATCACCGGGTCATTCCAGTTTGTGATCTTGCCAGTGAAAATATCGGCGATGGTGGTTGGCGCCAGGTTGAGCGCCTCAACGCCGTCCAGGTTGAAGGCCACCACGATCGGTGAAATGTAGACCGGTATTTCAACTAGTGGCGACCCAGCGGCACATGAGCCTTGGCCACCTTGAGCCTCTTCCGGTTTGAAAGGCGCGTCACTGCCGACAAAACCCAGACCGCCGGCCGCGAATTGTTCCCGGCCGGAACCTGAACCGACTGGGTCATAGTTGACTGTCACGCCAGGTTCAGCGCTGGCGAACCCGCCGCGCCAAGCTTCTTGGGCGGCGCTTTGTGAGGACGCGCCGGCACCGTTCAATTCGCCGCTCAGCGAAGTTTCTGTCTGACTGGAAGTGTTGTCTGTGCCGGGGTCGGCTGGTTCTTCATTCTGGGCGCAACCCGTCAAGGCGCTAAGTGTCAACGCCGCAGCCGCGATCAGTGCGGCCGTTTTTGATCCGGTAGTTAGCTTCATGGGGCCTTTCCTCAATGACTGTCTGTGTAGCTTTCGTCATTGAGGCTAGGCAGCCCGCTCTAACTGCCGGGTTAGACCCGGTGAACGCCAGGTGAACAACAACCCAACATTTCGGATCTCCCGTCTGAAAAGGGACAACACCTCGGTTTAGGGGGCCGCCACAGCGGCAACGCACCGGGCCGCCTCATAATAGTGCGCGAACGGTAACTCAACTGGTGAAGGCGACTCGGTTTGAGCCTTCGGCAACTCAACCGGCACCGAGGGCGCCGCTGAAACGGCAATGCCCGTGGACGGTGAACCGTCCACGGGCACCTGACCTGTACAGCCCGTCAGCGAAACCAACAAGGCAACGCCTAAGGCGACACGGCGGACAGGATTCATCGGACCGCTGTCCATCAGCCCCCAAGATGTGGCGTCACATTGTCACCTGGCAGGTGGCGCCAGGCTCATTCGTCCGAATCTGGTTCACCTGATGAAGCGAGTTCAGCCCGAATGGCGTCAGCCTCAGCCTGTTCACGCAACAATTCGGCGGCGTCAGCCGAATCGCCCACCTCGGGTGATTCGTTAGCTTCAACCAACGGTTCGGCCACTTCGATTGGTTCGGCCGCCGCGGCCACCGCAACCGCCTCGGCCCCGTCAACCTCAGCCGCACTCGCCGCTGCCACTTCGTCAGCCGGGGCCTCAGCCTCAACATCCGGGGCCTCAACCTCCCCAGCCACTTCCTCAACCGCTGTGGCATCGCTGGCTGTGGCGGCGGAATCGTCCACTGGCTGGCTGGCTGAAGCGTCAGCCACTGAAGCCTCCCCGGAACCCGCCGTCCGCTTCTCCTTCGGCACAACCGGATCCATCACCAGTTCAATCACCGCCATCGGAGCCGAATCACCCTTCCGTGGCCCCAATTTGACAATCCTGGTGTAACCGCCAGGGCGCTTGACCATGGCCGGAGCGATCTCAGTGAACAGTTTGTGCACCACCGCCCCGTCATGAACGGTACGCGCAACGCGGCGTCGGGCCGCTAGGTCACGGCTCCACTCGACCGGGTCAAGTGTTGTGGTGCCAGGCGGGGGGGCTTTAACCTCGCCGTCTTTCTTAGGCACCCCGGGTTTCGGCGGAGCTGGCACCTTGGTTTTCAGGCCGCCGCGCTTAGCGATCGTGATCAGACGTTCAGCTAGCGGACGGACCCGCTTGGCTTTGGCTTCGGTTGTCACCACCTGATCGTGCCTGAACAACTCAGTCGCCAAATTGGCCAGAATCAGCCGCTCATGGGCTGGTCCACCGCCAAAACGGGGTCCCTTCGGTGGGGTCGGCATCTGCAATCTCCTCGCTGCTAGCTAAAGTTAGGGTCTTCCGAGAGGAACGCGGGTGTGGTTCCACCCCCGGGGCTGTCGAAATCCAGCGGCGAGTCCTTCAGTGACAAGCCAAGCGAGGCCAGTTTCTCTTTGACCTCATTGATTGATTTGATTCCGAAGTTCCGGATGTCCATCAGGTCCGCCTCAGAGCGGGCCACCAATTCGCCAACCGTGTGGATACCTTCGCGTTTGAGGCAGTTGTAGGACCGGATCGTCAGGTCCAAGTCCTCCACCATCAAAGCCAAATCAGCGGCCAGGGCGGCGTCAGTTGGGCTCGGGCCAATGTCGATGCCTTCAGCATCTGGGTTCAGTTCGCGGGCCAAGCCGAACAATTCCATGAGTGTTTTGCCGGCTGAAGCTAGCGCGCTGCGCGGCGTGATGGCGTTCTTGGTTTCGACGTCAATGATTAGCCGGTCAAAGTCGGTGTGCTGTTCAACACGGGTCGCTTCAACCTTGTAGGCCACTTTAAGGACCGGCGAATAGATTGAGTCAATCGGAATGCGCCCAATCTCAGCGTCTTCTGACTTGTTTTGGGCCGCTGTCACATAGCCTCGGCCGCGTTCAACTGTCAGTTCAATCTCAAGTTTGCCTTTGGCGTTGAGCGTCGCGATATGTAATTCCGGATTGTGTACCTCAACTCCGGCCGGTGGTGTGATATCGGCTGCCGTGACCTCACCAGGACCCTGTTTACGCAGGTACATCACTACCGGCGTGTCATGTTCAGATGACACGACCAAGTTCTTCAAACTGAGGATGATCTCAGTGACGTCTTCACGCACACCTGGGATAGTTGAAAACTCATGCAGAACGCCGTCAATCCGGATCGATGTGACGGCTGAACCCGGAATGGACGAAAGCAGGGTTCGCCGCAGCGAATTACCTAAGGTGTAGCCGAATCCTGGTTCGAGGGGTTCAATCACGAAGCGCGACCGGAATTCGGCGACGCTTTCTTCATTCAGTGTGGGACGTTGTGCGATTAGCACGGTGTTGTCTTCCGTTTCCCGGGGGCGCCGCTATTTGCGTCCCCGCTTCGAGGTTTCATTGGCTTGGCATCGGTCCACCAGACCAACTTGCCGTGGGCGGCATCGTCCAAATTTGTCGTACGATGCCGTCCGCGGGCTTCTTACACCCGGCGCCGCTTGGGCGGACGGGCGCCGTTATGGGCTTGCGGGGTCACATCGGTGATCGAACTGACTTCCAAACCGGCCGCTTGGAGCGCCCGGATGGCGGTCTCGCGGCCCGAGCCGGGACCTTTGACGAACACGTCTACCCTTTTCACGCCGTGTTCTTGGGCCCGCCGGGCGGCCGCCTCAGCGGCTTGTTGAGCGGCGAACGGGGTTGACTTGCGTGAACCCTTAAACCCGGCCTGACCGGATGACGCCCAAGCCAGCACCGCGCCGGTCTGATCGGTCACAGAAACGATCGTGTTGTTGAAGGTTGACTTGATGTGCGCTTGGCCGTGCGGAACGTTTTTCTTGTCCTTACGCCGGACTTTCCGTGTGCCTTGCCTGGTCTTAGGGGGCATAGCCTGCCTGTCTCTCCTTGAATACTTGAAGCTGAGTTGTTACGGGTGACCGCTGGTTACTTCTTGCCGGCCTTCTTCTTGCCGGCCACAGTGCGCTTGCGGCCCTTGCGTGTGCGCGCGTTTGTTTTGGTTCGTTGCCCGTGGACTGGCAAGCCGCGGCGATGCCGGATTCCCTGGTAAGAGCCGATTTCCACCTTGCGCCGGATGTCGGCTTGGATTTCGCGGCGAAGATCACCCTCCACCCGGTAGCTGGCTTCAATGAAGTCACGCAAGGCTACTAGTTGGGAGTCGGTCAGGTCTTTGACGCGGATATCCGGGCTGATGCCGGTAGCCTCAAGGGTTTTATTGGCGCGGGTGCGCCCAATTCCAAAGATATATGTGAGGGCGATCTCGATCCGCTTGTCGCGCGGCAGATCAACCCCAACTAGACGAGCCATCAGGCGTCACTCCCTAAAGAGTTCGGTGGAGGTCTGGACCCAATGCCCCGCTCAGCGGTTCGTCACGTTGAGCGCCCCGGCCTCCAACCGGGGGTGACCGCCTGGCCAGGCTTGGAGCCGGGCCGAAGCGGTGGCATCGCGTCTTTGGTTGTATACCCGTCCCCGGCGCCGGATCTGGCGCTTGTACGGTTCACCTGGACGGGCGGCTCAGTTTAGCAGCCGACCGCTAGTTCAGGTGCGGTCTGTTAGCTAGCCCTGACGCTGTTTGTGGCGCGGGTTATCGCAGATCACCATGACCGTTCCACGGCGCCGGATGACCTTGCATTTTTCACAAATCTTCTTGACTGACGGTTTGACCTTCATGTTCCTCAGAGCTCACTTGTAGCGGTAGATAATGCGGCCGCGGTCGAGGTCATAGGGGCTGAGTTCAACCACTACCCTGTCTTCCGGCAGAATCCGGATGTAGTGTTGGCGCATCTTGCCCGAGATGTGGGCTAAGACCCGGTGACCGTTGGTTAGCTCAACCCGAAACATCGCGTTCGGCAGGGCCTCGACCACGGTGCCCTCAACCTCAATGACGCCATCTTTCTTGGCCATGTTCCTCCGCTTGCAGCCGCTATATGCCGATTCGTCTGCCCGCTGAGCCAGGCAAGGCGAGGCGCAGACGCAGACGTCCAACCGGACAGTCTACGCCATAACGCAAGGTTGCCGCTAAAGAAGGCCGATCCACCTTACCGCCGGGCAGGCGGCTCGCCTGTCTTAGCTGGTCCACCAGCAAACCCGCAGGCCAACTAACTGTCCCTGATTGCCCTGACGGCTGTCGCCCAGTTTCCCCGTCGGCCGGGGCAAACCCTTCCTTGTTCTGGGTTCTTAGGACTCTGTCCAACCGAAGGACTTGGTGACGGCTTTACGCCAGGCGGCGTACAGTCGCTCACGTTGGGTGGCTGGCATAGCCGGTTCCCAGCAGCGGTCCTTAGCCCAGTTGGCGCGTAACTCATCCAACCCGGACCAGTAGCCCACGGCCAGGCCAGCGGCGTAGGCCGCACCCAGGGCGGTTGTTTCGGCAACCACTGGCCGCACTACTGGGACACCAAGAATGTCGGCTTGGAATTGCATCAGCAGATCGTTGGCTACCATGCCGCCATCAACTTTGAGTTCAGTCAGGGGGACGCCCGAATCGGCGTTGACGGCATCGAGCACGTCCCTGGTCTGGTAAGCGGTCGCTTCCAAGGCGGCCCGTGCCAAGTGACCTTTGTTGACGTACCGTGTCAACCCTGCGATAACTCCTCGGGCGTCTGTCCGCCAGTAGGGTGCGAACAGCCCGGAGAAAGCCGGCACAATATATGCCCCGCCATTGTCTTCGACAGTCTTGGCGAGGTCTTCGATTTCTGGGGCGGATGTGATCAGACCCAGGTTGTCGCGCAGCCATTGGACTAGTGAACCAGTCACCGCGATCGATCCTTCTAGGGCGTAGACCGGCGCTTGGCCGCCTAACTGGTAGGCGACTGTGGTCAGCAACCCGTTGCCGGACATGACGATCTCACCGCCAGTGTTGAACAGCAAGAAGCATCCCGTTCCGTACGTGTTCTTGGCTTCACCCGCCCCGAAGGCGGCCTGCCCAAAGGTGGCGGCTTGCTGGTCGCCTAGGATCCCGGCGATCGGGGTTTCGCGCAGCAAAGATGATGGCGCCGCCTGGCCGTAAACCTCAGATGATGATCTGATTTCAGGCAGCATTGGTCGCGGCACGCCAAAGACATCCAGGATGGACTGATCCCAGTCGAGTGTCCGCAGGTCCATAAACAAGGTGCGGGCCGCGTTGGTCACGTCGGTGATGTGGATTCCACCGGCCGGCCCGCCTGTCAGGTTCCACACCACCCAGCTATCGGGCGTACCGAAGAGCAGGTCGCCGCCTTCCGCTCGGCTGCGGGCGCCCGGCACGTTGTCCAAGATCCAGGCGATTTTTGTGCCAGAGAAGTAGGGGTTGAGTGGCAGCCCGGTCGTTTCACGCCAGCGCCCGATGCCGCCGTCTTGGGCTAGGTGGTCGACTATGGGTTGGGTGCGCACATCTTGCCAGACGATGGCGTTGTAGACCGGTTGGCCAGTGTTCTTGTCCCACACGATGGTGGTTTCACGCTGGTTGGTTATGCCGACGGCGGCTATGTCATGCCGGGTGATTCCGGCTTGGCCGAGGGCGATTCCGATGACTTCACGAGTGTTGGCCCAGATTTCCATGGGGTCGTGTTCCACCCAGCCTGGCTGGGGCATGATCTGGTGGTGTTCTTCTTGGCCGCTGGCCACGATGCGGCCCATCTGGTCAAACACGATCGCCCTGGTTGAGGTTGTTCCCTGGTCAATCGCTACAACATATTTCGCCATTCGGTGGTCCCCCTTGTCTCACGTTTCGACTGGTCCGGCTGGCCGCCGCGATGCGGCTTGGGCTGGCGCCTTTGCCGTGGTTCTAGGCGCCGACTCATCTGTCAGTCCGTTGCGGCTCCAGCCTAATGTGCCGTTCTTGTTCTGGCCTGGGGCGGTTAGGCCTCCCGGCCGGATGTGCAGTTCGCTAGTTCCGGCCAGTCCGGCTTAACCCCGGAACTGAACGACAGGCCGGCGCCAGCCATGGCTAGCATCGCGGCCAACTCGACCCCATCCGGCCAACCCGCCACAGTCACTTCTTCGGGCCCTTACGCGGAAAAGGCTTACGGCCCTTACCCGCCAACTCACCAGTCACAGCCACCTGAAAATTCAACTCCTTACCCTCAGCCAAATACTTCTCGTGCATCTGTAACGTCAACTCATACCACTGCACCAGACTCCACTCCTGAGTCTCACGGTAATCCCGGTCCGACGGATCACGCATCATCGCATAAATCGAACCCAACACACTTTGACCAACATACAACGGATCATCATGACTGGGGAACGTCCCAATATCCAAAACCAGTTTCCCAGCCTTCATCTCGTTATAAAAGGCTGACCGCCAACACACCCAACGCGACCCAGGCAACGCCTCAATCACCCGATCCGCGTAATACAACCCGATCCGCTC
>JAIRYJ010000005.1 GCA_031267825.1 Bifidobacteriaceae bacterium
TCAGCCATCGGATACGTCCCAGCCATAGAGTACGAGCAGGCCTACTACGCTCAACTCTTGAACGTCCCCGACCACCCAGTTCCGGGATAAACCACCCCCACCAAACCCAGGGCGTATCAGACAGCCTTCGGCACCCCTGTCCTGACGAGATCCCGGTAAGTGACCGGGCCGACGGCGACAGCGCGTTCGTCCAAGGACAAGTGCGTGTAGTGTGCTGGCAAGGAAGTGCAACCCCTTTGTCGGCGTGATCTGAACAACCACAACCGTAGAGGTGTTGCGCTTCCACCCAGAACCCGGGCAATCTCACGCAGAGACAAACCCGCGTCCAGACTTGACGGCGAAGTTCGGGAAGTAGTGCCGGTCTCGCGGGTTTACGGTGATGGTTATGGCTGCACCGAACACCGGGATGAGCGTTTAGCGCCCGGTGCGGCAAGAAGGTTCACGTGTCGCTAGGGACGCTAATAGGCGGGAACAGCCGGCTCCGGCCGGGATCAGTAAACTGTAGCGGTGACATCAAGCCCAGTTGAGCCGCCCGCCGCGCCAGACGAACCATCGGCGCCAGGCACTGGTGGCACCGGAACACAGACCCTGACCCGGACCGAGACGCGCACCGATGAAGGCGACCACGAGCGCTTCGCGCATTACGTTCGCCAAGACAGAATCGCCGCCTCAGCCGTCAGTGGTAAACCAGTCATCGCTCTGTGCGGGAAGGTTTGGGTGCCGCGGCGCGATCCGTCCAAGTATCCGATCTGCCCAGCTTGTAAAGAAATCTACGAGCAACTAACCGGTGGTGGCGGCGGAGACTAGCGGCCGTGTCAGGCGCCAGCCTCATCCCGGACATTGGCCAAGACAGTCGGAATGGCCGGTTCACCCTCAGACAGGCGCAAAGCGCTGGGTGGCAGTTCAGACCGGCTAGCCAAATGATGTTGCCGGGCGGCCGACAAACAAACGCGACCCGACCGGGCGGCATCGTACACACCATGATCGGCGTAAGTGACCTGCAACGGGCGTAAGCCGTAAGCCTCAGGCGCGACCGGATGGACGGCCGGGCCAGCCAAAACGACTTCCTCTTCGGCCTGGCCCGAATCATCAATCCGGCGGCCAGCCCACTTGGAACCGCCAACCGTCCGCTTGCCGCCACCAGAACGCTTCTCGACCGGTTCCAAAGAACCATCCGCACCCTCGCGGGCGACCAGTTTGTAAATCATTTGAGCGGTTGGCGCGCCAGAACCAGTCACCAACCGGGTGCCAACACCATAAGAATCAACCGGCGCCGCCGCTAAACCAGCGATAGAGTATTCGTCCAGGTCAGAAGTCACAGTGATGGTGGTCCGGGTGGCGCCTAAAGCGTCTAGCTGGCGCCGCACAGCGCGCGCCAAATGAGGTAGATCACCAGAATCAAGCCGGACGGCGCGCAGGTCAGCCCCGGCCAGTTCAATCGCTAGTTTGACGGCCTGTTTCACGTCGTAGGTATCGACCAGCAAAGTGGTGCCCGTGCCTTGGCTGGCTAACTGTGAAGTGAAAGCCTGGCGTTCCGAGTCATGCACCAAAGTGAAAGCGTGGGCGGCCGTGCCAATAGTTGGGATACCCCAGCGGCGGCCCGCTTCAAGAATCGAAGTGCCAGCGAATCCGGCCACGTAGGCGGCGCGGGCGGCGGCCACAGCGGCTTCCTCATGGGTCCGCCGGGCCCCCATTTCGAGGCAGGGTCGGCCTTCAGCGGCGGCCGTCATGCGCGATGCCGCCGACGCGACAGCGCTGTCATGGTTAAGTACCGACAACACCAGAGTTTCAAGAATGACGCATTCCGCGAAAGTTCCATCAACCGTCAGCACTGGTGAGCCCGGGAAATAGGCTTCCCCTTCGGCGTATCCGCTGATCGAACCGCTAAATCTGAAGGCTTCCAGCCATTTGGCGGTTGTCTTGGTGACGGTGCCTGATTCGATCAGCCAGCTGAGTGTGCCGTCGGCGGTGTCGAAACGGAAATCTTGGAGGAGTTCGAGCAGTCGCCCGGTGCCTGCCACCACACCGTACCGCCGGCCGCGGGGCAGCCGACGGGCAAAGACCTCAAACACGGAGCGGCGGTTGGCGGTGCCGTCGGCCAGGGCGGCTTCGAGCATGGTCAACTCGTACTTGTCTGTTAGGAGGGAGGAGTTCATGACAGGCAGTCTATTGAGGCGCAGGCTGAGGCCCTAGTTCTATGGCCAAGACCCTACCTCTATGGTTAGTAGCGACAGACAAACAACTCTCATTAGAACTAGGTGCCACAGTGTGGTTTGAACTCGCCAAGGTAGAAGCGGCGGCCCCTGACCAGGCCTCGCTGAAGGCGGCCCGCGCCTTGGCGAAGACGTCGCATTGGCCGGTGCTCGGGTCCGAGCGGTTCATCATTTGGGGTGAATGTCAAGGTTCTGGCGCCAACCCGTATCAGGTCGTGGTTGATGCGGCTGACATGGGGTATCGCTGTTCCTGCCCGTCACGCAAGTTCCCTTGCAAACACTCTTTGGCTTTGATGATCATCGCCTCAGTTGAGGCGCGGGCGATCGCCCCTGGCACGGCACCGGAGTGGGTTTCGGCTTGGCTGGGTCGGCGCCGTGGCAGCAAGAACAAGACCACCGGTCAGGTCCCGCCGGAACAACCGGTTGGGCGGACGGCGGTGGCTCAGATACCGTCCAATCAAGTTGGCGCTCAGGCG
Organism: Bifidobacteriaceae bacterium; assembly: GCA_031267825.1. Taxonomy (GTDB): domain Bacteria; phylum Actinomycetota; class Actinomycetes; order Actinomycetales; family WQXJ01; genus JAIRTF01. The sequence continues at coordinate 2,690 of JAIRYJ010000005.1, forward strand.
GGTGGTGCTGCTCAGGTGGGTGGCGGTGGCAAGTTGTCTGGCGGGGGTCAGGCGACGATCGTCGCCCAGCTTGGTGAAGCCGCCCAGCTTGGTGGTGCTGCTCAGGTGAGCGTTGCGGCGCCAGCTAAACGGAGTGGCGCGGCCGAAGCGAAACTGGCGGAAGCCCGGGCCTCGACCGCTGCCGGGTTGGATGAACTTGACGACTGGATCGTCGATCAGCTCAAACTCGGTCTGACCCAACTCATGGCCGATCCAGTGGCGCCATGCCGCCGGATCGCGGCCCGCCTGGTGGACCATAAGGCGTCCACCTTAGCTTCACGGCTGGATGAGTTTCCCTCCAGGCTGCTAGCCCTACCACCTGAACAGCGGCCCCATCTGGCGGTACGTGAACTCGGTCAACTGGTGTTACTGGCCAGGGCCTGGCGGGCCGATCCGGCGGCACCCGACCTCGCCCGGGCGATTGGCACGGCCGAATCACGTGCCCGTCTTCTTGAAAACCCAGCCGCCCAACACCTGACCAGCCAGTGGGAGGTGGCCGGGAGCCGCGTCCTGACCCGCCGCGACCGGCTGGTGTCACATGCGACCTGGCTGATCAACTTGGGCCAAGGCACACCTTTCGGATTGCTTCAGGACTACTATCCGGCCAGCCAAGCCGGTTCCGTCAATTCTTTGCCAGCTGGTCGGCAAATGCACGCTGAAGTGGTCTTCTATCCTGGCAGGTGGCCGCTGCGGGCAGTCATCGCGAGCCAGGAACGGATAACTGAACGGTTGGAGTGGCCCAACCAGATAGAAGCTAACCCAGATCCGTTAGAGCGGTGCCGTGCGCAATGGGATGCGGTGCCATGGGAAACAGAAGTACCCATGCTGCTGGCTGGCGTTGTAACCGAATCCGGCCCGACCGGTCAGGCCTGGTGGACCGGTGGTAAAGCCGCCCTGCCCCTGGCACAACCAGTACCATCACCGCTGATCGGATCAGACCTGATGGGATTCGGTATCTGGGATGGGGCACGGTTCGATCCGCTGGTAGCCCAGAGCCAGTTTGGGCCGGTGTGGATATGAACAGCCCGCGGCCAGCCCCACCGGTCGGACCTGGTGAAACGTTCGAACAACTATCAAACGGATATATGGCGCTGCTCGAATGTTGGTTAGTTGGTGGTGACGGGCGGGCCGTAGCGCCAAGCCAATGGACCAAGTGGACCACCGGCCTAGACCCAGCCGCGGCCGAACGGACCCTGGTGGCACTGGCGGGCCAATATGGAACAGCCGGACTAAGGCCAGCGCTCGGAGACGAGCGACGGCATCGTCCAGGACTGCCACGACTGGACGCGCCACAAGTGCCGGAACAACTGCGGCCCACCCTGCGGCGGGCTTTGCGCTGCTGTGGCGTACCGAAAGCGCTAATCCGGTTGGTGGCGCGGCGCGGTTTTGTGGTCCACCCGGCGGACTGGTTCCCGCCAAAGGACGCCACCGGGCTGCCAGACATCTACCAGCCATGGCTGGCCTGGGCTGAAGCGGCCGACGGCCAAGACACCACCACTAAAACACCCGACGGGATGGATGGTCTGCTTGACGCGACCCCATCAGCCCGTCTAGACCTGTTGAAACAATGGCGCCAGACTGACCCGGCGGCCGCCCGGGCTGGGCTGGCGGAACTGTTCAAAGGGTTAGCCGCCCTCCACCGGGCGAACCTACTGGCGGCTATGACCGTTAACCTTGGCCCCGATGACGCCGAATTCCTCACCGGTTTGCTGCGTGACCGTTCTGGCCAAGTCAAGAAACAGGCCAACAACCTGCTGGCTCGCTTAGGTCAAGCCCCCGGCCTGGCTGACACGACCGAATTGGCCGGTTTCTTCCAAGTCACCAAACAAGGTGTCTTGCGCCAACGCCAGGTGGTCCGCCCACTGAGTATGGAGTATGGCGCTGTCCGCTCGCGGTTGCGGCTTTTGTTAGATCAGGTCAGCCTGCCGCAGTTGGCGGCCGCTTTAGGGCTAGAGGCTGACGGTTTGATCGAAGCCTGGGACGCCTCCGCCAGCAAAGGGCAGGCGGCGTCCGCCCGCAACGCTAACTTGGAGTTCGCTCAGCTAGTGGCCGCCAGCGGATCAGATGAGCAGGTCAACGCCTTAGCGGTGAAACTGTTGCAGAAAGGCGGGGACCGCGCGGTGGCGGTCAGTTTACTTGGCCGTCTCAGCCTGGAACTGGCCGCCAGGGCAGTGCTGGCCAACTTTGATGGCCCGGTTGAAACAGTCGAAGCGCTGGCCGCCGCCTCTTCGGCTGATTTGATTGACCAGGCGTCGCTTGACCGGCTGATCGCTGATTCGGCTTTAGTCAGAGACCTGTCCGGCGGTCCGGGCGGGCAGGAAGGTTCGCCAGCCGCCCACCGGGTGGCGGCCTTGGCCACGGTTATGACCGCTGGGGCGGCTGACGCTTGGCTGAGCCAGCTTGAATATCAGGGAGTTCACCGGGCTTTACCAAGTGTCGCGGCCTTGATTCTGAATTATGAACTGGACGATGCCGCCCGTGCGGCTGCCGTTCGGCCGTTAGCTTCCGGGGTGCTCGGCCACTAAGACTAAATGACTAGCAGGAGAGAAGAACCAACTATGACGGATGTCATCCGGCAGACCGCCGAACAGGCTTACGCGGCTGAACTTGAGGCCCTCCAAGCGGGTGATACTGGTGCCCGCCCAGCTGGTTGGCGACTAACACCGAAAGCTGTAGTGACCTATTTGCTGGGCGGTAAAGCATCTGATGGGACTGTGATCAGCCCGAAATATACTGGTAGCCGTCGGCTAGTTGAGACGGCTGTAGCGACTCTAGCGACCGACCGCGCCTTACTTTTGATGGGTGTGCCAGGCACAGCTAAGTCATGGGTTTCAGAACATTTGGCGGCCGCCATTTCAGGTGATTCGACACTGCTCATCCAATGCACGGCCGGTACTGATGAAACCCAGATCCGTTACGGCTGGAATTACGCCCAATTGTTAGCTCACGGGCCGAGTGAGGCCGCCTTGGTGGAGACACCGTTGATGCGGGCGATGCGGCGGGGTGCGCTTTGCCGGATGGAGGAGTTCAGCCGTCTCGGCTCAGATGTTCAAGACACCCTGATCACTGTTCTGAGTGAAAAGATCATGCCGATACCGGAGCTGAGTACGGCTCTGGCGGCTGTTCGCGGATTCAATGTCATCGCCACCGCCAACAACCGGGATAAAGGCGTCAACGAGTTGTCTTCGGCTTTGAAGCGGCGGTTCAACGTGGTGGTGTTGCCGCTGCCAGGCAGCATGGAAGAAGAGGTTTCAATTGTGGCGCGGCGTGTCAATGAGATGGCGGCCGGTTTGGATCTGCCTCTGCCGCGCTCAGTTGAGGACCAGATCAGGGCCGTTTTGACGGTTTTTCGGGAGCTGCGTTCTGGTTCAACTGAAGATGGCAAGGTGACACTCAAGGCGCCGTCTTCGACTCTGTCAACAGCCGAGGCGATCGGCACGGTGATTGGTGGATTGTCGCAAGCCACCTGGTTCGCTGGCGGTCGGTTGGGAGCTGATGAATTGGCCGCCAGTATGGTCGGCGCGATTGTCAAAGACCCGGTGCAGGACAAGCTTGTGCTCGAGGAATACCTCGAAACGGTTTTGAAGAAGCGCCGTCATTCGGCCGCCTATTACGCCGCCTTGAGTGATGCTTTATGACCAGTTCGGGCCTCCGCCTGGTTGTCTTGGCGGGTAGCGTCACTGGGACAGTGGAGCCGCTGATGCGATGAACGTCCACTATTTTCCGATCCGTCACCACGGGCCCGGTTCGGCCGCGAGCTTGGTACGTGCCTTGGACCAGTTGAAACCTGCCCTGGTGTTGATTGAGGGTCCGGCTGACGCGAGTGATCTGCTGCCAGCTTTGGCTGATCCTGGGATGGTGCCGCCGGTCGCGTTGCTGTGTTATCCGCCGGGCCGCCCGGCTGCCGCCCGGTTCTGGCCTTTCGCTGAGTTCTCGCCGGAATACCAGGCGGCGTTGTGGGCCGCCCAGCATAAAGCTGAGGCCAGGTTCATCGACTTACCATCGGCCGTGCGCCCACCAGATGATGAAGGGCCAGATGAGGTCAACCCAGATGAGGGCACGGAAGCTGGGGGCACGGAAGCTGAAGGTGGTGAAGGTGACCTGGTGGGCGGCATCGGGCAGGGCGGACCTGAAGCTGGCGGACCTAACCGGCCGGGCGGAACCGACCAAGGCGAGAAAACCCTGGCGGATGATCCGATAGGTCAGCTAGCGGCCGCCGCCGGTCACGACGACCCCGAATCTTGGTGGTGCGACCTGGTGGAACAAAACCCAGAGCCAGGGCCGGTGTTCGGTGCTGTGAGTGAGGCGATGACCGAGCTGCGGACCGGTCAAGAAATTGAACCCTGGGAAGCCAAACGCGAAGCTCAGATGCGCCGGCAGATCGCTCAAGCCGGACGTGATGCCACCGGTCCAATAGCTGTGGTCTGCGGCGCCTGGCATGTGCCCGGACTCCAAGCTTCGGTCACGGCCAGCGCTGACCGGCAGCTGTTGGCTGGTTTGGCCCGCACCAAAACAACAGCCACTTGGGCGCCCTGGAGTCACGCTCGTCTGGCTTTCATTTCAGGTTATGGCGCTGGTGTGGCAGCACCAGGCTGGAACCTGCACCTCTGGCGGACTTGGGGGCAGACCAACTCCAGCACGGTCTGGTTGACGCGGATCGCCCGGCTGCTGCGCGACCGTGGCCACGAGGTTTCGACAGCCTCTCTGATTGAAGCTGAACGCCTGGCCAGCTCCCTGGCGGCGTTGCGCGGCAGGCCACGGGCAGGTTTCGAGGAACTACGGGACGCGGCGGTAGCTTGCTTGTTCAACGGTGAGGATTTGCTTTGGCGGACAATCCAGGATGAGCTGCTGCTAGGCCCAGAGATTGGCCAAGTCCCAGAAGGATCGGCCGCCGCGCCACTGATCGAAGATGTTCAAATGGCCCAGCGTGCCGCCCGGCTCAAACCGGAGGCATTGGAACGTGAACTGGCGGTTGACCTGCGCACCGATTCGGGCAGGCGGCGGTCGCAACTACTGCACCGGCTGGGCGTGCTGGGCATCGCCTGGGGTGAACTAACTAGCCAGGGCGGTTCGCGTGGAACCTTCCGGGAAAACTGGCTGTTGTGCTGGCGGCCCGAGTTCAGCGTCACCCTGGTTGAGCGGGTCGTTTACGGGTCAGATCTGATCGGTGCGGCCGGAGCTTACCTGGCCGAACAGATGCACCAGACCGAATCGTTGAGTGACTTAGCGGCCCTGGTTGGTTTGGCGGTGGCCGCCGAGCTACCCCAAGGCTGGGCCACTGGGCTCCGGTTGCTTGAAGAAAAAGCGGCTTTGACCAGCGACGCTAGTCTGCTGTTGGGCGCTGTTGCGCCCCTCGCTGAGACGGTGCGTTACGGTCAGGCACGCCAGGTCGACAGCGAACCGTTGCGCCAGTTGGCTGAGCGGATCCTGGTTGAGGCGGCCCTCGGTTTGCGTCATGCGGCCCGCGGTTTGGATGATTCCGCTGCCCAGGAGTTGGTTCGCCGCTTACGTTCGGCTGGTCGTGGCCTGGAACTGCTTCAGGGTTCGCCGCCCGCCGGGCCTGATGATGAGGCTCAAACGGATGCAGCGGCTGGGCCGGATCGGTTGGAGGTCAGCCAATCGGAGGCTGGGGCGGACGGTGAGGCTCAAACGGATGAAGCGGCTGGGCCGGATCGGTTGGAGGTCAGCCAATCGGAGGCTGGGCCGGATGACACCCAAAGTGTCTGGCTTCGTGCCCTGCGCCAACTGCTGGGAGATGATCAGGCGGCCGCCTTGGCCGCGGGTTGCGCTGGCCACCTGCTTTACGCTGCCGGTCAGCTTGCCCCGGACGATGCCGTCGCCCTGATTGAGCGGCACCTGTCACCTGGTACACCGGTAGCTTGGGCGGCACGTTTCATGGAGGGGTTTTTCACCGGTGGCGCCGCCCGGCTGATCTATGACCAGGCTTTACGCCAAGCGGTTGACCAATGGGTGAGGCAACTCGCGAACGACGACTTCTTAACTAATCTGCCGTTGCTGCGCCGTGTCTTCTCAGACCTGGACACGACAGAACGTAAACGGTTGATCGATGCCGTCTTCCGGCAATCAGGTGCCAGGGACTTACCTGGGCTGGTGGCGGCACCGCCGGGAGCTTGGGATGAACATTTGCGGGTCCTGCTGCCGTTGCTATTAGGGAGGGGCGATGACTGACGATGCTATGACTGACGGTCTACCGCCTGACGGTGGTCTCTCCAACGAGTTGGTGCCTGACGGTGGGCTCCCCAAGGAGGTGGTGGCTGGACAGTCCCAGCCTGACGGCGGGCTGCCTGATGGTGTGACAGGCGACCAGGCCGCCTTCCTCGATGAGGCGGCCGATTCAAGCGATGAGGCTGGACGGCGCTGGAGTTTGATGCTCGGCATGGATCAGGACCTGAACCCGGCCGACAGGCGCCTGTCGGCCGCACTGGGCGCCGTCTACGGCTCATACGAGCCAGACGAGCCAGGCAAGACAGGCAGATCAGGCAGATCAGGCAAGAAGCCTGACAAGAGCTCAAACCGACGCGGTGGTTTAAACCGGTCATCACCTAAAGCCCTGGCCACCTGGCTAAGTGACGTGCGTGAACTGCTACCCAGAGGAGTCGCCCAAGTGGTTCAACGTGACGCCTTGGAACGCCTCGGGTTGAAACAGTTGCTGATGGAACCGGAAGTCCTTGAGTCAATCGATCGCGACGTCAACTTGGTGGCGGACCTGATAGCACTCAGTTCAGTCATCCCAGACAAATCCAAGCAAGTCGCCCGTGAAGTAGTCGCTGAAGTGGTGCGCGAGCTGATGAAACGGCTCGAACAACGCACCGCGGAAGCTATCCGGGGTGCCCTTGACCGGTCACGCCGGACCAACCGGCCACGCCCGGCTGACATTGACTGGCCGCGCACTATAACCGCCAATTTGCGCCATTACCAGCCGGAATACCGCAGTGTCGTGCCGGAGCGGCTGATCGGTTTTCTGCGTCATCAACGCCGAATTTCGGACCTTGATGAGGTTGTCATGTGTGTTGACCAGTCTGGTTCGATGGCGTCATCGGTTGTTTACGCCTCGATCTTCTCGGCTGTGATGGCGTCAATTCCGGCCATCGCGACAAAGCTGATCTGCTTTGACACGGCCGTGGTTGATCTGACCAGTCAATTGGCTGATCCAGTCGATGTTCTGTTCGGTGTTCAGCTAGGCGGTGGCACAGACATTAACCAGGCGGTGGCCTACTGCGCGGAACAGATTGAACGTCCCAGCAAGACACACCTGATTCTGCTGACCGATCTGTTCGAGGGCGGTAACGCTAAACAACTGCTACAGCGTCTGGCCCGCCTGGTGCGCTCCGGTGTCAATGTGATCTGTTTGCTGGCACTAACAGACCAAGGTGACCCGGGGTTTGACTCCGACATGGCTGGCAAGGTGGCGGCGCTCAACATCCCATCATTCGGTTGCACGCCGGACCAGTTCCCTGACTTGATGGCGGCCGCTTTGCGTCACGAGGACGTCGCCGCCTGGGCGGCAACGGCGGACATCGCCTTGATCCGGCCCGCCGCCAACCCCGCCAAGGCTGAACAGACCAGCTAAGAACCCGCTAAGAACCAGCTTCGAACCTGGCTGGAGCCCGCCGCCGACCGCCAACCGCCGCCGACCGCCTCCAACCCGGCCAGGTGTTCGCCTTCAGGGAAAGAAAGCCAGGTCCGCCCAACGCTCAAGACACCTCACCTAAGCTGGAGGGGTGAGTGACGCGCCAATCGGGATCTTCGACTCCGGGCTTGGGGGATTGACCGTGGCGCGGGCAGTGCTGGACCAACTGCCAGACGAATCGATCCTCTACTTGGGTGACACCAAACACACGCCCTATGGGCCTCGGCCGATCGCTGAAGTCAGGGCATTAGCCTTGGCCGGGCTTGACCGACTGGTGTCTGAAGGAGTCAAACTGCTGGTCATAGCCTGCAACACGGCATCGGCCGCTGTTCTGCCTGATGCCCGCGAACGTTACGAACAAGGCCAAGGCGTCCCCGTCTTAGAGGTCATCCGCCCGGCGGTGCGCCGGGCCGTTAAAGCCACCCGCAACGGACGGGTCGGCGTGATAGCCACCAGCACCACGATTGATTCAGGTGCCTACCAGGACGCGTTCGCGGCAGCGCCACACCTCGCCTTGTCGACTCAAGCTTGCCCCAGGTTTGTTGAACTGGTGGAGGCCGGTTCGACATCAGGCCAAGAAGTCATCAGAGTGGCCGAATCCTACCTTGACGGCATGCGGCAAGCTCAGGTCGACACCTTGGTGCTGGGCTGCACTCACTATCCTCTGCTGACCGGGGTCTTGTCCTACGTCATGGGGCCGGATGTGACCCTGGTGTCATCAGCCGAAGAAACAGCTCAAGACGTCTTCCGCCATTTGGCGATCGGCGCCCTGGGGCGCGGGCCGTCAACCGCGCCACCGCGCCACCGCTTTTGCACAACTGGTGACCAGGTGGCGTTTTCGCACCTGGTGGGACGGTTCCTTGGTCCTGTCGGGGAGCGATGGGAGACCGTCGCGATCGGTGACGCGGCCCGGCCAGCTAGAGCAACGCCATGAGAACTGAGCCAACACCATGAGAGCAGGTGGCGCACCATGAGACTGGTCATTATCGGATGCACTGGTTCACTGGCTGGCCCAGAATCGCCGGCCTCAAGTTACCTGCTGCAAACCCGAGACTCAGACGGACGCCTGTGGAGCATCGCACTGGACCTCGGTTCAGGAGCCTTCGGTCCGCTTCAAGCCATGGTGCCACCAGAAGCCCTCGACTTTGTTGGCCTCAGCCACCTCCACCCAGATCACTGTGCCGACCTGACCGGACTGGCGGTTTACGCCAAGTACCGTCCCGGTGCGGCCATGAGTTCACTACCTGTCTATGGCCCAGCCGACACGCCGCGCCAGCTAGCGGCCTTGCAATACGCTCACGATCCGACCTCAGAAGGCGGGGACTTCCACTACGGCTGGTGGAGCGAAGGCCAACCGGTCGGCATCGGACCTTTTGAAATAACGCCCTACCAAATGCTGCACCCGGTCGAAACTTGGGGCTTCCGGGTGGCTGGCCCGTCTGACCTGCGCCCTGGCCGCCAAGTTGTGCTGGGATATACCGGCGATACGGACACCACCCCGGGTCTAGCCAAGGTGGCGCGTGATGTTGACTTGCTGCTGATTGAGGCTGCCTTCGAGGAGGGCCGCGATGTCGTGCGTGGCATCCATTTGACTGGTCAGCGGGCTGGTGAGGCGGCCGCTGAGGGGCAAGCCCGGCGTGTTGTGGTGACGCATCTGCCGCCCTGGAATGACCCGGAAATCACCCTTAACGCGGTTCGCCAAGCCTATGACGGGCCGGTTTACCTGGCTCGGCGCGGAGCGTCCTACCAGTTGTAGCGGACCACCCAGCAACGGCCCACCAGGTGGCCCAGTCAGGTGACCCGGTCCGCTGGGTGGCTGGAGGAACCAGGACAGGCAGGTAAGGTCTTGGGGGTGACCGCATTCCTCCGGGCCGATGGCCGACTTGTTGATCAACTCCGGCCAGTTTCAATTGAGCGCGGCTGGCTGGATCATGCTGAAGGCTCAGCTTTGATCGTTTGTGGCGCGACCCGTGTGCTGTGCGCCGCCACGTTCACCCCCGGTGTGCCGCGTTGGCGTAAAGGTACTGGTGACGGCTGGGTGACGGCCGAATATTCGATGCTGCCGCGAGCCACAACGCAACGATCTGACCGTGAATCGGTTCGGGGGAAGATCGGCGGCCGGACGCATGAGATTTCGCGTCTGATCGGCCGTGCTTTGCGTTCAGTTATCGACATGCGGGCTTTGGGTGAGAACACCATCCAGATTGATTGCGACGTCCTGCAAGCCGACGGCGGCACCCGGACGGCATCTATTACAGGCGCTTATGTCGCATTGGCCGATGCCGTCGCCTGGGCTACCAGCAAAGGTTTTGTTGAGCGCCGGTCGCCAGTTCTGACAGGTTCGGTGGCAGCGGTATCAGTCGGGATTGTGGACGGTACACCGGTGTTGGACCTGCCATATGACGAGGATGTCAGGGCCGAAACTGACATGAATGTGGTGGTCAACGCGGCGGGCGAGTTTATTGAAGTGCAAGGCACAGCTGAACACGCGCCGTTCTCCAGGATGGAATTGAACCGCCTGCTTGACTTGGCGGTGGCCGGCTGTGAACAGTTGCGCGCTATTCAATCCAGTGTGCTTGGTATTGATGGATGATCTGGTCGTGACTGGTGGTGAGGTGGCTGGTGGGGCTGGCGCGGGATCGCGTCGGTTGGTCTTAGCGACAGCCAATGATCACAAGGTCCGGGAATTGCGGGCCATCTTGGAGCGGAGCGGGGCTTTAGGGGATGGCGAAATCGTTGCTTTGGCGTCTCTTGGGGTCGATTCGCCAGTTGAGGATGGTTTGACTTTCGCTGACAACGCACTGCTTAAGGCCCACCACGCGGTGGCCGCTACCGGGTTGCCTTGTGTGGCGGATGATTCTGGTCTGTGTGTGGCGGCATTGAGCGGTATGCCGGGTGTTTTTTCGGCTCGGTGGGCTGGTGGCCATGGCGATGACGCGGCCAATCTGCGTCTTTTGCTGGACCAGTTGCGGGATGTGGTGGACGCCCAACGTGATGCTTGGTTCGAGTGTGCCGCCGTACTGGTCCGACCGGACGGGTGCGAATCGGTCGAATACGGCAGGATGCCTGGCCGGTTGGCTCGTCAGCCACGCGGTTCGGGTGGTTTTGGTTACGATCCGATCCTGATACCGGATGGTATGGACTTGACGGCCGCCGAGCTAACAAGTGAGCAGAAGAACGCCATATCACACCGCGGTAAGGCTTTCCGGGCGCTCGCGCCCGCCATCAAACTGGCGCTCAACCGCTAACAGGGCGCGGAGAATTACACCCTTTCTTACACCCTATTTCCGGTTTTCTACGGGCTCTCAGGTTCCCGCAACCGCACTGCCAGACCACCTCATTGAACCGCAGAAATGGGCCTTGACCTGGTGGTTTGGTTTGGTGCGCCATCAGGGACTCGAACCCCGAACCCGCGGATTAAGAGTCCGCTGCTCTGCCAGTTGAGCTAATGGCGCGTGACACGACACTTTAGCACGTTGTGGCTGGCCTCCGGCCCAGAACCCGGCTAAGACCAGAGCCGGTTAGGTCATAGGTACATGCCCGCCCCTTGCGGGCTGTCACCATCTTGCGCCACACCGTGGACGTTACGTTCGCGTAGCAACAGGTAAGTCTGCCCGCCGATCTCCACTTCAGCGCGGTCCTCTGGATCGAACAGGACACGGTCACCCAGCGCCACCTGGCGCACGCTAGAACCCAAAGCGACAACATGAGCCCAGGCCAGACGTTTACCGACGGCTGCGGTGGCCGGTATCAGAATGCCGCCAGCCGAGCGCCGTTCGGCCGATTCCGCGTCCAGCATGACTAGTAGACGATCCGCTAAGAGCCGGACTGGGAGCGGCTCGTCAGGCAGCTTAGGCTGCGGCGGGGTGTGCCGGGGAGGAGCTGGGACCGGGTGGGCGGCATCGTCCGTCTTCTTGTCCGATGCCGACCGCTTGGCCCCGTGGTCCGCTTTGGTTCCGGCTGTGCCCGTCACTTGCGCCGCCCGCTGACCCGCCGGGCGATCGCGATAGCGACCAAAGCCGCCAAGGCGGCGGCGCTGACCATGACCCAAACTTTGATGCGGCCATCCGGTTGGAGTGTGGCTGACTTCGCGGCGCTGACCAGCGTGGTTTTGGCTTCACTGGCCAGGGCGGCAGGCTTCAGACGTTCCTTTAGCCGGTCAATGGTTTCGGTCAGAGCGGCTTGCTGGGCCTGAAGTTCGGCGGCGAGCGCTGCTGGCGATGGCTTATCCATCCCTCCAGGTTAGCCGTCATCGCCCAGCGTTGCGGCGTTGGGGCGGCCCGCCTGGCCGAGTTGGAAGCAACAAACCCTCATCGTGCGTGAGGCTCTAGCGGCCGGGCTGACCGCTCTGGGCAGTGGATGGACAACCTATCGGGTTGGGTCCGACGCACGCCATGAGCTAATGTCCTTTGGGGCGCCAGTGGCGGAATTGGCAGACGCGCAGGATTTAGGTTCCTGTGCCTTCACGGGCGTGGGGGTTCAAGTCCCCCCTGGCGCACCCTGTAGTGACCTTCAGGCCTGTTGGCCACCAAGTCCGTCTTCGTCAAGCCGTCAATCTCCGGAGGGGCCGCTTTGGCGTGACTACCTGCGAAACGGGCCGGAAGCGCCTGTTAGGTCAGTTCCTAATCGGTCAGCTCCAAAGGGGCCTCGAAGTCAGTCGGGGCTGTGGCTAGGGCTGGGATGGGCGGGTGTCGGTCCAGACAATGATCAGCTTGCGTTCCGCGAAACGCCAGCCCTGCTCCGTCCGCGCGAAGAGGTCTTCATAGCGGATCGACATGACAATGAGCTTGCGCTCGCCGCCGTCCTCAAGCAGATGGTGGGCCAGGCAGTAAGTCTCGCCGGTGGCGGAATCGCCCGCCAGCGTGACAGTTGATTGCCCGTTGAAATGTGTTGTGGCGGCGTATTGAGACAAAGTGCGAAAGCCCGCAAGATGGTCTTCTCGGGTGGTTAACGTTTGCGCTGGCGGAGTTTCGGTGGATCCCATGTAGACAACTGTGCGTCCACCTTCGCTGTACAAGCCGTATTGTTTTTCAGGTTCACGGAAGTCGGCGTGGTGGGCGTAAGCGTCGATCAGTTGGCGGATCGCCAGACGGTCGGCGAACTCCTTTAGAGAAAGGTTCGGGTGTGTGATCATGAAATCCCCTTTGCTTGGGTCTGTTGGCTAACCTGCTTTGGCTCCATGATGGTCGGTCGGCTTTAGGTTTCTTGGTCGTCACTTCCGCTGAAGCGGTCAACCTGTCCAAGGGTCAGTTGAAAAGACGAACAACGATGGAGTTGTTCGAGGATATCGGCAAGACTCGGACGATGCCGTCTGACGCGTCGGCCCGCGTCAAGTTGGGTCGCGGAGGGTGTTATGTGGCACCCGCCCAGCTCAACCAGAGGTTGGAATCCGTGGCGGGTGCGCCGAGGTTTCGTTTCGCGGGGTGCCGCTAAGGGGTTGCCGGGGCGGCGCAGCCGACCGAGGACTGGTGGGCGATGGTTTTGAAGGTGCAGGCCTGACGGCCTTGCAGATCGGTTACCACGACGTCACGCAAGGTGACATGGCCGGTGTTCGACACCTTGTAGGTGAACCATTCGGGGCCTTGGTCCGTCATTGAACCAGAGACGATCTCTGTCGCACCGCCGGAGGCGGCAGCGGCGATGATGGTGTCATAGGTGGTCGCGCCGGGTGTGACATTTTTCCAGGCTTGCAAATCAATGGTCATTCTTGGCACCAAGCAGGGGGCCAGATTGGCGGTTGGTATGGCGATGGCCGTCGAATACTGGCTCGACTCGAAGAACCCACTCTGGGCGGTGGAGTTTTGAGTCTGTATCCGGACGTAACCGGCCGCTGGTGGCAGCTCAGGCACAGTCGCGGGACCGGCGGACACGTTGCTCTGTGAACCGAGGTAAACCTCGGCTGTCGCGCCTGTCGTGTAATAGAAATCAATGGTGACTGGGGGAGTCGGCTGGGCGGCGTTGGTGACGTTACTGTGGGGAGCCACCTGAACCACGAACTCACAACTGGCGTTCAACGTGGCGACTGACGGCTCCCACGTCAGAAGCCACCGGTTAGCTGTTTTGGCGTAGTTCTGCAGCAGAGCGGCGGTTGACAGACCGTGCGCGGTTGCCTCGCTAGAGGTTGATGTCTGTGATTTCGAGTGAGTCCCGAATCTGTTGCCCCGCATGGTGACAGCGCCTGTGGCATCCAAGATGATTCCACTAGTTTGGAGGCCGTCGAAATAGTTATCAATGATGCTCAGATTAGATATCGCTGGCGGGCTCGACGGGCCATGCCAGTGGATGGCGAATCCTTGCGTGGTCAGTGAACCGTTATCAAAATCGTTATTCCGGATGTAATTAGTACCGCTAAGTGCGGTAGCTTGTGGCAAATACAACATCGCACGCAAATAGGATGACCCGGCCCGCATTTCAGTTATGGTGTTGTGGTGAATATCCCAGTTACCTGAACCTGATCCGGCATCCTCAAGATCAATGGCACGGGTGGATCCCGTGAAGTAACTGAAAGTGGAGTGTTCGATTACCAAGTTAGTCAGCGTCATGTCACCGGCGACCACGAGCCCTGACGAGACACACCCAGCGGCGGAGGAAGTTGTGCAGGTCGTTGAACCGGCGGTGGCCGGAGTGTTATTCATTGTGACGTTGGACAAGGTCAACCCGTTGACGAAACGGTTACTGGCTGATTCAGCGGCGCCAGCCAGGCGGATAAGGCCCTCATAGCTGGTGCCGTGTATCCGGCCCATGGTGTAATTCTTGATAGTGATATTGTCAGCTAAGCCAAGTATGCCGATCATCCGCTGAGCATAGTTATTGGCGGACTGAATTGAGACTCCGCCATCTAAGACTGAACCATCCGAATTGGCGGAGAAAATGATAGACGATTCATTGGAATAGATGTCAGATAAATTGAGCAGCTTGACGTCCGGCGCGTCAACAAAAAAGGCTGTGGCCGGTTTTCTAGTTCCCGAACCTCTGGTGTGCAGACGCTTATCTAAGTTAATTGTCATTGTGCGTTTTATATGGAAATAGGCTCCGTCAGTGTCAGTCGGGGAAACTTTGCCTACGAACATGTAGTTGGTTGTGCTGTTGTCTGGGAACACCAAGCTCAGGTCGAGGCCCGGGGCGACCCGGATTTCAACGTCATAATCGCCGTTTACACCATTGGCCGCGGTGATGGCGGTCCGCAGTGAGCAGTCGCCGCCACCGCCGGTGCAAGCCGAAGCGTTACCAAGGGCGAGGCTGGCGCTGTTGACTACAAAGACTTCAGTGCCCAGAGCCGCATCGGCCCGCAGGGCCGCCACTGGCCCAGCCAAGCTGAACCCCAAGGTGGCGACCAGCAAACCGGCTATCGCTACGGCCCGACCAGCCGTCGGGCGTCGGCGCACCGGCAAGGTTGGAACTTTTCGCACGTCGGCATAACGCTTCCGGAGTCTGTTCTATTCCGCCGTCGGCGCTGACACCTCAGCCAGCCGGATTAGACCGGCCGGATTAGACCGGCCGGACTAGACCAGCCGGACTAGACCAGCCGGACTAGATCAGCCCTGGTACATCCGGGTGTCAATTGAACGCGGTGGCGTCAAGCGGGTCCGCACCTCTGCCAGCAGACTGGTCGGCGGCCGACCGGCCGGCAGTCCCTGGGTGATCGCCAGGCGTGCCGCCTGGAGTCCGTACCACAGGTCAAGCAGGACATTGTCGCCTTCGCGCAGACCGGCCCACGGCCGGTCAAACAAGGCTTCAACAAAGTCCAATTTGCCTAAGGCGAGGGCGGCGGTGCCGGCTTGAAGGGAGATTTTCTCGGATGTTTGGGACGCCTCGGTTAGTCCCTCAAAGACGGACCAGGCCAGGTCAGCTCGCCCGGCGGCGTTGGCTAGAGCCAGGTACTCCTCGGCGTAGGCCAGCTCGGTCTCCGCCCGGCTTTCGTCCGCCCCGCCATCATCCCCGGAGTCGCCACCAGCCCGCCGCGAGACTACCTCCCAGGCCCGTCCGAGCCATTCCAGTCCGGCGTCTAACTGGCCGCGGGCGGCCGCCGCCTGGGCCAAATTACGCATCGCCAGCGGATCTCCACTCTCGGCCGCCTCCCGCCAAAGGCTCTCAGCCCGCTCCGGGTTCAAGTTCTCCCATTCCAGCAAACCCAAATGAACCAAGGTATGAGCCTGACGCTCCACCTCCAGACTGCCTTCCAGCAGTGGCCGCCAAGCCGGGTCAACCATGTAAGAGGCCTGACCAGTTGGAACGGGCATCCGCCCGGTGTGCCACAAGTCGAGCCATGGCGCCTGAGCCGCCCCCAATGAACTCGCCGGATAGCCGAAGCCCTCAGGTAGTGATCCAGCCCGGCGTTCAGCCTCCAAGGCTCCCCAACCGGTTCCCTCAGCTAGTAAGTCTTGGTCCGCTACCTGGCGGCGCGCACGGCACCGGGCGTCGGCATCGGCCTGATTCAAAAACCCAACCGGCACCAAACGCTCCACCTCAGCGGCGATCCGTGTCTGGGCCGACTCCCACGGGCCCTCAGCCAAGGCTGGGTCTAGCTGCGTCCCACCAAAAACCTGGGTGAACTCGATCTCCCCACCGGCCGCTAGCCGCGCGCCGTGAAGCTGACTTGGCGCCAGACCGGCTTGCAGCTCAAGGTAAGAACTCTGACCAGGGGTGGACAGGTAATCCTGCCACCAGCGGCCACCTGGATGTGACCCCCAGCAGAACATTTTGCGGAAGCGCAGCGCCTGGGTTGAACGTTCAAAGAAGAGTTCGCCGTCCGGTTGGGAGCAAGCTTCCCATGGGGCCGGATCGGTGAGCGGGTTCTGGAAGAAGTATTCACTGGCCCGGCTGTAGGCCGCCGGATAGGTCGCGTCAAAGGTTTGGCCATCCTCAGTTAGGAACGGCAGACGGGCGTGGCCAAAGAAGACTGGCGCCGACGCCACCGCGGCTGAGTCAGCCAGGCCACCGTGTTGGCGTAACCAGGCGGCTTGGGCGGGAGCATCCTGGTAGATGATCTCCGGTGTGCCGGAAAAGACCCGCGTCTGGTCGGTTTGCGGCACCGCTGTGTTGGTCCACCAGTACAGCGAGACAGCTACCGGCCCGGGGTTGACGATCCGCACATGAGCTTCGAGCAGGGCTTGGCCTGGCGGCAGTCGGAAGTCAATTTGCCAGAGCAAGCCACGTTGGCGCTCGTATTGCCAGATCCGTAGGGCGGCGGCTTTTCCGTTTTGTCCGATGCCGTCCCCCGTTTCCCGTACCAGGCCAGCTAAGACGGGTTCACAAGTTGAGCAAGCATGCCCATATTGCCCAATGTTCCATTCGATTCCACCGGCGAACCAGGCGTCACGGATGGCTAGGTTGCACGGCTGGAACACCGGATTGGTGAACAAGAGTTGACGACCGGTGGTGAGGTCGGTCAAAGAGTAGAGCCGTCCGCCAAAGTCAGTCAGGAAAACCGCCCGCAAAAGATCGTTGCTGAGCACAGCGGTCCGCAGGCTAGCGGGCTGGCTGGCCCGGCCGTAACGGTCTTGCGTAAGGTAGGGCAGGACCCGCCGGGCGGCGTCCTGTCCAAGGCCTTGCTGTTCACCTGGCGCCAGGCTGCCGTTGCTCCTAACTGGCAGGTCACGGCGCTGGTCACGGAGTCGCGGGAGGGGAGATTGGCCGATCTCAGTCCACCCGGGCAGGGTGATCGAGCCTAATGAAATGTCCATCTGATAGGTTCCGTTCAGTTCTCAAGCAAACAGCCTGACCCGCAGGATTTACACAACTGTTATGAACTAACAAGCTACACCCGGTGACTGTTCGTGATAAAGTCACCCCTGGAACGATCATGTTCGAGCATCCAAGGGTGGATGATCTGTCACCCGGCGGTTCGAACCAGAGCGGAAGTAAGAGGTAGGCAGTGGCTGAAACGTTGGCCCGCTATTCGGGTGAGGTTAGCGAGCGCCTGCGCGCGATTGACCAACTGGCCGCCAGCGGCGGCCTTGACCCGGCGGTCCAAATCATGGCGGCCAGCCTTCAAGCTGGCGGTGTCCTGCAAGCCTTCGGCACCGGCCATTCGCAAGCCTTCGCCATGGAGATCGCCGGGCGGGCCGGCGGGTTCATCCCAACTCACGCCATCCGCCTAGAAGACCTTGTTTTGCTGGGTAAACGGCCCGTCACAGCGATCGGCACGGCCGAATTCGAACGCGATTTCACCGTCGCCGATGAACTCTATGAGCTTTACCAAATCGAACCGGCCGACGCTTTCCTGATCGCCTCCAACTCTGGTGCTAACGGTTCAACCGTCGGTTTGGCGTTGCGCGCCAAGCGGGAAGGCCACCAAGTCATAGCTGTCACCAGTTTGCTTCACTCCCAGGCGGTGGTCTCCAAACACCCCTCCGGTCAGCGCTTGTTTGAAGTCGCTGACGTGGTGATAGACAACTTGGCGCCCTTCGGAGACGCCGTCATTGAGTCGCCCGACGGCATCGCGACAGGCGCTGTTTCATCGATTACGGCGGCTTACATAGCCCAGCTGTTAACCTTGGCGACAGGCCAACGTCTACGCCGGGCGGGCATCGTTCCACCGATCTACTTATCGGCCAACATCCCAGGTGGTGACGAACATAACAACGCTCTTGAGGAGCGGTTCGGCCGCCGTGTCAAACCCTACAGATACCTGCCGGAAGCTTGAGGCCAACGAATCACCAGGCCCCGAGCGACTGACAGCCGAATCCAAACCAACACCCAACAACCAGGAGATTGAAACTATGAAGAAGCCAACAATTAGGGCGATCGCCTCGGCCGGTGCGGCCGCGCTCGTCATGGGTGCGCTGCTGTCTTGCGCGGCGCCATCGTCCAACTCCGGCGATGAGCCGACCGGTGGTGGTGGCGGCGAGGTAACCGCCGACAACCCGTTCGGTCTAGCGGCCGGCACATCAATTGACGCCGTCGTATTCGACGGCGGCTATCACACTGACTATGTCGACTTCGCTGGTGAAGTCCTCAAGGCCAAGTTCCCAGATGTGACTGTCAAGGTCACAGCCACTTCCGAGATCAACGCTGAAATGCAGCCCCGGTTCGTTGGAGGCAACCCGCCTGACCTGCTAGACAACCAAGGCGCCCAGCAAATCCCGCTGGCCTCCGTGATCGAGTCGCTGGCCACCTGGGATGACCTGTGGGAAGCCGAAAACTATGAAGGTGTCAAGATTTCCGATGCCGTCTATCCAGGTATCCGTGAAACCGGCACCTACAACGGCCGGTTTGTCCAGGTGCCTTATGTCATGACAGCTTGGGCTTTCTACTATTCGCAGTCACTGTTCGACGAGAACTCGTGGACTCCGCCAAAGACTTGGGACGAAGCCCTAACGCTGTGCGAATCGGCTAAAGCCAAAGACCTGAAACTCTTCGTCTGGGGTAAAGAAGCCGCCTCATACTGGAAGTATCTGGCCCTTGACTCAGCCGTCAAGCAGGGTGGTGTTGAGATCGTTGAGCGGATCGCCAACCTTGAGCCAGGCGCCTGGGACGATCCAACTCTGAGGTCAGTTTTGGACAAGTTCAAGCAGGTAATTGACAACCAGTGCTTCATCCCTGGTGGTTCCGGCCAGCAGTTCACCCAAGCTCAAGCCCAATGGTCAAATGACAAGAGCGCGCTGCTCTATTACACCGGCTCTTGGATTGAGAATGAGATGGCTCAGGCCACCGCCGATAACTTCCAGATGACGGCCTGGCCGCCACTGGTAGTTGATGAGGCGACCGCCGCGTTGCCGTTCGCCGCGATTGACTCCGGCGCTGATGAGAAGTTTGTTCTGCCAGCCGATTCAGCGAACATCGCTGGCGGTAAAGAACTGATGCGAGCCATGCTGTCAAAGGAGGCCGCCTCTAACTTCGCTAAGACACGGCTCGCCCCGACAATCGTCAAAGACACCGTGCCGGCTGATGGTTTCGGTTCAACCGCCCTGGCCTCAACTGTCAAACTGATCTCCGAATCCGGTGAATCTACTTTCAGTTGGTCCTTCGGCGGCTACGACACGTACTATGCCTTCGGCCCGGATGAGCTGGTCATTTGGAACGCTTTCCTGGACGGGCAGAAGACCGTTGACGAGCTGATCGCTGACGAGGAAGCCTTAGGTGTTAGGGCTGCTTCTGACGCTAATGTCGAGAAGGTTAAGTACTCCTTCTAAACATGGTTCATTAGCCCAGTGTCAACTATGACGACAACTACGGGACCGGGCAGCCGGCGCAGGCGGGTTGCCCGGTTCCGTCAACGTTTAACCTTTGACCGCATCAGCTTTGTGGCGGTCTTTTTGATCCTGCCTTTGGCGATCTTTGGCGTGTTCGAGTTGTCGCCCTATATTCAGGCGTTCTACTACGCCATGACGAACTGGGGCGGCTTCTCGGCGGAGATGGACTTTGTCGGATTCGACAACTTCATCAAGCTGACGTCGGACGCCAAGTTCCTCAGAGCGGCCGCCAACTCGGCTCTGCTCTGCGCCGTCCTGCCGACCCTCACCTTGGTGACCGCCTTCGCCATCGCGGTTGTGGTGACAACCGGCGGGCCAATCATTGGCCGGGTCACCGGGTTGAAAGGTGGCGGCTTCTACCGCGTCATCTCCTTCTTCCCGTACACCGTCCCGGCGATCGTGATTGGTCTGATCTGGGCTCAGGTATATGACCCAACTCGGGGCTTACTGAACGGGTTCCTCAAACTGATCGGATTGGACCAGTTTGATGGGTTCCCTTGGATCGGTAACGTCCACACCGCCATGCCTGCCTCAATGTTTGTTATCTTGTGGGGCTTTGTCGGCTTTTACACCATCTTGTTCGTGGCCGCCATCAAAGGCATACCGGCCGAAACCTATGAGGCGGCCCGGATTGACGGGGCGGGCCGCTTCCGGACCGCGGTTTCGATCGCCTTGCCGCAGGTTCTGGATTCGGTTCAGACGTCATATATCTACCTTGGGCTGACAGTCATCGACTCGTTCGTTTACATGCGGGTCCTTAACGCCCAAGGCGGCCCTGATTTCTCCACTTTGACCATCACCCAGGATCTGCATATGGAGGCGTTCACCCGCGGGCAGTTTGGTTACGCCACTTCAATGGGCGTGGTGCTGGCCGCCATCACCATGCTTTACGCCGGGATTATCTTCTTGATCTTCCGGCTGATCCGTGGCAAGGATACCGATTTGGGGTCAGCCGCATGAGCCGCTCTAAAACACCTCAAGAGCCTTCAGCGGGGGTGGCGCCCCAGACGGGTAGCGCACCCCAGACGGTCGAGGCGCGCCAGACCGGCCGGGTACACCAGATCCGCTCCACAGCCTCCGACAAAGCGGTCGCGACCGCCTCACACACCTTGTTGGGGATCTGGTCAGTCATCGTCATTGTGCCGTTCTTATGGACACTGATTTCCAGTTTCAAAACCTCGGCTCAGATTCTTTCCTCACCGTTCTCCTTGCCGGACAAACTCCACTTCGAGAACTACATCAACGCCTGGAACACCGCCGGGATTGGCCGGTTCTTCTTCAATACGATCCTGGTGGTTGGTTCGGCCTTATTCCTGACCATGATGCTAGGTGCGATGCTGGCCTATGTGCTGGCCCGTTTCCGGTTCCCCGGCAACAGGCTGATTTACAACGTCATGCTGGCGGCGATGAGCTTCCCAGTTTTCTTGGCCATTGTGCCGTTGTTCTTCATTTTGAAAAACATGCTGCTCCTGGACACGTTACCTGGCCTGATCATTACTTACGTAGCGTTCTCATTGCCGTTCACAATGTTCTTCCTCTACGCCTTCTTCAAACAGCTGCCACAAGACATTTATGAGGCGGCGGTAGTTGATGGAGCCGGTGAATGGCGGACGTTCTTCCAAGTCATGTTGCCAATGTCAACTCCTGGAATAGCGTCAGTGTCGATCTTGAACTTCCTTGGCCTATGGAACCAGTACCTCCTGCCGTTGGTCCTCAATCCGAGCCAGGAGAATTGGGTGCTTTCCCAGGGGATGGCCTCATTCGCTTCGAAAGCCGGTTACGCGGTTGACTTTGGGGCGCTGTTCGCGGCGGCCGTCATTACGATCATCCCGGTGCTGGTGATCTATGTGATCTTCCAGCGCAGGCTGCAAGGCTCGGTGTCTCAAGGCACTTTCCGGTGACGGAAGGCGCCGTGCCATATGTCATCGCGGTTGACGCGGGTGGCACCTCGACCAGATGCAGCGTGGCGACGCTGGATGGGCGCTGCCTCGGTTACGGCGCGTCAGGTGCTGGCAACCCTGTCTCGGTAGGGGCCGATGCCGCCCTGGCGGCCTTCGCTCAAGCCATCAGTGCCGCTCTACTTGAGGCCACGTTAGCTGAGCCGAGTTTGGCCGGGGCCGGTTTGGCTGGGGTTGACCTGGCTCGGGCTGGGGAGGTGGCTGGGTTTAGCCTGGCCGGGCATGAGGCGGTCCAGGTGGTGGTTTCGATGGCTGGTGGAATCTCCACCGGGCAGTGGCCCGCTTTCCGGGCGATGCTCGCCGGTTTAGGCATCAACCAGGAACCCGCCATGAAGAGTGACCTGTTAGGTAACTTCTGCTCCGGTACACCTGAACTGTCTGGTTATGTGCTGGACGCTGGTACTGGTTCAGGCGCGGTCCGGATCGAAGATGGTGTCAGCAGTCGGACGGCTGACGGTTTGGGCTGGTTACTGGGTGATGCTGGGTCAGGTTTCTGGATCGGGTCACAGGCTGTTAGGGCGGCCTTCGCTGACGTGGATGGCCGTGGGCCCGCCACCAGGTTAACTGACCTGGTTTTCGCCCGGCTTGGTTTGGATTTTGTGCGGGCTGGGACCGGCCAAAACCAAACCGAGGGCCGGCCTGCGGTGACGTTGGAAGGATTGCGCCTGATTTACGAATTGGCGCCGATCGAGCTGTCACGCTTCGCGTCGGCCGCTTTTGAGGCGGCCGGTGACCAGGTGGCGGACGCCATAGTGGACCGGGCGATCGGCCAGTTAGCGGGCACGATGCGGGCCGTGCTGCGGCCGGAAATCACCGGGCCGGTTGTCTTGGCTGGTGGTGTCCTGACAGCCAACCGTGGGTTCCGTGATCGCCTGATCGAACGGTTGAGGCCAGATCTACCTCAAGCGACCTTCTTGCCGGTGGCTGACGGCATGGTTGGTGCGTTGATGCTGGCCTTACGCCAGGCCGGGCTTGAGGCCGGCCCTGAGCGGTTCGACCGTCTCAGCCGGACCCTGGCCGCTCTGCCATCGCGCGGAACTCAGCTGCGGGTGACACCGCCGTTAGCGCCCCAACCGTGAAGCCACCGGCCGTGACCAACCCGCCGGTGGGCAGACCAGCCGTTGGTAGCCAGTCGGCGAAGAAGTCGGCCGGGGGAACGCAGCCAGGGGACGGGATCGCCTTGGCGGTGGTGGGCGCTGGACAACGCGGCACACTCTATGCCCGGATTGCCCGGCGGCTGGGCGCCAAGATCGCCTCTGTGGCTAACCCTGGGGCCACCCGGCGGGACCGCTTCGGTGACGAGTTCGATCTGCCGCCAAACCGCCGTTACGCCACTTGGCAAGAGATGCTGGAAGACAGCCCAGCTTGGGACGCTGTGGTGGTGGCCAGCCCCGACACCGAACACGCCGAGCCGGGCGTGGCCGCACTGGAACAGGGCCACCACCTGCTGCTGGAAAAACCACTCGCCACCAATCCAGCCGCCGCCAGCCAGTTGGCAGCGGCGGCCGCCGCTTCCGGCAAGGTGACAGCGGTTTGCCATGTGCTGCGCTATTCGCCCTCAGGCCGGGCCTTGGCCGATACGATCAGACAAGGACTGATCGGACAGGTGACTGGTATCACCCATTTTCAGCCAATCGGCTGGTGGCACTTCGCGCATTCGTTTGTGCGTGGCTCCTGGCGCAGCCAAGCTGACGGTTCATCACTGCTCGAAGCCATGGGCGTTCACGACATCGACTGGGTGGCTGGCCTGGTTCAGGCGCCAGTCGAACGTGTCATCTCATTTGGATCGCTGCAGCATTTTCGGCCGGAGCACCGCCCGCCGGGTGCGGCTGACCGCTGCCAGGACTGCCCGGCCGAGCCGACCTGCCCATATTCGGCGGTGCGAATCTACGGCCGGTTCTTGGATCATCCGCTCTACAGTGACTGGCCGTTGAGAGTCGTGACGCCGGAGGCGACACCGGCCGCATTAGCCCAGGCTTTGCGGACCGGCCCCTACGGCCAGTGTGTCTACCTTGGCCTAAATGACGTGGTAGATCATCAAACGGTCAACTTGGAATTGGCTGGTGGGGCGGTCATCGACGTGACGTTGAGCGCTTTTTGGGAAATGGCGGCCCGGTCAACCCGGGTCCTGGGGACGCGCGGTTGCCTGGAATACGACGGCCAGCATCTGTCATGGTTTGACTTCGCCTCAGGCGAGCGCCGTGACATCACGCCGCAAGTCTCAGGTGACGCCGGTGGCGTCTACGCTTCGGGCGATGAAGGCCTCATCAGGGCTTTCCTTGAAGCGGTCCGGGCGGAAGACCCGAGCCTGGTGCCATCTTCGGTGGCGGAAAGCCACCGCACTTTGAAACTGGTCTGGGCGGCGGAACAGGCCCGGTGCAGCGGGCGGGTCATCAGTTTGGCCGGACCAAATTAGTCCAGCCCAGCTAGGCCAGCTCCGGTGAACACGATCACAGGTGAACGCGTTTACCGAAACCGCACTAGGCCAAGTCAGTCGGTCGCGGCCGCGAATAGCGCGGCATAGCGTCGCAACAATTCCGGTGGGACAGTTTTCAGGGTCCCAGTGGCCGCCTCCAGCGGTACAGTCTCAATCCGCTCACCGCGCAACGCCACCATTACGCCGCTCTGGCCCGCGTGCAAAGCGGTGATCGCGGCCAAACCGAGCCGACTGGTCAAAATCCGGTCAAAAGCGGTTGGCACACCGCCGCGCTGAACATGTCCCAGCACAACCGTTCGGGTCTCAACCCCAGCTAACGCCTCCAAGCGTTGAGCCACAAAACCAGCGATCCCACCCACTTTGACATGGCCGAACTCATCCACCGCGGCCCCCGTCTCACCGGCGATCGCGTCAGATCGCGGCACAGCGCCCTCCGCCACCACCACCACGGCGTCGCGCCGAGCCCGGACCAAATCCCGGACCCGCTCCGCCATCTGCTCCAAGCCGAAAGGCGCCTCCGGGATCAAAGCGGCCGCGGCTGAGGCGGCCAACGCCACATGAAGTGCGATCCAGCCCGCGTGCCGACCCATCACCTCAACTACCAGCACCCGGTGATGTGACCGTGAAGTGGTGCGCAGCCGGTCAACGGCCTCCGTCGCGATCTCGACCGCCGTGGTGAAACCAAAGGTCAGATCAGTTCCGGAGAGGTCGTTGTCGATCGTTTTGGGAACCCCAACGCAGCGGGTTCCAGCTTGAGCCAAGGCGGTGGCAGCACCCAGCGTGTCCTCGCCGCCGATTGGGATTAAAGCTTCAATGCCCGATGCCGCCAGGTTGGCTTGGATCCGTGCCACCCGCTCCGGGGTTCCCGCGTTTGTCCGGGAGGTGCCCAAAATTGTGCCGCCGAGCGGAAGTATCTCGGCGACATCGTCCAAACCTAACGGAACCGAATCAAGTTCCAGCGGGCCGCGCCAACCATCCAAGAAACCAACGAACTCGTCGCCGTAACGTGTCACCCCTTCGGTCACGACAGCCCGGATGACGCCGTTCAGTCCGGGGCAATCACCGCCGCCGGTCAACAACCCGATCCTCATGCGATCACCGCCAGTAAGCCAGCCACCGCCTCAGCTACGGCTTGACGTGCCGGGCGGAAGTATTTCCGGGTGTCAACCAGTTCAGGCGCTTCCGCCAAGGTGGTGCGAACCGACCGGGTGAAGGTTTGCGAAAGCAGAGTGGCGATGTTGATTTTGGTCATGCCAGCGGCGATAGCCGCCACCAGGTCCGCTTCTGGAACACCAGATGATCCGTGCAAGACTAGCGGGACGGGCACCGCCTGATGGATCGCCGCTAGCAGTTCAAGGTCAAGACTGGCGGTCCGTTCGGTCATGGCGTGAGAAGAGCCGATCGCCACAGCCAGCGAATCGACACCAGTCGCGGCCGCGAACCGGGCCGCATCCTCAGGTTTTGTCCGGGCGCCAGGCGCGTGGACACCGTTCTTACCGCCGATCTCACCTAACTCGGCCTCAACCCAGGCGCCGCGGGCGTGAGCTAGAGCGGTTACGGCCGCTGTTGAAGCCTGATTGGCTTCATCTGGCAGGTTCGAACCGTCATACATGATCGAATCGATCCCCAGGTCAAGGGCCTCGGCGATGAGCTGAACCGATTCGGCGTGATCCAAGTGAACAGCGATCGGCACGGTGGCGGCTTTCGCCAACGCCAGGCAAGCTGAGGCGATCGGCGCTAAAGCACCGTGATAGTTGACACAGTTCTGGGAGATTTGGAGGATAGCGGGCCGGTCGGCCGCTTCCGCACCGGCCACGATCGCCTCCGCCAGCTCAAGCTGGATAACGTTGAAGGCCCCAACTCCGCGCTGGGCGGCCGCCGCCGGGGTGATGATCTGGCCGGCCGGTACAAGAGGCACGTCAGATCGCCTCAAGCATGACAGATCGGGTCAGGTGGCGCGGATGGTCAGGGTCAAGGCCGCGCGCCAGGCCGCGTGCGATCGCCAGCCGTTGGGCTCTGATGAGGTCCGCCATTGGGTCGAGTGAACTCCTGATCCAGGTCGCGCCGGTGGCTTTGACCTGGTCTTCGAGTCCGTCTGGGGCTTGGCCAAAGAGCCACACCAGCCGACCAGGCTGGGCCAGGGCGATAGGCCCGTGACGGTAATCCATCGCCGGGTGGGCTTCAGTGAAACTGAGTGATGCTTCCCTGGCTTTGAGGGCGGCCTCTTGGGCTAGGCCAATGGTCCAGCCTTGGCCCAGGTAGGCGATGTGGTCGGCTTCGATCCAGGCCGGGTCAAGCGGTTCGGTCAGAGCTGTGCGGGCGTCGTCGATCGCGCCGGTCAGGTCTTCGCCTAGGCTGGCTCGCAGCAGGGCAAGGGTGGTGGTGGCGAATCGGGTCTGAACGACTGATTGCTCATCAGCGAAGCCGAGGTCAATTACCTGATCGGCGGCCTGGCTGATCGGTGTAGCGATGTCAGCCGTGATGGCGGTTGTGGCTGTGGCAGTTGCCGGGGCGGGCGGGACTGGTGGTGTGGCTGGAACCGATCGGGCGGCATCGGCCCCCTTGGAAGCCGCGGTGCTGTGACGCAAGGCGCCCAGGGCGGTCAACACTTCGGTTGTGGTGCCAGACCGGCTGATCGCCAAAACTCGGTCATAATGCCTATCTAGAGGGAACTCGGAAGCCGTGAACGCGTCGCTCCGGCCGTGACCGGCCCGCTCACGCAAGGCGGCGTAGGCCATGGCGATAAACCAGGAAGTTCCGCAACCGATTACGGCTACGGTCTCGCCAGGGCGCGGCAAGCCAGCGACAGTCTGACCGGTGGCCTGGACGCGGGCCCAACAATCTGGCTGGGCGGCGATCTCCCGGGTGACGAATAAGTCGTTTAGGCTGGGCATACAGATTCTCCTGATTCTTAGGCCTGCTACCACTCAGTCTACGCGGCGCTTTACGCGCAAAACAAGCCAGAACGCGCAAGATTGAGCAGATTGTCAGTCACCCAGACGGGTGGTTTAGCCTGGCGAATGCGCGCTTTTGCGCGTAAAGTTGCTTACGGACCGCCCCAGTTGATTGATTTCTCACCAGGAGGTATCTCGTGGACCGCCACGCCCGGCTGTCGGCTCTATTGGCGATGCTCGCTGAGCGCGGCAAAGTGGACGTCGATGAAGCGGCCGAAGAACTGTCCGCTTCGTCAGCTACCATCCGACGAGACCTGGTTTATCTTGACAGCCAACGCTTAGCGACCCGCACCCACGGTGGCGCCGTAGCCAACTCTGCCGCCTATGACCTGCCGCTACGTTTCAAGACGCAACGCGCCATAGAAGAAAAACGGCGGATCGGCCAGGCCGCCGCTGAGCTAGTGGCGATCGGCGGGGTGGTAGCCCTCAACGGCGGTACCACCACATTGGAGGTCAGCCGGGCGTTGGCGGCCCGCCGCGACCTGGCCGCTGGGACACAAGCCGAATCGCTCACCGTTGTGACCAACGCGGTCAATGTGGCGGCCGAGATGCTGGCCCGGCCCTACCTGAAAGTTGTGGTGACAGGTGGCGTGGTCCGGGCGCATTCCTATGAGCTGTACGGACCGCTAGCCGAACGGTCAATCGAATCATTGTCAGTCGACATGCTGTTCTTAGGGGTGGACGGTTTTGACCTCGACTTTGGGGCCAGCGCCCACTCCGATGCTGAAGTTTCGACTAACTCACTGCTGGTCCGGGCCGCCTCAAGAGTTGTGGTGGTAGCTGATTCATCAAAGCTGGGTCGGCGGGCCTTCGCCCAGATTTGTCCTGTCCAGGCGGTTTCCGTGCTGGTGACTGATAGCGGAATTGATCCGGCCCTGAGGTTCCGCCTCGAAGGGGCGGGCGTCGAAATCATCACCGCCTGACTTGCCTTAGCTAAGGCGGCCTGACCTTGCCCTCGTCTTGATGCGGGCCGATAGGAGGCCCGGACCGCTTGGGCGGACGCCATGACAGCGCCACCCGCCGCGGCCCGGGCCAGTTAGGTTTCGTCAGATCCAGGTCAATGTGTTGGAGCAGGCGATCAGCGTGATTATGACAGCGTTGATGATGCCTGGCAGGTACGGGTTGTTGGTCAGACGGTAGATCTTGCGAGAGATCACAGTCGAAACCGGCAGGATCACCATCAGCGGGATCAACCAAATGACCACCATATTTCCGTCCGCCCAAGCCATTTCACCAGACACGAAGAACACAATGTATTGGATCAACACCAACACCACGGCTGGCAGCATGTTGAAGCCTGCCAGGACGGCCGTGTTAACCCATTCGCGTTCGCCTGACTTGCCGGTCAGTTTGATGAAGTTGATCGAGTTAGCCGCGATCGACGCCACAATGTAAAAGACCAGCAGGAAGATCATGACCGGGAAGATCGACACCCAGATGACACCCGGCGGGAAGGCCTTGACGGCTAGTACCCAAAGACGGAAGTCAGTCTTGAAGAAGTAGTCCACCACAAAGACGCACAGGTAGGACACCGCCACCACGATGCCCGCCAGGGCAACAGTCTTACCAACCTGGCGCCATGGCATCGTGATGCCGCGTTCAGCTAGGGTGATGCCGCGCTTGCGCATGTAGAGGAAATAGAACGCGGCCAGGACCAACAATGTGAAGACACCGCAGGCGGCCGCCCAAATTGAGACCCCAGCCGGTGAGGACTGCAACCAGGGATCTCTCGACCCGGTGTGAGCGTGGACATTTGTCAAGAGCGGCAAATAAACTAGGGCCGCGAAGATCGCACCAAGCACTAATGTGCCCCAGAACCAGTACTTGCCTGGTTTGTCAGATGTTCTGATCGCGACGGTTTGCCCGGCCCGCAGTGAACTGAAGAACGGTACCCGCAGCATCAACATGGCGAAGCAGGTGATGAACATGGCGAATCCGATCAGTCCAACAAAGTTGAAGGCTTCTTTCCATTGCCAAACTTGATTGTTCGGGTTGATCGGATCAGGTGCGCCTAAAGCTTCACTAAAGAACTCGATTGTGGCGGTGGTAGAACGCTTCGAGAAATGAGACCACGGATGGGTGATAGCGGGCGTGTAAATCACCCTGATGGCTTCACTACCGTCCACATCCTGACGGTAGAGGGTGCCAGCTTGACGGATGTCACCACCCGGCGCTGTGCCGAAGTGCAGGAACGACTGGGCGTTCTTGTTGGCGATGAAGTCACGCGGGGAGGTTGTAGCACCCGCCGCGTCGACATCGTGAAAGAAAAACTCGTCATATTGCGGCGCGACTATCCCCACGCTGCGATCCCCGTAAAGATTGATCCACTCACCGCTCTCAGCGTCGGTGTAGGTCGCGTCAGCGCTGTTCAACAAAACAGCCGAGATCAGGCCGCTGTCAGCCGCGTTGTCCGCCACAACGGCCGCGTTCGAAGACATGCCGCCCAGTGAATGCCCGGTGATTCCGATCCGGCTGTCATCAACTATGTCCAGGCCAGCCAGCATTTTGACGGCCTGATACATGCCGCTGAGGATGGTCGCGACATCACTGGCCTTGGCAGAAAAACCATGCGAGTACATGTCCATCGACAAGACCACAAAACCGCGGCGCGACAGTTCAACAAAGTTGATGTCCTGCATTTCACGGTTGTTGTACATGCCGTGACTGACCACCACAGCTGGCGCTGGGGTCTCAGCCGTCACCGAATCGGGCACAAACAGCAGCCCGCTCATCTCAGTTCCGGGAGTGGTCTCCCAGCGCAGGTCTGTGATGGACACATCCCCGCCTGAGGTTTGGACGGTTGAGGCGCCCATGGCGCTGACCAGCATCAGCGCCAGTGAGCAACATAACCACCACCCCGGCCGTCTAGTTTTGGGTTTTAGCCCTGTGTCCGACATCATCGTCTCCTCCTGATCGGTTGTTGGGTTTACTGAGTCTCCCAACAGTCACCGACGCTCAAGAGACGGCATATGGGCGGCACCACGGGGAGCCTGGACGCCGACCTACGTTTCTTAGTCAGTCAGGACTGTGATCGCACTCCTGCCGCTCCGGTTTGGGCGCGTTGAACGCCCATCGTGGTGCTGCCTTTGGCGGTTAGGGGTGCGGAGTCGGGGAGGCTCACAGAACAGTGAACAGGGTTGGTCAGGCTCCCAAAAGGTACCTGCACTAACGTGCATGGATGGCCGCCGCGTGATCCGGCTATCAAGTATTTAGACGATGCCGTCCCGCGGTGTTGCGCTTAGCGCTTTAGGTGACAGCGTTGGGGCCGGGTGCGCGGTGTTGGCCGCGCACCCGGCCCCAACGTCTGTTAGTTCAGGTTTGGTCTATGCCCTGGCGGGCATTGGCCCGTATTCCTCCTTGTCAGATCGTCTGATTGTCTGATTGGCGGATTGTCTGATTGTCAGATCCAGGTCGCGGTGTTGGAGCAGGCGATCAGTGTCACGATGACACCGTTGATGATGCCTGGCAGGTACGGGTTGTTGGTCAGACGGTAGATCTTGCGTGAAATCACGGTCGAAGCTGGCAGGATCAACAACAGCGGGAACAGCCAGAGCACCACCATTGATCCGCTCGGCCAGGCGAGCCAGCCGGTGGAGAACAAGACAATGTACTGGATGACTAGCAGCCCAACGGCTGGCAGAGTGTTGAAGGCCGCTAGGACGGCGGTGTTGACCCATTCGCGTTCGCCTGACTTGCCGGTCAGTTTGATGAAGTTGATCGAGTTGGCCGCGATCGACGCCATGACGTAGAAGACCAGCAGGAAGATCATGACCGGGAAGACCGATACCCAGATGACACCCGGCGGGAAGGCCTTGACGGCTAGTACCCAAAGACGGAAGTCGGTCTTGAAGAAGTAGTCCACCACAAAGACGCACAGGTAGGAGACCGCCACCACGATGCCCGCCAGGGCAACAGTCTTACCAACCTGGCGCCATGGCATCGTGATGCCGCGTTCAGCTAGGGTGATGCCACGTTTGCGCATGTAGAGGAAATAGAACGCGGCTAGGACGAGCAATGTGAAGACACCACAGGCGGCCGCCCAAATCGAAATACCAGCCGGTGAGGACTGCGCCCACGGGTCACGCGAGATTGTGAAGGCGTGCGCGTTGGTCAGGATCGGAATATAGGCCACAGCGGCGAAGATCGCACCGAGCACTAATGTGCCCCAGAACCAGTACTTGCCTGGTTTGTCAGATGTTCTGATCGCGACGGTTTGCCCGGCCCGCAGTGAGCTGAAGAACGGTACCCGCAGCATCAACATGGCGAAGCAGGTGATGAACATGGCGAATCCGATCAGTCCAACAAAGTTGAAGGCTTCTTTCCATTGCCAGACTTGGCTGGTTGAGCCGATCTCATCGGGTAGGTCTAGTGCTTCGGTGAAGAACTCGATTGTGGCGGTGGTTGAACGCTTCGAGAAATGAGACCACGGGTGTGTGATCGGTGGTGTGTAAACCACCCTCATCGCTTCACTGCCGTCGAGGTTGTCGCGGTAGACGGTGTCGGCTTGGCGGACATCGTCTGGTGGCAGAGTGCCATAGTGCAGGAACGATTGGGCTTTACCGTAGTTGATGAAGTCGCGCGCGGCGGTCTGTTCGCCTGCCTCGTCAACATCGCGGAAGAAGAACTCGTCGTACTGGACGGCGATAATGCCGGCGTCACGCTGGCCATAAATGTCGATCCATTCGCCGGTGTCAGCATCGGAGAAGGTCGGGTTGTAGGAGTTGAACAGGACAGCCGAGATCAGGTTGGTGCCGAGTTCGTTGTCGGTCGCTACAGCCACATCTGATGATTCGCCGCCGAGTGAGTGCCCGGTGATTCCGATGCGGCTGGAGTCAACCATGTCCAGGCCGGAGAACATCTTGACGGCTTCATACATGCCGGTAGTGAGTGTTGGAATATCGGGCACGTTCTCCGACAAGCCGTGTGAGTACATGTCCATTGACAGAACAACAAAGCCGCGGCGTGACAACTCAACATAGTTGGCGTCCTGCATTTCACGGTTGTTGAACAGGCCGTGGCTGACTACCACGCCCGGTGCTGGGTTTTCGGCTGTGGCTCCGTCTGGTACAAACAGCAGACCACTCATTTCAACTCCGGGAGCGGTCTCCCAGCGCAGGTCTGTGACGGACACGCTGCCGCCTGAGGTTTGGATGGCTGAGGCGCCAATGGCGCTGACTAGCATCAGCGCCAGCGAGCCGCAGAGCCACCATCCTGTTCTGTTTGTCTTGGGTTTGACCCCTGTGTCCGACATCGTCGTCTCCTCGCGATTGGTTGTTGGGTTTAGCTGAGTCTCTTGACAGTCACCAACACCCAAACGCGCTATCCGGGAGATTCGAAGACGCCCTGAATGCGCCTGTACACTGACCCGAATTCCCGAATCGGTCCGGCCTGTGACGGCACTCCGAGCCACATCGCTTCGGGCGCTTTTGGCGCCCGCCACGGTGCTGCCTTCGGCATCAGGAGTGCGGAGTCGGGGAGGCTCACAAGACAGTGAACAGGCCTGGCCAAGCTACCAAAAGGTACCTGCACTAACGTGCACAGTCCGGGCTCAGGCTGGCCAAATGGTCAGTCTTGGCTCAGGCGAGTTTCACCGCCTCGAGTTAGTCCCACCACCTCAAGCCAGTCTCATCACCTCAAGTCAGCCCTCGCCACCTCAAGTTAGCTGTCGTCGCCCGCTGGTCGACTGACGCCGCGCCAGCTAGCCTGAACTGGTGCATGGTGAGTACAAAACTCCAGGTGGCAAGCTGGTGTCGGTTGATGTCGGGCCGTCTGATGGGCGTTTGAGGACGGTTCGGCTATCTGGTGACTTCTTCTTGGAACCAGATGAGGCTCTGGCCAGAATTGAAACGGCGCTGGTCGGCGCCCCAGTTGATGAACCAGCCGAAGGTCTGGCCAAGCGCATCAACCTGGCCTTGGAACCGGCCGACAGGTTGATCGGATTTGACGCCACAGCTGTGGCAATAGCTGTCCGCCGGGCACTCGGTAAGTCCTCAACTTGGGCGGATCACCGGTTCACGTTGGTCCAGGACCAGCCGCGCGATGCTTACACCCAAATGGCTTTAGATCAGGTTTTTGCCGAGGAATTGGCGGCCGGTCGGCGCGGGCCAACTTTGCGGCTATGGCAATGGGCTTCCAACGCTGTTGTGATCGGGTCATACCAGTCCTGGTCAAATGAGGTAGATCAGGCAGGAGCCGCCCGTCACAACGTCACCGTGGTGCGCCGGGTGTCCGGCGGCGGCGCGATGTTCATTGAACCCGGTAACACCATCACCTATTCGTTGGTTGTCCCAGAGTCGCTGGTTGATGGCATGAGTTTCATTGATTCCTATGCCTTTCTTGATGCCTGGTGTGTTGGGGCGTTACGGACCCTCGGCATAGACGCCTCGTATCAGCCGATCAATGACATCGCCAGCCCGGCCGGGAAGATTGCTGGGGCCGCTCAGAAACGGTTCGCTGACGGCTCGGTGTTGCATCACGTCACAATGGCTTATGACATTGACGCCGCCAAAATGCTTGAAGTGCTCAGAATCGGCCGCGAAAAACTGTCTGACAAAGGCACCAGCTCGGACGCTAAACGCGTTGATCCGTTGCGTTCGCAGACTGGTATGCCACGCCAGGCGATCATCGAAGCACTAATTAACCACTTCGCCTCACTCTATGGCTTGAACCAGTCAGAGCCAACGCGGGCCGAATTGTCCCGGGCCGCTGAACTAGTCGAATTGAAGTTCGCCAGCCGTCAGTGGCTCCAACGCGTGCCGTGAGCCGGACCTGTCCGTCCAGAGCGGTTCGGTCAAACAAGCCCAAAACGCCGTCGACCCCCTGACCCGCGGGTTTACTATGGGGCCGCTCGAGGCGGCACTTCAAGGTGAGAGGCGGGATGACAGTAATCGGTCATAGTTGCCCAAAAGGCCAACTGTGACCGATTTCCGTAGCGGAAAGTGGGCTGACTGGCTGGCTGGTGGGGCGGCATCGGGCGGGGTGCTTGGCGTGACTTGACCTGGGGCTGTCACTCTTGGGGCGGACCAAGCGTGTCGGTTGTACCAACCAGATCGCCTGACAACTCAGCCAGGTCCTGGTCAAAGCCGTAAAGGCGTTGCACACCATTTTCAAGCTGGTAGTAATGGCGCAAATAGAACCCTTCAAGCAGGGCAATCACCAGACAAGCTAGGCCCAGGCCGCGCGACACCCAAATGGTGGCGTCCGGATCGGCCGGGGTCAAAGCCAGCACCGCCCAAGCTGCCATTGTGGCCAGCAACAAACCTCCAAAGAACAACGTCACCAGCAGGTGGATCAACCGTTCATGCTGAAAGTGGCGGGTCTGACGGTCGTGATACAAAGCCAGCCCGGCGCCCGCCAGCCTGGTGTCCTGCCCCGCGAGGCGGCGTTGACGCAGGCCAGCCACCTGCGCGGCGACAAACTGATGATGCTGGAGGAGCCTACGGTACATGAACCAATTCTATGGATGCCGCCGGAACCCGGGTCAGGCGATAACTTTGAGCGACGCGTTAGGTTTTGAGCGGGCCAGACATGTACCTGATATGAAACCGATGGGCGCTGATAGCGTCAGCCAAGTGGATCAGGCGGATAGGGCGTTCGGCCAGATTGGCCGTGACATCCAGGCAGGCGCGCACAGCCAAACCTTCTATGACGACCAGCTTGACCGTTCCGCTGAGCGCGGCAGATCATCTGAGCCGCAACCGCTTACGCCGTCTGTCCCAGTAGGTGCGGCCTATGATGAGGTTTTCGCCGAGATGTTCAAAGCACAGTATCCACGCATCTGGGCTTACCTCAGGCGGCGCCTGACCGATCAAGAACTGGCTAACGACATCACCGCTGAGGTGTTCCGCCTGGCCTGGGAACAGACCCAGAAGGGCGGACCACCGGACCCGCCGTGGCTTTTTGTGACCGCCCGCAATTTGCTGTCAAACGCTTACCGATCTGAGGCCCGGGCCGCCCAAGCTGGATCAGCCATGGCCACCGAAATGACCCGTGATCCTAACCGGCCACCTCAGTCTGAGTCTCAATCTAACGCTGATGACCTGCAAGAACGCGTCCGGGAAGCGCTTTGGGCGCTACCCGGTGGGCAACGCGAAATCCTCATCGCCCATTACTGGGATGGCTTTAGTGGGGCCGACTGTGCGGCGCTGCTGGGCTGTTCAATTCCGGCCGCTTGGATGCGTTTGACACGCGCCAGGGCAGCCTTCAAGACCCGCTTTACAGAACTTAAGGACTAATCATGAAACAACTTTCTATTGCCCGGACCTTGCGTGGCGCCAACCCGGTTGCCACTCCGAACCGGCTTGATCAAGACGGACGCGAACTATTGGTCCGGTTTGTTCATCCGTCGCTGCTAGTGGACGATGCCGCCCGCACCAGTTCCAGCCACCGTTGGCGTTGGGTTGTGGCAGGGGCGGCCGCGGTGGCGGCCGCGACCGCTGCGGTGGCGTTTCCTTTGGCGTCTTCGACGCCGGCTGAAGCTAGCCTGACAACTGGTGTTGTTCTAGGGGTGACCGGCGATGAAACCTCAGACCGGCCCTGGGCTGGTTCGGCCATCGCGGAGTTGACCGCACCCGATGGCACCAGCCGCTGGGTCAGGGCCTGGTCGCAGGCTGGTGACCTGGTGGCCGATCCTGGCGAAAAACTGTCCTATAACCAGACCCCGGACGGCGCACTGAACGCTGACGGTGCGGCGTCACTGTTGTCATATGTGCCCACCATTGTGGCGGTGGATGGTGACCGTGATGAGGTTACTGTCAGGATCACCTCTGACGCGGCGGCCGACGCCGTGTTAAGCAGTGTGGCGACCGGCCAGACCGGCGGCCAGGGGAAGGTGAAACTGTTGACAACGGTTCTGAAGCGGGACGGTGATGTGGTGTTCTACGTCCAAACACTGAGCGCCAGCAGCGATGAAGGACGGGCCGCGCTGGAATCACTTCAAATCGCACCGGATGGTACCTGGGTTGACGAGGCCGCTGCTGGAAGCTTGGCTTCACCAGCTGACCTGTTGAATGCTCTGACCGAACAGGATGATCCTCTGGCTGGCCTGACTCCGGAAGAGATCCAAGACTTGCTCGACGAGGGAGGGATCATCTTGGTTGAGGAAGACGGTGTGGTGTCGGCCGGATAATTGGCTACCGTGACGGGCACCTCAGTTCGCTGGGGTGCCCGTATTTAACTGTCTACCGAATCAATCAGCTCAGCCGCCTGATGGGCGATCTCATACTCCTCATTGGTTGGCGTAACCCAAACCTCAATCGGTGAACCGTCAGTTGAGATCAGAGCCGCCCCCCGGGCGGCCGCGTTACGCCCGGCATCCAACTCGATCCCTAAACCCTCCAGGCCGCGTAAAGCTAGAGCCCGCGTGACTGGATCATTCTCACCAATACCAGCGGTGAAAGCGATCGCATCAACCCGGCCCAACTGGGCGCAATAGGCGCCAATGTAGTGGCGCAGCCGGTGAGCGAACACATCCAACGCCAACTGGGCGGCGCCATCACCTGAAGCGATTGCCCGGTGAATATCCCGCAAATCAAGCGAACCGCACATCCCTAACAGGCCAGACTTCTTATTCAGCAAGTCATCTACTTGGTCGATCGTCAGCCCAGCTTCCCGCACCAAATGGAACACCACCGCCGGGTCAATGTCACCGCAGCGTGAACCCATCACAAGGCCCTCTAACGGTGTCAAACCCATTGATGTTTCAACTGACCGCCCGCCCCGGACCGCCGTCATAGAACAACCCGAACCGATGTGAACAGTGATGATATTGACATCAGCTAAATCCCGGCCCATCGCCCGGGCGGTCTCACGCGAAACATACTGATGCGAAGTGCCATGAAAACCGTAACGCCGGATACGGAACTGACGGGCCAGCCCAGGATTAATCGCGTAGCTGTAAGCCTCCGGCGGCAAAGTAGCGTGAAACGCCGTATCGAACACAGCGACCTGCGGCAGATCAGGGAAAGCCGCCTGAGAAGCTTCGATACCTTGAATATTGGCCGGATTATGGAGTGGCGCCAAAGGCGTGAACTCAATGATTTTGGCCAGCACTTGAGGGTTGATGATAGTGGCGGCCGAATACTCATCGGCGCCTTGCACCACCCGGTGTCCCACCCCAACAAGCCCAGCTGATCCTAAGTCCGGGCCGTACTTGGCGAACAGTTTCAGGACGCCACGCAACCCAGTGGTGTGATCCGGTACAGGCGCCTCAATGACATGTTTGCGTTCACCGATACGGTGCGTCAGCGGTGAAACCGCCTCACCGATCCGTTCAACAATCCCGCTGGCCAGCGCCTGGCGGGTGTCAACGTCAACCAACTGATACTTGAGTGAAGAAGATCCGGCATTGATTACTAAGACTGTTTCAGCCACAAGTTTTCCTTCAGTTAGCGGATGCCTGTGCCTGGCAGGCGGTGATGATGATGGTGGCGACAATGTCCTCAACTAAGGCGCCGCGTGACAAGTCATTAACTGGTTTACGCAAACCTTGCAGGACCGGTCCAATCGCGACAGCCCCAGCTGAACGTTGCACCGCCTTATAGGTGATGTTGCCTGAATTGAGGTCCGGGAAGATCAATACTGTGGCCCGTCCTGCAACTGGCGAAGACGGCGACTTGGCGGCTCCAACCGAAGCCACAACGGCGGCATCGTACTGTAACGGACCATCTAACGCCAGGTCTGGCGCGGCCTGACGGGCTAGGCGGGTGGCTTCAGTGACAGCCTCAACCGCTGGGCCAAGACCTGAAGTGCCAGTCGAATAGGACAGCAGCGCGACTCGCGGCTCAACCCCGAAAGCGGCCGCGGTAGCGGCTGAATCAATCGCGATACCGGCCAACTGGGCTGGCGTCGGATTAGGGTTGACGGCACAATCACCGAATACCAGCACCCGGTCCGCCATCGCCATCAAGAAAACTGATGACACAACCGCCGTACCGGGCTTAGTTTTGATGATCTCGAAAGCCGGACGGATCGTGTCAGCGGTGGTGTGAATCGCCCCAGAAACCATCCCGTCAGCCATACCAGTGTGAACCATCATCGTCCCGAAATAGGTTTCTGAACTGGTCATAACCGCTAAGGCTTTGTCTTTGGTCATGCCTTTATGGGCCCGCAACTTGGCGTAAAGATCAGCGAACCGTTCAACTAATTCATCATCCGACGGGTCAACCAGAGTGGCTTTAGACAAATCGATTCCCAGTTCACTGGCTCGCGCCAAAATAGTGTCAGGCTTACCCAAAATGGTGATGTTAGCCGCACCCAAAGCGGTGATTTGGGCGGCGGCCCGCAAGATGCGGTCATCTGATCCTTCTGGCAAGACAATGCGTTTCGGGTCACGGCGTGCCTGAACCGTTAATGACTGCTGGAAAGCTAGCGGTGTTAGGGTCTCGCGGCCAAAAGATTCCATGGCTTCTACGAATTGGTGCGCGTCAACGCCTTCTTCGAAAGCCGCCAAAGCGGCTTCAGCTTTGTCTTGTGAACTGAGGTCGAGGTGACCGCGGACCAGGGTGGAGGCGGCCGCCGCTGAGAATGAATCCTTATGGGTCGCGATTATTGGCAGATCGCCGGCCAATGAGCGGGCCAAGTCCAGTACGGCCCTGTCCGGCATATAACCGCTGCCTAATATGAGGCCAGCCAGGCCGGGGAAGTTCGGATCGGAATGGGTCGCGGCCAGGCCTAACAGCACACCAACCCGGTCACCGGGGAAAAACACGACCGATCTTGGCGCGATGTGCGCCAAAACGTGTTCGACTTCTTGGGCGGCGATCGACATGTTGAGGACTTCAAGGCCAAGTGCCGCCGGGTCACCAGAAACCAGGTGCCCGCCAACCGCGTCCATCACAGCACCCAATGTGGGGGCTAAGGCGATGCGTGAATCTGGGATGGCGGCCGTTGGTACATCAAGGTGGCCTAACTGGGCGCGCATCGAACCGATTTCTTCTGGGCCGCAACGGTTCGCTATGACACCGATCATTTTGGCGAACTGCGCTTTGATGGTCGCGCTGGCCAGTTCGGCTGAGGCCAGCACCTGACGTGGTGTCCAACCCGTGGTCGGCACAACCAGAATGACTGGTGTGCCTAAGGTGGCCGCCATCCGGGCGTTGAGGGTGAGTTCTTCCCCGCCGGGCACATCGGTGTGATCTGATCCGACCACCACAACAACGTCGCAGAGCGTTTTGAAAGCCTCATAGCGGGTCAGGACTTGTTCCATGGCGGCCCGCGGCGCCTGATGGAAGTGCTGGTAGGTGGTGCCGATGCGGACTTTGCGGTCCGCTTCGATGGTGTCGCGTGTCTTGAGCAGGTCAAGCACGTGGTCGGTGCCGTCGTTGTGGCGCAGGATGGGCCGGAAAACTCCGACCCGTTCGTAGGAGCGTTTCAATTCCTCCACTAGTCCCAGCGCCACAATAGACTTGACGGCGTCTCGGTCGGTCGAAGCCAGATAAACAGAACGTGCCACTCGTTCCACACCTTTCATCAGTGAGGGGAACCTTTCGCCCAGCATGGGCACACCACTGCCTACTAGTGTACCTAGCGTCGGCCGACTGCTCTGGTCGGCTAGTTGTTAGGAGCGTTACCGTTGTGACCAGTTCTTTGCCTGGCCCTGGCGACCGGCCAGTCCTGGTGGTTGATTTTGGGGCCCAATATGCTCAGTTGATCGCCCGGCGGGTGCGTGAGGCGCGGGTCTATTCGGAGATCGTGCCGCACACTTGGACGGCCCAGCGCCTGCTGGCCCTGGACCCGGGGGCGATCATTTTGTCGGGTGGCCCGGCTTCGGTCTTTGAGCCGGGCGCTCCCCGGCTTGACCCTGAGTTGCTCGCGTCTGGTGTGCCTGTGCTGGGGATTTGTTACGGTTTTCAGGCGATGGCTCACGCTTTGGGGGCGCCGGTTGATAGGGCCGCTTTGGGTGAGTACGGCTCAACCATGGTTCAGTTGGTTGCTCCTAATGCTGTATTGGACGATGCCGTCAGTGGACTACCGCTGTCCGCCGGGTTTACGGCCCGTCCGGCCGGGGAGGCTGAGGCGCCGCGAGCCGGTTTATTGGCTGGTAGTCCGGATCATCAGACGGTTTGGATGAGCCACGGTGTGGCGGTGACCGGCCCGCCGGATGGCTTCACGGTGTTGGCGACCAGCCCGGGCGCGCCGGTGGCGGCTTTTGAGGATCGCCAACGGCGGCTTTATGGGGTTCAGTGGCACCCGGAGGTGCGTCACACGCCATTGGGGCAGGCCACTTTGGAGAATTTTCTGTTCAATCAGGCCGGATTGCGTCCTGATTGGACGCCTGGGTCGATTGTGGCGGCGCAGGTGGCGGCTGTCCGGGCGCAAGCTGGGCCGCACCGGGTGATTTGTGGCTTGTCTGGTGGGGTTGATTCGGCGGTCGCGGCGGCTTTGGTGCAGCGGGCCATCGGCGAACGGTTGACTTGTGTTTTTGTTGATCACGGGTTGTTGCGTGAAGGTGAACGGGAACAGGTTGAACGGGATTTTGTGGCGGTCACTGGAGCTCGCCTGATAGTGCATGATGCCCGCCAGCGGTTCCTTGAGGCTTTGGCTGGGGTGAGTGAGCCGGAAGCTAAACGGAAGATCATTGGCCGGGAGTTTATTCGGGCTTTTGAGGTGGCCGCACGGCAGGCCGCCCGCGGTGTTGTCTCTAATGATGGTGACGCCGTTCTAGCTGGTGACGCCGACCCAGAATCCGGGCCGCCTGGCGGTGAGGTCGGCCCGGCTGGTCGGCCCGGCCCGGCTGGTCGGCCCGGCCCGGCTGGGGACGTCAAGTTCTTGGTTCAGGGGACGCTCTACCCGGATGTGGTCGAAAGCGGCGGCGGCAGCGGCGCCGCCACCATCAAGTCACACCATAACGTTGGCGGCCTGCCAGATGATCTCAGTTTTGAGCTGATTGAACCGTTACGCACCCTCTTCAAGGACGAGGTTCGGGCGGTCGGCACGGAACTTGGCCTGCCTGATGCGATGGTTTGGCGCCAGCCTTTCCCTGGGCCTGGCTTGGCCATCAGGATTGTTGGTGAGGTCACGGCGGACCGTCTTGAAACCATCAGACGGGCGGATGGAATTGTCCGGGAGGAACTCAGCCGGGCCGGATTGGACCGTCAGATTTGGCAGTGTCCGGTGGTGTTGCTAGCTGATGTCAGGTCTGTTGGGGTGCAAGGCGATGAGCGGACCTACGGCCATCCGGTGGTGTTGCGGCCGGTCACTTCAGATGATGCCATGACGGCGGATTTCTCACGCCTGGACTATGACCTGTTGGCGCGCATCGCCGGCCGGATCACTGGTGAGGTCCGCCAGGTCAACCGAGTCGTGTTGGATGTGACATCTAAACCGCCCGGCACAATCGAATGGGAATGACCGGCCCTAGTTTCCAAATCGGTAACTGGTCATAGTTGGCGATTGTAGCCAACTACGACCGATTGCTGAACCCCGGACCGTGGCCCTGGACCCGGGTTGCCCGGCTAATTGTGGCCCCTCCCGCCAAATTGGCCGGGCAACCCACCAATCAGGCCCGGGGCCGCCGGATGGCGGCTACCAGGGCTGAGACCACCAGAGTCAAACCCGCTAGACCCAGTAGGACAACCAACGCCAGTTCAGCTGACAGGTGCAGGCCAGATGAGGCCACGATCCCCCAAACCCCGAGCAGCACAATGATCAGTCCCCAAACCACGACGCCTGGACGGACGCCGCGCTTGATTGGAGCGGGCCGCGGGTCAACTAGCGGCTGGCCGCCGGCTGGAGTCGCACCTGGCTGCGATGTGCCTGGCCTTTGTGGCTGAACTGGTCCAGCGGTTGGCCCACTAACCGTAGGAGCCCCGGCCGGGCGTGCCTGGGCTGGAGTTGAACTGGTTGAAGTGGTGTGGCTCATGTCTATTCCAATCTTTGCTGTCTGTGTCCGTTAGGCGGAGTGTTCAACGCTCTTCCGGGGTGGATTCTTCGGCCCGGATATCGAGTTGGCCGATTCCCACCCGGATGTTGACTGTGAGGCGATACGGCTGGGTCGGCCCGGTCTCAACTCGTGAATCGAAGGTGGCGCGGGCACCGATCCCGGCGATGTCTTCCCAGGCGTTCTGGAAATACATCCCGTCGGGGTAGCGGCTATGGTCATCGCTGCCGAGGAGTTCAAGGTTGCGCCCATCCCAGTACTCAGAGGTCAGGCCGTCTGGTGAGACTTGACCAATGTCAACCCGGGCGTTGATTGTTACGGGGACGTCTTGTGGCACGACCAGGTTCGCTTGGCCTGCCCCGACATACATTTCGACTGTTAGGTCACCGTCCGCTAGCAGGTTGGAATCGGTCAGGTTGGCGTAAAGATTACCCGCTGTCAGGGAAATACCGTCGCTGGCTCGAGCGGCTTGACGCGGTGTGAAGGTCGAGACTCCAACATCGACGCCAGTGTCTTGGGTCAGTGCCGTGCGGTATCCGGTCACCAGGGTGACTGGCAGTGCGGCCATGGTTAATACCAGGCCGATCGCCAGCCAGGCACCAAAGCGCCGTCCCATGACCCCAAGCAGGACCATGCCGCAGCCTAAAGCGACCAGCATGACGCCAAAGCTGAACGGTCCGAGCGACAGGCCGTTGAGCAGGTCGGTGTAGCGTCCCGTGGCGATTACGCCAGCCATCAGCATCAGCATCGCTCCGGTTAGCGCCAGGGTGACCAGCCCGCCGGGGGCTCTGACTGGCCGCAGGGCGACAGGTGGGTTGTTGTACGATGCCGTCCCCCAGGTCCCGTAACCGGGTGGGCCCGCCGGAGTGCCGGGTGGCGGAGTAGACCAGGCTTGGCCGTAGGCGCCTGGCCTGGGTGGTGGGATTGGGCGTTGGGGAGTTGGTGCGGCCGGTGAACCGTTGGGCCGGGAGGCCGGTGGTAGCGGTCCGGTTGGTGGTGGGCTCGCGCTGGCCGGGCCGCTTGGCGCGGCGGCTGCCGGTGAACTCGGTGTAGCGGTCTTGCCTGGGTCGGCCGGGCTAGAAGCTGGGTCGGCTGGGCCGCTTGGCGCGGCGGGTGCCGGGCTTGAAGCTGTGTCACCGCTGGCGCTGGCTGGTGAACTGGGTGTAGCGGTCTTGCCTGGGTCGGCCGGGCCAGAAGCTGGGTCGGCTGGGCCGCTTGGCGCGGCGGCTGCCGGGCTTGAAGCTGTGTCACCGCTGGCGCTGGCCGCCGCCTTAGGCGAAGCCGAACCTGTTGGGCTGGATGATGCCGTGGGCACCGGACCTGAAGGGGCGGCATCGGGCGGGGGAGAAGTCATGGTGGGCTCCTGAAATGGCGTAGCGGATGGATTGGGCGGTGGGGCTGGTCGCTGGCCGCGGTAAGCCGTCCAGGCCAGCAGGCCAACACCGGCTACCAGCACGGTCTCCAAAATGAGGAACCCCAACGGATGGAGAATCGCCAGCCATACCTGCATCATGACC
This sequence comes from Bifidobacteriaceae bacterium, assembly GCA_031267825.1. GTDB lineage: Bacteria > Actinomycetota > Actinomycetes > Actinomycetales > WQXJ01 > JAIRTF01. The sequence continues at coordinate 46,318 of JAIRYJ010000005.1, forward strand.
AGACCGAGGCAAGTGGCGATCACTCCACCCCAAAAACCGGCCGAGAGGCGGCCGTTGATCAACTCCTCAAAGTGGATCCGGCCATCGGTGGCATCAGGCAGCAGCAGCCAGGCCAGGCCATACAGCAGCAAACCGGCGCCAGAAATGAGTGTCAACACCACAAACAGTCCGCGCACCAGGATCGGATCCCAGCCGAGGCGCTGGGCCAAGCCACTGGCCACCCCGCCGAACCAGCGGTCACGGCCGCGGTAGATGCCAAGCTGGCGGATCCATCGGAAGAAAGCGGAACCGTTGGTCTTGCCGGGTGGACTGGTGGTGTTACTGGCGGCTGGTGCGCCGGGAGCGCCAGGTGCGTTAGGTGCGCCAGGTGCGCCGGGCGCGTTGGGTGATGTCATGCTTCAAGCTTGAGCCGCCCGGAGCCGCCCCGCAATTGGGGAAGTCCCTGGTCTTAGGCGTCGGCCATGTGACCGGGCCCTGAGATGACCCTGAGTGGTCCCTGAGATGACCCTGAGGTTGACCCTGGAATCATCCCTGGTTGATCGGTCCGTCCGGTGCCGCAAGAGCCCAAGAGAGTCTTGAATAACACCCTCCAGCCAGGCCGCACGGTCTTACGCGATCGCGTGACCAGCCAAGACGCGGCAGACAAGACTAGGTGGCTTGCCTCGGGCGGTGGCTTTTCACGACGGACCCAGGCGTGGTGCAATTGGTACATGGCACGCCCGAACCGGACCTCCCCAATGCGGCGCCCCTTGGCTGGGCGCCTGGTGGGCGGAGTGGCGGCGGGCCTAGCTGACAACCTGGGTTACTCAGTCAAACCTGTCCGTTGGGCGTTCGTGGTTTTTGGGCTGCTTGGTCCGGGTTTGCTGTTCTACATTTGGCTCTGGCTGACGGTCCCATCAGCCGATTCAACTGAACGGCCACCAGCTTTGGCCCGGCTGGCGCCGTATTTGACCCAGCCGTCAAGGGCACGGCCGCTCGCCCGGCTAGCGGCTGGCCTTGGCCTATTGGGGGTGGCTGGGCTGATCGCGGCCACCGGGGCTGGCCTTGATCTGCCATTGGAATGGATCCTGCCAGGCGTGGTTCTGTTGGCGGCCGTCTGGCTGGCCTGGAGCCAGCTTGACAAGGCCGATCCAGCGGCCCCACGCGGCACCTTCTCTTGGATACGTTTAGGAGGAGCTATCGCCCTGGTGGTGTTGGCCGTCTCACTGTTGATAACGCGCGGCAGTGACACTGTTTCAGTGGTAGCCGTTCTAGCGGCCGGTTTAGCCGTCCTAGCTGGGGTGGCGCTAGTTTTAGCGCCTTGGGGTCTGCGTCTACTGGCGGCTCTGGGTGATCAACGGGCCGCCACCGCCCGCGAAGCTGAAAGGGCTGACATCGCGGCTCACTTACATGATTCTGTGCTCCAAACACTGGCTGTGATCCGGTCACAAGCCGACGATCCGGCCGCGGTGCGGCATCTAGCCCGCGCCCAGGAGCGCGAACTGCGTGAATGGCTTTACCAGGACCGGTCCGAACCAGGTCAATCGACGGCGGCGGCCCTGCGGACCGTGGCGGGCGAGGTTGAAGACTTGACCACGGTTGAAATCGGGGTGGTTGTGGTGGGTGATCACCGACCCAATGAGGGTCTGAGTGCTTTGGTGGCGGCTACCCGTGAGGCTCTGCTAAACGCTGCCCGTCACGGGGCGGCGCCCGTTTCGCTCTATGCTGAGTTCTCACCGCGACAAGCTGAGGTTTTTGTGCGGGACCGGGGTGAAGGATTCGATTTGACTAGCGTTCCGGCTGACCGGCTGGGTGTGCGTGAGTCGATCCTGGGCCGGGTGCGGCGCCACGGCGGCCATGCCGAGATCAGGTCAGGTGGTCCCGGGCAAGGCACCGAAGTTTGCCTGCGTCTGGCTTTGACTCCGCCTGATCCCGCCCCAACCGCTGCCCAGGAGCAGGTCAGCCCAGCCAGGAAGGCCAAGCCATCAGCCGAGGAGCGGGTCAGCCCAGCTAGGAAGGACAAGCCATGAACCGATTGAGGGTTGTTCTAGTTGATGATCACAGCCTCTTCAGAGCCGGTGCCAAAGCTGAACTAGGCACTGACCTGGAAATCGTTGGCGAAGCCGCGACAGTCGATCAGGCCGTGCCCGTCATCTTGTCCAGTGCCCCAGATGTGGTGCTGCTTGATGTTCATCTGCCAGGTGGTCAGGGTGGCGGCGGAGCCGAAGTGGCCAGGGCGGTATTGGCGGCCAACCCGGCGATCCGTTTGCTGGCTTTATCTGTGTCTGACGCGGCGGCCGACGTGGTGGCGGTCATCCGGGCAGGCGCCAGAGGGTATGTCACCAAGTCGATCAGTCCGGCTGACCTGGCCGATGCCGTCCGGCGGGTTGCCGAAGGTGACGCCGTCTTTTCGCCCCGGTTGGCAGGTTTCGTGTTGGATGCTTTCGGTGCGGCGGCGGGCGATGTCGCCGCCGCTGACGAACTGGACCGGTTAACCGCCCGTGAGCAGGAAGTGATGCGCCTAATCGCGCGTGGCTACGCCTACCGTGAGGTCGCCACCGAGTTGTTTATTTCCATCAAGACAGTTGAAACCCATGTCAGTGCGGTGCTGCGGAAACTTCAACTATCGAACCGGTCAGAGCTGACACATTGGGCAGCCCGGCGCAACCTGTTGTGAGCCGCCAGCCGGGCCGGTCCATGCCGCGTAACGTCTGGATTTTGTCGCTCATCGCCTTAGGTGTCGCCATCGGCTTTGGTGTGGTCAACCCGGTGTTACCTGTTTTTGCTTCTTCTTTCGCGGTTGACGAGTTCGCGGCCGGTGCTGTGGTGGCCGCGTTCGCGTTGATGAGGCTCCTATTCGCCCCGGCTGTTGGTTTCTTGACGGACCGTTTGGGGCATCGCCTGGTGTTGCTTAGCGGCATTCTGATAGTGGCGCTGTCATCTGTTGGGGTTGGCTTGGCGCAGTCCTATCCGGCCATGCTGTTGGCGCGCGGGGCTGGCGGAGCCGGATCAGCCATGTTTTCGGTTTCGGCTATGACCGTGCTGCTGGCCTCAGTTGAGGCTGACCGCCGGGGCCGGGCATCAGCCCTCTACCAAGGCAGTTTCCTAGTTGGGGCGGTCGCCGGACCGGCCGTTGGCGGACTGTTCGCCGCCATCTCATTGCGGGCGCCATTCTTCTTTTACGCTGGCACACTGGTGATCGCCGCCCTGGTGGCACTCAACTTGGAGGCTGTGCCTGGCCTGATCGCTGGGCCGGGCGGCCGGGCGGTGAGCCGAAAACTTGGGACGGCATCGTCCATCAAACCCCGGCCGTTAGGGGAAGTCTTGCGGGACCGGCGCTACCAAGCCGCCCTGCTGGCCGCTTTAGCCCAAGGCTGGAACACGGCTGGGGCGCGCGGTGCGCTGGTGCCTTTGTTCGTGGCGGCGGTCTTGGCGTCCAGCCCATCTCAGGCCGCGTTGTGGACCGGCTTGGCGATGTCCTTAGCGGCGGGCCTGCAAATGGCCGCGATTTGGCCTTCTGGCTGGATTGTTGACCGCTACGGGCGGCGCGGCCCAATGGTTGGTGGTGCGCTGGTAGCGGGGATCGCGATGGTGTTCTTGCCGCATTCGCCGTCAATCGTCTGGCTGACAGCCTTGCTGATGGTCTACGCCCTGGGTGCGGCGCTGATCGGCACGGCGCCCGCCGCGGCGGTCGGAGATGCGGCCGGGCCTGGTGCGACCCGCGCGATCGCCGTTTTTTCTATGGCCGGTGATACCGGGGCGGTATTAGGTCCGCTGGTGGCGGGCTATTTGGCGGCGCAGACGTCATATACGGCGGCTTTTTCAGCTGGTGCGGGGTTGTGGTTGGCCTCGGCGGTGACGTCGTGGTTGATGCGTCCGCCGGAGGCCCGCGCCTAATCTGGCCGAACCCAGTTCAACAGCGGCAGACTACTTCCGGCGCGAAGTCAGAAAGTGGTCACAGTCGCTGTTTTAACCCCACTGTGTCCACTTCCCGACCACCCGACCCGAACCGGCTCGGGGTGTTTCGCCCAGCACCGCGGTGGATCTGGAACCCCGGCTGACCGGTGGCGTTCGGCTTGAGTGCGAGACCCTAGTCGTAGGCTATTGGCGTTATGGAACAGACCCGACCGCCTTTGATCGATTTGACCCGCCTACCTTCGCTGGCTCCGGCCTTCGGCCCGGATGATGATGTCTTGTTTGACCTCCCCGGCGAAGCTGGGGGTGGTGGCGACGGCAGCGGCGGAGCGGGTCGCGGATCTGGTGGTGGTAGCGGAAAAGGTGGTGGCGGGGGAGCGGGTCGCGGATCAGCTGGCAGTGGCGGAGCGGGCGGCCGAGTTCGCGGTCCTGGCATTGGCGACGCTGAGCGGCTGCTCGACGGCTTGAACGCTGAACAGCGGGCGGCTGTTGTTCACCGTGGCACGCCGTTGTTGATTGTGGCTGGTGCGGGTTCAGGCAAGACCCGGGTCCTGACCCGGCGGATCGCCTATCTGTTGGCCACCGGCCAAGCCCAGGCCAGCCAAATCATGGCGATCACTTTCACCAACAAGGCGGCCGCTGAGATGCGTCTACGAGTTGAGCGGTTGGTCGGCCCCAGAGCCAGGGCGATGTGGGTCTCAACATTTCACTCGGCTTGTGTCCGGATTCTGCGCCGCGAGGCGGAACATCTGGGTTTGAAGAAATCCTTCTCCATCTATGATGCCCAAGACTCGCTGCGGCTGATAACCCTGGTGGTGAAGGAATTGAACCTTGACCCCAAGAGGTTCCAGCCTAAGGCGATGGCTCACCGGATCTCGAACTTGAAAAACGAGCTAATTGATGCTGAGGCTTACGCTTCTGAGGTTAGTGAAGCTAACCCGCTTGAACACGCCACAGCCGATGTCTACCGGCTTTATCAAAGCCGTCTCCAAGCGGCTCACGCATTGGACTTCGATGACCTGATTATGCGGACAGTTAGTTTGTTACAGGCTTTTCCGGGTGTCGCGGAACATTACCACCGCCGTTTCCGCCACATCCTGGTAGATGAATATCAGGACACTAACCAGGCCCAATATGTGCTGGTCAGGGAGCTAACCGGGGTTGGCGCCGATGCGCGCCGACCCGGCGGATTCGAACCAGCCGAGCTGACAGTTGTCGGGGATTCGGATCAGTCGATCTACGCTTTCCGTGGCGCGACCATTAGGAACATTTCTGAGTTCGAAACGGACTATCCAGATGCGGCGACCATCATGTTGGAACAGAACTACCGGTCAACGCAAAACATTTTGGATGCCGCCAACGCGGTAATCGCGCCTAATCAGCGCCGCCAAGAAAAAAGACTGTGGACGGCTGAAGGCGCCGGGCCTAAAGTTATCGGCTACGTGGCCGATTCAGAACATGATGAGGCCGAGTTTATCGCTGGCGAGATTGACCGCCTGACTGATGACTTTGAACTCAGACCAGGTGATGCGGCGGTCTTTTACCGCACTAACGCGCAGTCACGGGCGCTGGAAGAGGTTTTCATCCGCCGGGGTATTCCTTACCGGGTTGTCGGCGGTACGCGGTTCTATGAACGCAAAGAAATCAGGGATGCGATCGCCTACCTGCGCGCTGCCGACAACCGGGATGATTCTGTCTCAATTGGCCGTATCTTCAACCTGCCGAAGCGCGGCCTGGGTGGGCAGGCGGCGGCCGCCATCGCGGTGTTCGCCGCTGGGCGGGGCATCTCATTTGGCGCCGCGCTGGCCTTATCCGATCAGATTAACGGGTTGACGCCCAGGGCCCAGCGGTCGGTGGCTGAGTTCGACCGTTTACTGTCTGAACTGGCCGAAATGTCGCAACATGGGGCTGGCCCGGCTCAAATTCTGGATTTTGCCCTTGATGAGTCGGGTTACCTGGCCGAACTGCAGAGTTCCCGCGATCCGCAGGATGCCTCCCGGGTTGAGAACTTGGCCGAGCTGCACGCCGTGGCGAGCGAGTTTGAGACCAGTCAGCCGAACGGTAGTCTGGCCGACTTCCTGGAGCGGGTCTCATTGGTGGCTGATTCGGACCAGCTACCGCTGCGGGCCGGGCAGGCCGCGTCGGCCGAGAGCGGCACGTCGAGCGACTCGGGTGGGGCGGGGGAGACTTGGGTGCCGGGTGATCCGCCGGATGATGACGGGTACGATGCCGACCGGTTTGGTGGCAGCACGCCCATCAGCGACCAGCCTGGCGAGGGCACGCCGGGCGGCGACCCGGGCGGGGCGGGGCGGCCCGCGGCGCAATCCGCTGACCAGGCCGGGCAGCCCGCGGCACCGACCGCTGACCAGGCCGGGAATGAGGCCGCCCGCCTGGGGCAGGTCACTTTGATGACAGTCCACACCGCCAAAGGTCTGGAGTTCCCGGTCGTCTTCGTGACCGGCTTGGAAGATGGCACCTTCCCGCACCGCCGGTCAATGGGCTCCGCGGCCGAGCTAGAAGAAGAACGGCGTCTGGCGTATGTCGCGTTGACCCGCGCCCGCCAGCGGCTCTACTTGTCCCGGGCTGAGGCTCGCACCACTTTTGGCCGGGCCGAATACTACCCAGCCTCACAGTTCCTGGACGATATCCCAACCGAAGTGTTGGAGTGGCGCCGGGAGAGTGGCAGCCGGGCACAACTCCAAAGCGAAGGATCGTCGGCCGGGTCGTGGGATTCTGGCGGTTCGTGGGGAGCCCGGTCAAACCTGTACACCCAGTCCCGGACGGCCCGCCGGGCCGGCCGGTCAGGTGGCCTCAGCCCGGCGGGAGCCGGGCAAGCCGGTAGTGGACAGGCGGGCAGTGGTCCAACCATCAACCCGATCACCCCGCGCGCGCCGCGCGACATCCCACAATTGGCGCCCGGCGACCTGGTAACACATGATTCCTACGGCTTGGGCCAGGTCTTGACAATCGAAGGCGACCCGCCGAACCAAGTCGCCCGGATCGAGTTCCGCGCCGAAGGCGTCAAACGCATCTTGCTGCGCTTCGCCCCAGTCACCAGACTGTAAGACGGCCCGCCGGTTAGCGCGTCAACCAGTCGGCGATACCCGCCGCCAGCGCCTCAGCGTAACGCTGGCGGCCATCGGGCGAACTCATCAGGGCGGCCTCATCCGGGTTGCGCATCTCACCGAGTTCGAACATCACCACCGGTCGCTCAGACAAGGCCACGCCAGCGATATCTGAGCGCTGCGAAATCCCGTTGCGGTAGGCCGCGTTCTGAGTGAAGCCGGCCTCACCCAGGCGGGCCAGAACCGCCCGGGCCAATTCGAGCGACGGTTCACCCTGAGCCTGATTCAGCGGCGGCGCTGAAACAATCGCGAAAAAGCCCTTGACTGATCGGTTGGTGTTACCGTCACCATGAATCGAGACCATCACCTCGGCGCCGCTGTCCTGCGCGAACGTTCCGCGCTGGTCAACACAAATGATCTCACCGGCGGCATCCGACCGGGTCAGGTGAACAGTTGCCCCGTGGGCTTGGAGCAAATCGCGTAGCCGCAGAGCGACGTCATAGTTGAACTGGTGTTCCGGGTAACCCGCGTCAGTCGCCGTGCCTGAGGTTTGGCAGTCTTTGGTGCCGCCACGTCCGTCAGGTACTTGCCGCCCAGAGCCTCCACCAGCGCCATGACCCGGGTCAAGTGCCACCACCCGTCCGGTCAGGTCAGGTAGTTGAGTTTCAGGGGGCGTGGCGGTTGGGCTGTCCGATGCCGCCGGGCTGGGTTCTTTTGAAAGGCTTGGGCTAGGTGACAGGCTGGCCGGTGGGGTCGATGGCGACGGGTTTGTCCGGGTAGGAGAACCGGCCCGAAACTGAGCCGCCATTGGAACGCCAGCCGGGTGGGCGGCATCGTACAAAACTGAAGCCAAAGCGGCCGCCCCACTTGAGGTCACTAAACCGGCCAACACCAGCCAGATGATGGCCGGACGCCTTGAGCTAGTTAGGCGATGCCGCGGCGCTGGGGCTACTGCCACGGATCAGGTGAATCTTCCGGTTCGGCGATGACCCGCACGTGACGGTCCTGGAGGTGACGGAACAGTGAGAGCGTCGTGGTGATGGAGCAGCGCAGGGTTAGGCGGAGCTGCTCATCGGTCACGCCGTGTTCCCAATCGACGGTGTGTTCAGCCAGGACCCAGAGGCGGCCGGAATCATCGACTGTGGTGTAGGCCTTAGGCCAGATTTTGGCGTAATGCCAGTTGTCGATCGTTTCGCGGACTTTGGGCCGCATTTCAATAGGCAGCGACTGGTGCCAGCGGCCGCGGACCTGGAGGGTTTCTTTGTTTTCGCCATAGAGGAAGAAGTAGAAAACGTTGGCGTCCCAGATTCCTCCGACATCGCCATCTGAATCGATCTGGTAGGACCAGTTTTCGGCTTTGAGGGCCGCTTCGAGGCGGTCCCGTGTCAGGGGTGGCGGGCTTGGCCAGGCTGGCCAGTCGCGATGATCCATGTCGGGTTCCTCGAGTCCGCCTTCACCTGGTTCTGAAAAAAGCCCCACTTCATGCCTCCCACGTTTGATCTTGGGTTACCCAATGGTATGCCTGCCTCGGGTCTGGAAGCACGCCCGAACCGTCTGACCTAGGCAGAACCGCCCATCTGGGCGGGCCGAGTTAGGTGCGGGCAAGAACTCAGTCAAGGCAGTCCCAAGGGTTTCCCATGGTCTTGAGCTAGCATTCGGATTATGCCATATATCGACATTGAGGCAAGGCTTCGCACCGCTCTGGTTACTCTGATCCTGGACGAATACTCACTACTTGAAACCGTCCAGTTACCCCTGCCAGCCTCAGAGCGAGTCATCGCCAGTCAGTTGGCTTGGCGCCTGCGAACCGAATATGAACGGTCCTGGGATGTCGACGTCGAATACAACCGGGTCGGCCATGGTTCAACTGGCCGCTCAGGCGTCCTGGGACAACCCGATCCGGTGAACCGGCCGGTTGACATCTCGATCCATCACCGCGGCCTGACCGGACGGGACGACAACCTGATGGTTTTGGAACTCAAAACCCACGGTGTACCTGACCTGCCAGCCGAGGTGGCCCGCCTTGATAAAACCCAGCGGCATTATGACTATCAGCACGCTGTTCTGCTGGATTTGGGAATCACTGAGGGGAGCGATCCGGAAGGACCACCAGTAGTGCTGAAACCTGGTTGGTTGTGGCTACCTGGGCCACGCACATTGTCGCCAGTTTTCGAAGGCGATTCGGCCCTGCAACTGTCAGCCGACGGCTGGAACGCCCGCAAAGGCCGCGACGCTGCCCGCGACGCAGCCCGCGACGTGGCCTCCAATCGGCGCCGCAGTCGGCGCTAGCTGGCCCGTTGTACGACGGTCCACTAAACCTTCGGCTGGGTTGTTTTGATTTCGGCTCGCCTCAGGATCTCTGTCAGACGGTTACCGGCCGCCACCACGGCGGCGGCATGGAGCCGACCAGGCTGGCGGGTGATGCGTTCGACTGGGCCTGAAACAGAAATCGCCGCCACCACCCGGCCGTTAGGGGTGCGAATCGGGGCGGAGACCGAGGCCGCACCAGGTTCACGTTCAGAAACCGATTGGGCCCAACCGTGACGCCGCACCATTGACAACATGGTGGCCGTGAACTTGGCGTCAATCAGGCCGCGATGCATCCGTTCAGGTTCCTCCCAAGCCAATAGCACTTGGGCGGCCGAACCAGCCGTCATGGCTAGAACCGCCCCAACTGGGATCGAATCGCGTAACCCCATTGGGCGTTCGGCCGCCGCCACACAAACCCGCTGATCGCCTTGGCGGCGGAAAAGCTGAGCCGATTCGCCGCAATGATCACGTAAGGCCGCCAGGACAGGTCCGGCCGCGGCCAACAAGGTGTCCTCACCGGCCGCCGCCGCTAGCTCATTGAGACGCGGGCCAAGCACAAAGCGTCCCTGCATGTCGCGATCAACCATGCGATGGTGTTCCAAAGCGACCGCTAGACGGTGAACTGTGGGACGGGCAAGGCCGGTGGCCTGAACCAATTGCGCCAATGTGGCCGGGCCGGCCTCCAAAGCGTTCAGCACTGAGGCCGCCTTATCGAGCACCCCGACTCCGCTACTATTGTCCATACCTTGATACTTGCATTCCAGATTGTGAGACGCAAGCCGGTGGCGGGTTGGCTTCCATACTGGTCTCAATTGAGGCCAGCCCGGCTGGCTGGCAATCCAAACCAAAAGGAGCTGATCATCTGATGGGTCAAACACTGGCGGAGAAGATCTGGCAGGCTCACGTTGTCCGGCGCGGACAAGGCGATGAACCCGACCTGCTCTACATTGACCTGCACATGGTCCACGAGGTGACCTCACCGCAAGCCTTCGAAGGCTTACGCCTGGCGGGACGCCGCCCCCGGCGGCCAGACCTGACAATCGCCACCGAAGACCACAACACGCCAACACTTGACATTGACTTGCCAATCGCGGACCCAACTTCACGGTTACAGATCGACACGCTGCGCAACAACGCCCGCGAATTCGGCCTCCGGCTGCATTCCTTAGGCGATCCAGACCAAGGAATAGTCCATGTGGTCGGCCCGCAACTAGGTTTGACCCAACCTGGTTTGACTGTTGTCTGCGGCGATTCGCATACCTCAACTCATGGCGCCTTCGGCGCTTTAGCTTTCGGCATTGGCACATCTGAAGTTGAACATGTCCTAGCCACCCAAACTCTGCCACTCAGACCGTTCAAAACAATGGCGGTCAACGTCACCGGACAGCTACGCCCAGGAGTCGGAGCGAAGGACATCATTTTGGCGGTGATCGCAAAGATTGGGACCGGTGGTGGTCAAGGCTACGTCTTGGAATACCGGGGCGAAGCGATCCGGGCATTGTCGATCGAAGCCCGCATGACGATCTGCAACATGTCAATCGAAGCTGGCGCCCGGGCCGGCCTGGTAGCACCAGATGAAACCACATTCGCCTATATCGAAGGCCGCCCGCACGCCCCGACCGGTCAAGACTGGCAAGACGCGCTGGCCTACTGGCGGACCCTGCGGACCGATGATGACGCCACCTTCGATACTGAAGTGACGATCGACGCCTCCAGCCTGGAACCGTTCGTCACCTGGGGCACCAACCCCGGTCAGGGACTGCCGCTGAGCGCTGCCGTACCCGATCCGGCGGCCGCCCGGGATGATGACGAGCGCCGTGCCATCGAAAACGCTCTGCGCTACATGGGTTTAGAACCCGGCACGCCGCTCAAAGAAGTCAAAGTTGACACAGTTTTCTTAGGTTCATGCACCAACGGCCGGATTGAGGACTTGCGCGCCGCGGCCGCCGTTGTGGCAGGTCATAAGAAGCACGATGCCGTCCGTATGTTAGTCGTACCAGGTTCGGCCCGGGTTCGTCTCCAAGCTGAGAAAGAAGGCCTAGACAAAGTTTTCACCCAGTTCGGAGCCGAATGGCGCAACGCTGGCTGTTCAATGTGCCTCGGCATGAACCCGGATCAACTAGCACCCGGTGAACGGGCCGCCTCAACCTCAAACCGGAACTTTGAAGGACGCCAAGGCAAAGGCGGACGGACCCATTTGGTCAGTCCGGTGGTGGCGGCGGCCACCGCCATCCGGGGAACCCTCAGTTCACCGTGGGATCTTGAAGTAACCCAAGCGCCGAACGCTGGCAGCCGACCAGCCAGCCAAACTGAACTCGGCTTAGCTGATGGACGCCTTGGGCCGCGAACCGGCGGGGCGGCATCGGACGAAGTACAAGACGCTGGGACAAGACAGGAAGACTGAACAATGGACAAATTCACGACCCACACCGGGGTTGGGGTGCCTTTGCGGCGGGCCAATGTTGACACCGACCAGATCATCCCAGCGGTCTACCTCAAACGAATCACCAAAACAGGCTTCGAGGACGCCTTGTTCTCAGCTTGGCGGGCGGACCCGAACTTTGTGCTGAACCAACCGGCCTACCAGGGCGGATCGGTATTAGTCGCCGGGCCGGACTTCGGAACTGGTTCAAGCCGTGAACACGCCGTCTGGGCGTTACATGACTACGGTTTCAAAGCTGTCCTGTCATCCCGTTTCGCTGACATTTTCCGTGGCAACGCCGGCAAACAAGGCCTGCTGGCGGCACAAGTCGACCAGGACACAATCGAACAGTTGTGGAAAGTGCTAGAAGCTGAACCTGGTCTGGAAATCACTGTTGACCTGGTGCGACGCCAAGTGCTAGGTGGCGATCTGATCGCTCCGCTGCAAGTTGACGACTACACCCGGTGGCGTCTGATGGAAGGCCTGGATGATATTGGTCTGACTTTGCGTCACGAAGCGGACATCGCCGACTTTGAGCGAAGCCGCGAATCTTGGCGGCCAGTTACTTTGCCTGCCCGCCACCTTCCGTCCGAGCGCGTCGAACCGGCCAGACCCGCGTAGTCTATGACCGTGCGTGATGTCCTCGAAGTCGAAGGTGGCGTGCCGCTGAGCGGTGAGATCACAGTGCGCGGAGCGAAGAACTTTGTCTCCAAAGCGATGGTCGCGTCGCTGCTCGGTGATGGCGTCTCAGTGCTGCGTAACGTTCCCCAAATCCGGGATGTTGAGGTTGTCGCTGGGCTGCTCCGAGCCCACGGTGTGGCGGTAGAAATCGATGCCCAGGCTGGCACGGTCCAGATGGATCCGAGTGGTGCTGGTCAAGCCAAAAGTGCCGACATTTTGACTCACGCCGGGTCTTCACGGATCCCGATCCTGTTTTGTGGGCCTTTGCTGCACCGTTTAGGCCAAGCTTTCATACCTGATTTAGGTGGCTGCAACATTGGTGGCCGACCGATCGGTTTCCACCTTGACGCCATGCGCGGGTTTGGCGCTGAAGTCGATAAAACCCCTGACGGGATACTGCTGCGGGCTCCGAGCCGTCTTCAAGGCATGTTGATGGAGTTGCCTTATCCGTCAGTTGGGGCGACCGAACAGTTGCTGTTGACAGCGGTCCTGGCTGAAGGTGTCACAGAGGTGCGCGGCGCTGCGGTTGAACCAGAAATACTTGACCTGGTGGCGGTGTTACAGCAGATGGGGGCGATAATTTCGCTTGAAACCGACCGGACTTACCGGATCGAAGGGGTTGACTCGTTACGCGGTTATCATCACTACGCTTTACCGGACCGGATTGAGGCGGCTTCTTGGGCTGGGGCGGCCTTGGCGACTGGTGGCGACATTACCGTTTTGGGTGCGCGTCAGCTTGATCTGACAACTTATCTGAACTATTACCGGAAAGTTGGTGGCCGGTTCGATGTGACTGATCATGGCATCCGGTTTTGGCATCCTGCAGGTGAACTCAGTTCGATCGCTGTTGAGACGGGTGTTCATCCCGGGTTCATGACTGACTGGCAGCAGCCGTTTGTGGTCGCGTTGACTCAAGCCACCGGCTTGTCGATTGTTCATGAGACGGTTTATGAGAAGCGGTTCGGGTTTACTCAGGCGCTGCGCCGGATGGGGGCGCATATACAGCTTTACCGTGAATGCTTGGGTGGTCAGCAGTGCCGTTTCGGCCGAATGAACTATGAGCATTCAGCGGTGATTTCTGGGCCGACTCCTTTGTATGCGGCTGATATTTCGGTGCCTGATTTGCGTGGCGGGTTTTCGCATGTGATTGCCGCTTTGGCGGCTCAGGGCCGCAGTTCGGTGACAGGTATCGGTCTGATTGACCGTGGTTATGAGCATTTCACCACCAAATTGGAGCGCCTCGGGGCGCGCATCCGGCGCCCTTGAGGGACGTACGGTCCTGAAACTCGTCCCCGAAACTCAAGACTGAGGCGATTCGGGCCGCCCGGTGCCGCACTGTGATGTTATGATGCGTTGGTGCGCACAACTCTGGATTTGGATGAACACGTCATTCACATGGCCCGCGCCAAGGCGGCGGCTGAGGGTACATCAATTGGGCGGGCAGTGTCTGATCTGGTGCTCAGCGCGGCCCAGCGGGCGCCGTTGACACTTGGCGAGGACCCGGCCGGACTTGGCCTAAGAGTCGTGGACGGGCCACCCGGTCATGTCATCACTGATGAGATGGTCTACCTGTACCAGGATGACGCATGAACCCGAAGCGGTCGGCGCAGGATGAGGCGTCTATGCGGCCGACCGGCCATGCCGCCGAAGTAGAGCTATATCTACTGGATGCCAACGTTCTGCTGGCGCTGACCCACCGCCAGCACGTTCACCACGGCCGGGCGACAGCTTGGCTGACCAAGGTTAAACGCTGGGCAACAACGCCCCTGACGGAGGCAGCCCTAGTCAGACTGTTGATGAACCAAACCGTAGTGGGAGTCAGCTTGAACGCCGCCACGGCCCTGGACGTTCTGGCGAGCCTGCGCGCCGGCGCCGGCTGGCAGTTCCTGCCGGATGATTCATCACTGGCCGATCCCCGGATCGATCTGACCGGACTGATGGGGCACCGCCAAGTCACTGATCTGCACCTAGTGAACCTGGCGGCGTCGCACGGAGCGGTCTTGGCTACCTTCGACAGCCGGTTGCGCAGCGCTCTTGGTCTAGATGGAGCCGATCTAATCCACCTTGTTTAGGTCCCGTGGTTTTCGCGGTTTTTCGTGGCTATTCGTGGTTTCGTGGTCTTGGCGACGGACCTAAAGGCCAACTAAACGCAGTCACAGTATTCGGTATAACCCCAGGCACAGGAAGCTCCCGCCTTAGCCAGTTCGACCGGGCTGAGTGGTTCCTCAAAAGGACAAGTCCGGTTTGTTTCGCTGGGAGGTGGCGCTGAAGGAAGCGACGCCGCTGGTGGCGCTGGTGGCACTTGCCCGTTGTCCCACTCACAAATGAAGGCTCTGGTGTCACTATTGGTGCGGTTGCCGAAGTCGCCATCGTTCCACTGCCCGGGAGGGCTCTTCCAATAGAACTCGGCGTAGTCCTCGGCCTCGTTTTCGCTGTTAGGTTCGCCTTCGGCCCAGTTGGTGTAAACGGTTGGCTCACCTGTAACCCATTTCCACAAACCCTCTAGGACGGCATCGGACAACCCGAAGTAGGCACTGTCGTAACCCGCCCCTTTGGCTACCTGATAGACAACCTCGTTCTCGGCCGAACTCGAAATGGTCGCCAAATGGCCGCCAGACTGAGCGCAATAGGCCTGCGCCTGATCCCAGGTTTGGACCGAGTCAACCGAATAAGCGGCGTAAGTGTGCGCCGCCGAACCACCGTGGAAAATGCTCGCCCCAGCATCCAGATCAGACATCCGTGGGATCGCTTTAGCCGGATACAACTCTGTCTCGTAGAGCGCATCAGCCACAGCTTCCGCCCGGCGGTCAAACCAGGCTTTACGGTCAGTGCTCTTAGCTGTGTAGTCCATGTAGTTGGACCACGCCTCATCCCAGACCAGAGAAAAACGCAGCATCAGGAGGTAGGAATAGTAGAACTGGTTAATGGTTTGCTGGTTGTGAGCTTGCTGCGAAATCACCTTGTCAACCAGGCCGGCGTAAACCTCCCAGGTTTGGTTATAGGCGTCAGCCGCCAGAATGCCAATCCGGCTAGCTTCGGCTTTAGGAATCTCAGCGAAAAGCGTGTACTTGCCGATCGGCGAGATCAGGACAGCGCTCGCGACAACGCCGCTCAATTGATAGGCGATCGACCCGATCCCGCCTAGAACTAGTTTCTCCACAACTTGGTCACTCAGGAATGAGGCGCTCTTCTCGACCGCGGTATCAAGTACCAGGCTGGTGGTAGATGACATGGTGGACGCCACTTCACGGGTGTTAGTGACGAAATCTTGGTTGAGGGACGGGTTGCCCGCGTTGTTTAAGGTGGTCCGCGAAAACACGGTGGTTAGGGCTTCTTTGGCGGCCTCATTGGCGTTGGCCCGTTCAAAAATGGTGTTGGCGATGTCGACCCCTAAGATGGCCGCATCAATCACAGTTGACGATTTGGACGCCTTGTCCGCCAGGCCGCGGATCTTGCTGGTAAGTTTCGCATCATCCATGTAAGAGACAAAAGCCGCGCCACGGTCCGCCACGTCAGCTAGGCCCATGATGCGCGCGAAGCGGGCGTCGTCCAACAACACCGCCACGTCAAGGGCTGACTCGGTAGCGGTCTTGGCGTCTCGGAACTCATCAATCCGCTGGTTTATCCAGTCGGTGCGCCCCGCCGCGGAGTCCTTCGCCGCGTCATACCGCAAGGGGCTGGCATCCAACGCGGCGTAGATGGAGTCCTTCTGCCAACTTCCAGAAAACAGGTCATAAACCGACTTGCCGCCAGGGTTGACGAAATCGACCACATTGTCGAGGAAAAGCCGAAAGTCAGAGTGGTCAATCTGCGAGACCGGCAGATCGCCTTCGAAAACAAAGTTGAACACTTCCCAGAAAGTCTTGAGCGGCATATCAACTGTGATGACATCGTCCGGTCCGCGGTCCACGTTGGCGCCAAGGTAAGTCAGAGTCTTGTACAGCGGGACCAGTAAGGTGCCGTCCTGGGCGACCATTGTCAAGTCGTAGACCTCTGAGGTTTCACCGCCATCGATTGATTCTGAAACGCTCCGCTGGCTTGGGTCGAACGTTAAGACGCGCATGTATTCGCCGTGCCGCAGGGTGTACTTACCGTACTGGGTTGACACCTTTGACCGCGTGATTTCGGCGACCTTCTTGATGTCGATCAATATCTCCTGACCGGCTGAGTACAAAGTGATATCGGCTGGCGCCCAAGAGTTGACCGCGATCTTGGCATCAAAACTGGTTGCGGCCTCAACCGAATTGGCCGGGGCTGGTGCTAAGGCGGTCATGACCAATAGTGCGGCCAGCCCAAGGGCGGTCCGCCGGGCCCACGGCCGGTCGGTCTGGCTAGCGGTGTCGCTGGACATAATCCTCCACCGCCGTGGTGTAATACTCGCTGTAGAGTCTTGCCAGATCGCAGGTCACAGCCTTGTCATAGTCATCATTCGGGATGATCTTCCATTGGTCACCCTGCTGGCGCAGTTCAACCTCGACTCTTGAGGTGACTCGCTCAGGGTGACTGGTTACCGCCTTGATGAACTCTTCCTGGAATCTGATCTGGTACGCCGTGGCGTCCAGGTCAATTCCTGATTCAAGTGCGGCGAAGACATCTTCAAGGACAAGACGCAGGTCCGGTGTGGTCACAACAGCTTGGGCTCTACCAGTTTGGCTGCCTTCGGTTTGGCTGTCTCCGGTTTGGCCGTCCCCCGATTGTCCGTTCCCAACTTGGCCGTCCCCAACTTGGCGGTTCTCAAGCTGGACGAATACCCGGTCATAGTAGGCCCGCTCATGGTCACGGAAAACAACATCCTCCGCTCCGTAGACCAGGTCCTGATAGGTGGCGGACAGTGGGCTGGGGCCGGACGGGGTTGGGGCTGATTCATCCCGCAGAATAGCTTTTAGCAGGATCACCCCGCAGACAACCAGCGCCACCAGGCACAAGGCCAACACAGCGACCACCACCAGCAATCGGTTGCGATCGAACCGCCTTCGGTATTTCAGCTTCGCCATGAGCCACCGCCGGGCGCCGCGGAACGGCGGCCCGGCGGGCAAGGCGGAGCGGGGGCCGGCCGGGGCGTTCCTTCGAAGAGCCTGTAACCTGCGTTGGGGGTCGGTCGCAGCATGCCTCCCATGATAGTGCCCGCGACCATGATGAGCCGGGCGATCAGACCGGTGATCAGCCCACCGTCGACTGGCTGGGGGTGTCTTGGTCAGTGGCCGACTGATCGGCTGATCTGGTCGATTTCGCTGAAAGGCGGACAACCGCCAACCGAGGTACCGCGCTTCTCGGCTTTGAGACCGGGTGAGAGTGTCGCCCAAGGTGACCAGGCGACCGATCTGACGACGTCGAAGTAAGCGCAAACTAATTCCCCGGAGGAATTAGTTGACCAGGCGACCGGATACGATTGGGCGGTGCTCAAACCGCCGGTGCCATTCGCTTACAAAGTGGTGATCGCGATCCTCGCGCCAATCTCATGGGCAATCACCAAACGGGTCTGGCGTGGGCGGGAGAACTTGCCCGGCAGGGGCGGCTTTGTGGCGGCGGCTAACCACATTTCGAATCTTGACTTCTTGCCGCTGGTTCACCTGCTGGTTTGGTGGGCCAGGCCGCCTCAGGCCTTGGCCAAAGAGTCACTTTTCAAAATCCCCCTAATCGGCCCAGCCATGCGCGGTATGAAGATGATCCCGGTACGTCGGGGGACGGCATCGGCCTCGACGGCGCTAGACGGCGGCGAACAAGCCATCCGGGAGGGCGGCCTGGTGCTGGTCTACCCTGAAGGAACTGTCACCCGCGACCCAGAAACTTGGCCGATGCGTGGTCGGCCTGGTGCTGTCCGGCTAGCTTTGGACACCGGCTGCCCACTGATTCCCGTGGCCCAATGGGGCGCCCAGCGGATCTTGCCTTACCATTCGAAGCGTCCTCACCTTTGGCCGCGCAGCCGGGTTGAACTTCAGGTTGGCCCGGCCATCGACCTGACTGACTTGACCGGTCTGCCAGATCGGGCTGAGGCCGCCCGCCTTGGCACTGAACGCCTGATGGCGACCCTAACTGAGATGGTCGCCAAGCTGCGCGGTCAGACCCCGCCAGCCGAACCATATAACCAGTTCGCCGGGCGGGATGGCGCCTGATGGCTCGCCTAGCGATCGTTGGGGCAGGGGCTTGGGGGACGGCCTTCGCCCAGATTTGCGCTGATGCCGGGTCTTCGGTCACGGTCTTGACCCGCGACAGCGAACTGGCGCAAGCCATCAGCTCCGGTTCTAATCCGCGTAATTACCCTGGCGTCAAACTGCCGCCCTTGAAGGGTTGCACTGACCCGGCGGAGGCCTTGGCTGGGGCTGATTTTGTGGCCATGGCGGTTGGTGCGCAAGCGGCTGGCCAGGTGGCGGCCAGGTTGGTTCGCCACATCCCGCCAGACGCTGTCGTCGCGTCGCTGGCTAAAGGTATCGAGGTCGGTTCCGGCAGGCGCGTTTCAGAGGTTTTGTCCGATGCCGCCGACCTTCGGCCTGAGCGGGTGGCGGCGGTTTCTGGACCTAATCTGGCCGGTGAGTTGATTCAGCGCCAGCCCAGTGCCACGGTCGTGGCCTGCCGTGACGAGGAAGTGGCGCGGGCTTTGGCGGCTGCCATGGCGACACCGTATCTCAGGCCGTACACCAACCCGGACATGGTTGGTGTGGAGATTTGCGGTGCGATGAAGAACATCATCGCCTTGGCGGTTGGTGCCGCCCAGGCGATGGGATTGGGCTTGAACACGGCGGCGACTTTCATGACTCGTGGCCTAGCTGAGATGACGCGCCTAGGGCTAGCCCTAGGCGCCGATTTGGAAACCTTCGCTGGCATGGCTGGTGTGGCTGACTTGGCGGCGACTTGCCTGTCACCGTTATCACGCAACCACCGGGTGGGGGACCAGTTGGGCCGTGGCGCCAGTGTCGCTACCGCCATCGCGGCGGCTGGCGGCCCGGCCGAGGCGGTCCAGACTTGTTTGGCGGTTCAGGCCCTGGCCAGGGCTAACCAGATTGATGTGCCGATCACTGATGCGGCGGTCGCTGTGCTCCACCATGGTGTGCCGGCCACTGAGATGGGCCGCCAGTTGCTGTCCAGGCCGTTCCGTTCTGAGGGTGCCAGATATGAGGCTTGGCCCGTCGGGTCGGCCTAACAGACCAGACCGTACAATAAAACCGCAGGTCAGCCAACCCCAGGCCAGCCACCAACCATTTGAGAAACTCGACCCAGTGGCTGTTACAACCCCACTGGGCCGACTTCCCGACCGCCCAGCGCCGGCCGATCCAACCCGGCCCGATCCCAAAGTTTGGTGAAACCGACAAATCAAGCCGAACCGGCGGCCGCACCGCGAACACCCCGATCAACCCCCAACTACGGCAGCGGCATGGACAACCCCTGTGTAGCGCGCGACTTGACGCAGCACACAGTGTTGATCGCGAAACGCGGTGCGGCGTTTGGTGGTTTGAGGGGTGTGGCCGGGTCCCTTTAAGTCATCAGAGGACTGATGATGGCGGCCAGGTTCCTCAGCGCAACCCCTGGTCTAGGTCATGCCACAGGTCATCGGGAAGTTCCAGACCAACTGACAGGCGCAACAAGTTGTCTGGCACATCGCCGGATTCGGCTGGCCAGCGGCGACGGCGCTCAAGCATGGATTCGACCCCTCCAAGTGAGGTGGCCGGCACCCAGAGCTTAGTTCGGGCGGCCAAGGCGTCAGCCTTGGCCGGACCACCGTGAACCTCAATGGCGATGATCCCCCCAGCGCCAGTCATCTGAGACTTCGCCAAAGTGAAGGCCGGATCTGATTCAAGGCCGGGATAACGTACCCGTTCGACCGCCGGATGGGATTCCAGCAGCCTGGCTAAGGTCAAAGCCGATGCGCCGATGCGTTCCATCCGCAACGGCAGGGTCCGGATACCGCGCAGCAGGAGGAAAACATCCATCGCTGAAGGAGTCGCACCGTGAACCCGCCGGAAAGCCCGCAGAGCGGTGTCAGCCTCGGAGTTGGCCGCCACAACCGCGCCAGCCAGCAGGTCACTGTGCCCGCCGAAGTACTTCGAGGCCGAATGAACCACCAGGTCAGCTCCCCATTCGAGCGGACGCTGAAAGACCGGCGTGGCCAGAGTGTTGTCCACCGCGACCAGAGCGCCAACCGAACGGGCGGCTGTAACAAAGGCGGCGGCATCGGCCACTTCTAATAGAGGATTGGTCGGAGTTTCGATCCAAAGCATGGCGGCTGGGTCCAAACCAGGCCCTCCAGCTAACGCTTGGCGGACCTGATCGGTCTGGTCGATCCCAACCAAAGTCAAGGCGATACGCCCAGTGGCGGCTAACTCTTGGGCCAGGGCGATTGTCCCGTTGTAAGCGTGGCTGGGCATGACCAGACGGCCACCAGGTGGAATGAGGCTGATCGCGGCGTCGATCGCGGCCATGCCAGAGGAGAACAAGACGGCGCTTCGCGAACCGCCTTCAAGCAAGCCAATGACTTGTTCGGCGCCATGATGTGACGGGTTGTCATAGCGGGCGTAGGCGGCCTGACCTGGCGGTGGGGTGGCGCGTGAGACGAACGTTGAGTTGAGGCTGATCAGCGGGTTGACTGGTGCGCCAGGCTCGCGGGGGGGCCGACCGGCCGTCACCGCGATGGTCGCCAGTGAAAGGCGGCTGGTCTGGTCTGGATCGGATTGGGACATGATCTAAGCCTAAAGGCCTGGCTGGTGAAGGAGCCTCGTTGGTGGGCTGGTGGAGAAACCTGGTTGGCGCAGGGCCTTGGCTGGCGGAACCTGCCCAGGGCGACCGGTAGTCTGGAGCGCGATGAACCAGCCCCTTGAGTCCAACTCGGGCGGCGGCCCGGGTGCCAGCCCGCAACCCGGCCCGGGCGCCAGCCCGCAACCCAGTCAATCGCGCCGTATCCGGGTGGCACTGCTCTTTGGTGGCCGATCCGGCGAACACTCAGTTAGTTGCGTTACGGCGGGTTCCCTGCTGCAAGCGATCGACCGTGACCGGTTTGAGCCAGTGCCAGTTGGAATTGGCCTGGACGGGCTCTGGACTTTGCAGCCAGATGATCCAACCCCGCTGCGGGCCCAAGACGGCCGACTGCCACAGGTTGAGGCGGCCGGGCCTGAAGTCCTCCCGCCGGACCGGGCCGGTTCACGCCAATGGCGCATCATCAACAACACAGGCCAAGTCGAAACGCTCGAACCGATAGATGTGACGTTCCCACTGTTCCACGGCCCCTACGGCGAAGATGGCACGATTCAAGGACTGCTTGACCTGACAGATCAGCCCTATGTTGGTTCCGGTGTTCTAGCCAGCGCGATCGGCATGGACAAGCGCTATATGAAATGTGTCCTTGAGGCGGCCGGGCTGCCAGTTGGGCCATATGAGGCGCTAGACCCAGGTCAATGGCAACGCCAACCAGAAGCTGTGGCGGCCAGGGCGGCCAGACTGGGTTATCCGCTGTTCGTTAAACCGTGCCGTGCCGGGTCATCGCTCGGCATTTCACGAGTCGACCAGCCTTCCGGTTTGGCTGCCGCCATTGAACTAGCCCAACGCCACGACCGGCGGGTTTTGATCGAAGCGATGATCCAGGGCCGGGAAATTGAATGCGCCGTGCTCGAATCACCCGATGGCGGACCGCCCCGGGTGGCGCCGCCATCAGAGATCGTGGTGGGCTCCGGTTATCAGTTCTACGACTTTGAATCGAAGTATCTTGACGCGTCCGGAGCTGACTTGCGTTGCCCGGCTGACCTGCCGCCTGGCGTGACCGAACGGCTCCAAGACCTGGCGGGCCGGACCTTCCAGGCGATCGGCGGCGAAGGTCTCAGCCGGGTTGATTTTTTCTACGATGAGCTGGCCGCGCCGGGCCGTCAGGTGATCGTCAATGAAATCAACACCATGCCTGGTTTCACCCCAATTTCGCAGTATCCCCGGATGTGGCAGGTGGCTGGCCTCGACTACACCGCTTTGGTCAGCCAGTTGATCGATTTGGCGTTGGCCCGGCCGACTGGGTTGCGCTAAGCCCATGGCCGAGGCCGACCTGCTGGCTACGATCCTGCCGCTGCTCCCCACCGGGCAGGCGACCAGACTCGGCCCAGGTGACGATTCAGCGGTGGTTTCCTGCCCGGACGGCCGGGTGACGGTCTCAAGCGACATTTTGGTTGAGGGAGTTCATTTCCGTAGTCAGTGGTCGAACGGGTTTGACATCGGTTGGCGTTTGGCAGCCCAGAATTTGTCCGATGCCGCCGCCATGGGTGCGCGTCCAACCTCGCTTGTTGTGGCGTTGGCGGGCAGGGCAGAACAACTGTCCAGCGACTGGCTGGAGGCTTTCGCAAACGGGTTGGCGGCTTGCTGTTCACCTTGGGGAGTCGGTGTGGTTGGCGGTGATCTGTCGGCCGGTCCGATCCTGGTGGCTTGCGCCACAGTCCTTGGTGACTTGGCGGGACGTCCACCTGTCACCAGATCGGGTGCCCGACCAGGTGACGTGCTGGCTTTAGCGGGCGGGTCTGGTCTGGGTTGGTCGGCTGGTGGCTTAGCTGTACTGGAAGCCAGCGGCCCGGCGGGTGACCTAGCCAAAAGCGCCGCCGGGGAGACCGCCCTGGCGGCTTATCTCCGGCCAGATCCGCCAATTGACCAGGGTGAACGCGCTGCCTTGGGCGGTGCCAGCGCGATGCTGGATGTTTCGGACGGTCTGATGATTGATTCTGGTCGGTTGGCCGCCGCCAGTGGTGTCCGCCTGGTGATAGACGCGGCTTCGGGCGGACTGGCGGCCGCCGCCAAGGCTTTGGCGCCGCTGGCTGGTCAGTTAGGCTGTGACCCTTGGGATTGGGTAGCGGGCGGTGGTGAGGACCATGCTCTGCTGGCCACTTTCCCAGCCGGACGGACGCTGCCAGACGGTTGGGACGGCATCGGACAGGTTGAATCCCCCGGTCCGGTTGGGCCGGGCGCCCAACTGACCGGGCTGGAAGCGGACCGCATCAGGCGGCTGAACCGCGGCTGGGACCATTTCTAAACCCGCTCAGTATTCGGTGCTGCGGCGAACCAGCCGAGTCTTCGCGGTTCATGCCCTAAGGCATGTCTTTACGCCGGGCGCATCCAACCGAGACGCCGCCGTTAAGGTCGGCGATGGTACAAACCGGGTTGCGGTGTGAATCAGCTACTTGGATGTTAGTTAAAGTCACTTGACTGTCGTTGAAAACCGTGTAGCTGAACCAGACGGCGCTGCCGTGCGGTAACACGGCCGGATTATCGAGCAATCGGCCGGTTGCTCTAATCCCGTCATAGTCTCTGTCCGCCACCGTTGAAGGAACATCGACCCAGGCCGCCAATTTGAGATCCAGTTTTGATTCTGGGCAATCCGTACCTCCTTTGACCGCTAAGGTGCGCGAATACTGGGTTGATTCGGGTTGATCAGGCATACCTGATCCTTGGGTTTGGAGGCGGATATAACCATCTGCCGGAGCGGCTTTTGGCAACGAA
The DNA here is from genome assembly GCA_031267825.1 of Bifidobacteriaceae bacterium. Taxonomy (GTDB): domain Bacteria; phylum Actinomycetota; class Actinomycetes; order Actinomycetales; family WQXJ01; genus JAIRTF01. The sequence goes on from JAIRYJ010000005.1 coordinate 70,147, forward strand.
ATATCCTCCGGTCCAATTAGACCTGAGTAACTCCCTAAATTGATTTCGGCTTGGGCTCTCTTAGTCCAGCAAACGTCAACGGTTACCGGGCCAATCGGATGAACCAAGAATCCCACCAGGTTAGATGGCGGTCACCTGAGCTGGGCTGGCTGAAACAACGGAATTCTCAAGAGTGTTGTTGCGGATGTAGTTCTTACCGCCAAGCGCTGTCCTTGAACCGGATGTCGTTCAGCGGCGCACGGTTTTGACTGGTCGTGTTGGCCAGGACAATGGTCGCGTCAAGCTCGTCGGCGGCCGTTGGATCCAGTAGTAGGCGCCTATGTCATAAGGACTGGGCTTTTCGTTGCTGCTCATCCAGTCGGCGATACGGCACGGTGCGGTGATGGTCGCATCGGTGATCAGGCTGGTATCAACCATGATCCGCACTTCCTGGTTCAGGCCGACCTTGTCGCCTTCTTGGATGGCCGCCAACAGCCTGCAACGGCCATCCAAGTTGTGGCAAACACCGTCACCGATGCTGTCACCGCCGGGGCCGCAACGGTCTGAGTTGACGAAGAGTTTGAGGACCGGTGGCGGGGCGGCGCTGGTGGCGCTGACTCAAGTCAGCGGGTTACTTTGCCAGCCTTGATGCAACGGGTGCAGACTTTGAGGCGTTTTGGTGTACCGCCATCGACTGTCCGGACAGTCTGCAGATTGGGGTTCCAGCGCCGCTTGGTGCGCCGGTGCGAGTGGGAGACGCTGTACCCGAAGCCGGGCCCTTTGCCGCAGATTTCGCACTTGGCAGACACGATTAGCACTCCTGGTCGGTTTGATCTGATTCCGCCCCTGACAGGGCAACCGTGACAGCCTAGCGTATTGACGTGGCCATCTCCCAAATGTCGGCTGGTTAGCTAACCTGGTGGCCGCGGATCAGCAGCCGCCAAGCATGCCCCAAGACGGTACGTATAGCCTGTTCGGCATGACTCCTCCGGCCCGGCGGTTAAGTGGCGCGCTGTCAGATGGCCTGACGCCCGCTGATTCATATCTGGCGTCCCGGGTTGACGCGGCGGCTGGCCGGGCCGGGCGCAAACTGGCTGAATCAGGTCTCAAAACTATCCGGGACTTGTTGCGCCACTTTCCGAAACGCTATGAGGATCCGAGACTGCCAAGCGACATGGGTCTGCTTCGACTGGAAGAGACCGTCACCATCAACGCCCGCGTCCAATCAACTGCCGTACGGCCCATCAAGAACAACTCGCAGTGGCTAGTCAACGTGGTCATTACGGACGGACGACACAAGCTTGACCTGGCCTTTTTCCTCAAACGCCGCCACCTGGCGGCCTACTACGAACGTGAATACTGGGAAGGCCGGATGGGCTTGTTCACTGGGCGGGTCAAGGCTTACCGTGGCGTCAGGCAGCTAGTCCATCCGGAAGTCATCTGGGAAGATCAGGCCGCCACCCAGGATCCGCGTTTCGCTGGTCGGCTGATTCCGATCTACCCGTCAGTGGCTGGTGTTCAATCACCGATCCTGCAACGCGCCATTCAGACCTCCTTGACCGCGCTGGGCGATGATTCCCCATCTGATCCTTTGCCCGCGGCGATCCTAGAGCCGCGCGGGTTACCCATTCTGGGCCGGGCTTTGTGGCAAGTCCACAACCCGTCCAGCTTGGATGAGGCCAACCTGGCCCGTGACCGCTTCCGCTTCGAGGAGGCTTTCATTTTGCAGACGGCTTTGGCGCAGCGCCGCCACCAGGCCTGGCAGGCGGGCGGGGCGGTCCGCCGGTCGGCTGTGGATGGTCCGGATTCGCTGGTGCGCGCACTTGATCGGCGTTTACCGTTCGAGTTGACGCCGTCGCAGCGGGCGGCTGGGCGGAAGATCGCTGGCCTGCTTGATTCGTCCGCACCGATGAACCAGTTGTTGCAGGGCGATGTCGGCTCCGGCAAGACCGTGGTCGCTTTGCGCGCCATGTTGCAGGTCATTCAGGCTGGTGGTCAGGCGGTGTTGCTCGCCCCGACGGAGGTTCTAGCGGCCCAACATTTCCGCACCATCCGGGAGTTGCTCGGACCGTTGGCTTCGGTTGGTGGGTCCGAACCGCCAGAAGCAAGTTTGTTCGAGGCGTCAAGTTTTTCGCCGGATCCCGGCCTGCCGGCCGCGTCACCTGGCGCGGTTTCGCGGTCCACTTCCAGGCTGTCCGATGCCGCCCTGTCGGCCGCGTCACCTAGCGCGGTTTCGCGGTCCACTTCCAGGCTGTTCGATGCCACCCTCCCGGCCGGGCCCCCCGCCCCGGCCGCCCGGCTCGGCATCCGCCTGTTGACTGGTTCGCTAACCGCCAAAACCAAGGCCGAGGCACTAGCCCTAATTGAAACTGGCGAGGTTGGACTGGTAGTCGGCACTCACGCCCTGCTTGAACCAACGGTCCAGTTCAAGGACCTCGGCTTGGTGGTGGTTGACGAACAGCACCGCTTCGGCGTGGAACAACGTGATGCTTTACGCACCAGGGGACCCAACTTGCCTCATGTGTTGGTGATGACAGCCACACCAATTCCACGCACCGTGGCTATGACAGTCTTCGGGGACCTGGGGGTGACAGTTCTGAAAGACGGCCCACCCGGCCGTTTGCCAGTCAATACGGTCTGGGTCAACCCCGCGACCCATCCCGCCTGGCTTGACCGGGTCTGGCAACGGGTAGCTGAAGAAGTCGCTGGCGGGCACCGGGCCTTCGTCATCTGCCCGGCGATCGAACCTGGTGAAGTCGAATCCGGCACCGAACTAGTCGAAGAACCAGAACCGGCTGAACAAGGCCAACTGGCTTTCCCGGAACTCGACTTGGGAGGGATGCCGGGGGGCGGCATCGTCCAAGTAGGGGGTAGCGGAACCGGGCCTGGCACGGCCCGCCGACCGCTCGCCTCAGTCAGCCAGACGCTAGAACAGCTAACGGCCGAACCAGCCCTGCGCGGTGTCCGGCTGGCGGCGCTGCACGGCCGGATGAACCCGGCCGAAAAGGATCGCACGATGGCGGCTTTTCAACGCGGCGAGGTTGATCTGCTGGTCGCGACCACAGTGGTTGAAGTCGGCGTTGATGTGCCGCAGGCGACAGCCCTGGTGGTCCTGGAAGCTGACCGGTTTGGGCTGTCGCAGCTACACCAACTGCGCGGCAGGGTGGGCCGAGGGACTGATCCGGCGGTTTGTTTACTGGTATCGCAGACCGCACCTGAAACGACAGCGGCGGCCCGCCTTGAAGCCATGCGACGCAGTCGTGACGGCTTTGAATTAGCAGAGGTTGACCTTGAAAACCGACGTGAAGGCCAAGTGTTGGGCGACAGCCAATCAGGTAGTTCATCGCTTCGCTTGGTCCGTCTGACCAGGGATGCGGGGCTGATAGCCGATGCCCGCCAGGCCGCGGGCGACTTGGTCAACAGTGACCCGGAACTGACCGGCTGGCCTGCTTTGGCGGACGCTATCACCAGTTTGCTAGCTGGCCGTGAGGCATATCTGGAGCGAGGCTGAGGCTGGTTGATGACGTTATGATCCGGATAGTGGCTGGCAGTGCGGGTGGCCGACCAATTAAAGTGCCGCGCGGTGGGACCAGGCCAACTTCTCAGCGGGTTCGTGAGGCGTTGTTTTCGCTGCTTGAGGCTCGTTTAGCGGCTGGTGCGGCCGGTGCTGCGCTGGGCGATGACGTAGCTGGTGCGGCCGGGGCAGAAGATGAAGGCTGCTGGGCCGGGCTCGTAGTAGCTGACCTCTACGCCGGCTCTGGTGGGCTGGGTCTTGAAGCGGTCAGCCGGGGCGCGGCCCGGGCTGTGCTGGTCGAATCGAGCCGGGCGGCCGCCCGGATAGCTGGCGCCAACGCTGCCGACCTTGGCCTTAGTGAACGGGTGACGGTTCTGTCCGCGCCAGTTGAACAGGTCCTGGCGCGTCGCTCACTGCCTGGCAAAACATCGTTTGACCTGGTGTTTTTGGATCCGCCTTATGGTTTGCCAGGCGGCCAGCTGGACCAAGTGCTGGCCAGATTGGCGCTGGCGCGGTTGTCACCTGGTGGACTGATTGTGCTTGAACGGTCAACCCGCGATGGCGTCCCAGTTTGGCCCAGTACCTGGAAACAGGTGGATCGGCGGGTCTATGGCGACACGGTCATCTATCTGGCTCAGGTGGCTGAGTCGGATTCGGCGGGCTAATCCCCTGGATCACATCGATGGCCTTGGCGGTCTGGTGGCCTTGGCGACTTGCCGGTCTGTCGGTTTGGACGAGTCTTCTTCATGGCGGGTGATTCGGAGCCTGCGATAATTGAGCAATGACAGAATCCAGCGGCTTGGCGCGGCCCGCGGTGGTGCCAGGCTCATTTGATCCCGTCACCTTAGGTCACCTTGATGTGATTGAACGGGCCGCCAAACTGTTCGGCCGGGTAATTGTTGGAGTAGCGGTTAACGCTGCCAAAGAAGCGGTGTTCGGCCTTAAAGCCAGAATCGAACTGATCCAGGACTGTGCGGCTCATATCCCTGGGGTGGAGGTCCGGGCTGTGCCTGGCCTACTGGCCGAATTCTGCCGCCAGGTTGAGGCAATCGCTGTTGTTAAAGGATTACGCGGTGGCCAGGATTGGGGCCACGAAGAGCCGATGGCTATTGTCAACCGGGAGTTGACTGGGATTGAGACGGTGTTCCTGGCGGCTGCGCCAACCTGGGGACACGTTTCGTCGTCCTTGGTGAAGGATGTTGCCCGGCACGGTGGCGATGTCAGCCCCTATGTTTCGCCCGGCGTGCGTCAGGCTTTGATTGACCGGTTCGGTTCTGGCGGTCCGCCAAGGTTGTGAAGGGCGTCGGCAGCGGCTCGGTGGTGTCCAAGCACACCACTGACTCCGCATCAGATACCGCAGAAGGGAACGCAAGATGGACACGATCGAGAACGGCACCGCTTCGGGAGAAGGCGAGTCGGCCTCGCCTGGCGGTGGTGCCGACGCGACTAGCGGTCAGACCGCCGACGCTGTCAGCGGTGTTGGCGCGGCTAGTAGCCGCACCACCTCGCCGGGAGACGTTTTGGGTTCGTCTGAGAACAGCCGGTGGGCTGTGGCGGTTCGTGGCTTGTCGAAGTCTTACGGTAAACGCCGAGCACTGGACCGAGTCTCACTTGAGGTTGGTTGGGGCAGTGTCTGTGGACTGGTTGGCCCTAATGGCTCCGGTAAGAGCACCATAATCGGCTCGATCGTTGGCTTGCTGCGAATAGATTCCGGCCGCGCGCTAGTCGATGGCGCTGAATACCACTGGCTGCGTCAGCCAGGGCGTCTGGTCGGCACAATGCGCCAAAGCCCGGCCTTCACGCTGCGTAACACCATCAACCAGCATTTGGAAGTGATGCGCCGAGCCCTCGGAGTGACCAGCCAACGAGTTGATGACTGTTTGAAAGAGGTGGGCTTAGAAGATAGGCGGCGCAGCCGGATCGGCTCCCTGTCAGGCGGTCTGCGTCAACGCCTTTCCCTGGCGGGAGCGATCCTAGGAGATCCGCGGATACTGATCCTGGACGAGCCGGCCAACGGCATGGATCCTGAAAGTGCTGCCCTGTTACGCCGTTTGATCCGCGGTCTAGCTGGCCGTGGCGGCGCGGTTCTGGTATCAACCCATCAACTGGCTGAACTCTCGCTTTGGGCTGATTCTTGCTACGTCATCAACCAAGGACGGGTAAAGTCGCGGCTTGACAGCGCCACCGTCCAAGACCCAGAAGCCTTGTTTGATGCTTTTCTTCAAGCCACCAGCGGGCAGGGGGCCTGAGGTGAATAACTTGATTGGTGTCGAATTACTGCGTCTGCGCTACTCAGTTCAAGCCAAAGCACTGGTCTGGGTTGGGCTGATCCTGACTGGGATTCAGGCGGCGCTACTGATCCTGGCGGAACCGCTGACACGCCGGGCGTTCGGCCCTGGCAACGGAACGTCCGAGGCTCTATTCCGGTTCTTGGCGTCGATGGGTATGGATGGTGGGGGCACCAGTTCGCCATTGCTTCAGGCGGCCGTCCTCGAGGTGACTGGTGGCGTCGGTTCTGGTGTTGGCTTCTGCGCGGTGCTGGCTGTTCTGGCGGGCGCGTTGATCGTGTCAACCGGTTTCGCCACTGGAGCGGCGGCTGAGGATCTGCTGATCCAACCGAACCGGACAGCCCTTTTTGGCGCCAGGTTGGGGGCGCTGGCGCTGGCGGGTGGCGCTACCGCTGTGGTGGCTTGGGTTATCCGCCTTGCTTTTCTGCTGGTGAGCTTCGCCATCACAGGTGGTGGTTGGCGTATCTCGGCCGGGTTCTTGATTTGCCAGTTGATTGGCGGTGCGCTGAGCCTGGCGGTCTTGGCCGCCCTGGGCGGCGCACTGGGTTTCCTGATCCGTTCGCCTGTACTGGTCGCTTTGGTGGTGCTGGTTTGGGCCTTCGTTGAACTGGTTATCAGGGCGGGTGATTTAGTCCTCGGGTTGTACTTGTCGATGACCCAGTTCCTGCCGCTCGGTTTACCGGCGATGGCTTGGGGCGGCCCCTGGCTGGTGTTGGATTACGCCATGCAACTGATGTCGGTCCTACTGGTTCAAACGGTCTTGATCAGCGCCGTGGCACTGACTTTCTTCAAGCGCCGCGATATCACCTGATCTCATTGGCGCTATGGGTTGACAGAGTTGGGCAATGCGGCAGGTGTTCAATCGGCCTTTTCGGGCAGTTCTTCCCACGCGGCTTGACTCACCTGGATGACTATTCCCGACAGTCTGTCCAAACGCAATGATGTTTCATCCTCAGGTGGTGTCCCGCCCTTGCCATCGAAGCCTGGATAATCGAATCCGACTTCCGGTAAGGCCGCGGCGGAGTAGATCGTCGCGTCACCAATATCTTCTTCCCGCACCGTTTTGGCCGCTGGCACAGGTGGGCAGGCGGCCAGTACGTCCCTTAGCCGCGCCTCAGTGATCGCGGCCGGCAGCAGAGCGGTCGGACGAGTGAAATAACCGTCCGCTATTGGCGCGGCCGGGTCAGACACAGCGGACAGCTTTGATTGACGGACACATTCGGCCCAGGTTTGGCCCGCTGCGGCGATTAGCGCTTTGACCTTCAATTCGTCTTGCGGGGTGGGCGCGAAGTCCGCCTGGTTGAATTTGGCTTCCAGTAAGCAGGCCGCGAACTGATCCGTAAAGTCAACGTCGCCAACAAACAGAAGATCTGCCGTGTCACCTAAGCCTTTGGCTGCCCGCATGGCTTCGTAAAGCTCGAACTGGCGCTGACTGGCCGCGTCCCCGGGGGATGCGCCGTCCGCTCCCCAATAGACGCACTGGCCGCCAAAACAGGTCAAACTGGCCTCGCTGCTGGTCTTCTCAACGCTCATGCCATCCTCGGAATACAGGATTCTTGCAGGCACGTCATGTTGCTCCAGACAGGCATCAATGGCATCGATCTGCTGTTGCGGTTCCGGCCCGGTGGCGTCGCTGGAAATTCCCGGCGTCACCAGGCTGACCACATCGCCGCCGCTGTTCTGGCAGGCAGTGGCCAAGCAGCCCAAGGCCGCGACCGCGACCAGCGCCGCGATGCGTCCCTTGATCTGCTGTGCGTCAGAGGTGATTGAGACGATTAGCTGCCGCACTACACAACCCAGCAGGAAATCCCGTTGTTGCTCTGGAACGACGTCAGACCACTGACTGTGGAAGTCTTTGTCCAGTTGTTGTAGAGCTGGAGATGCTTGGTGGTCTGAGCTATTGAGTAGACCCTTCGCGTGCCTTGTGGGTAGGCCTTAAGCGTCTTACCCTTGGGAACGGTTGCTGAGCAAGAAACTGTGGTCGACGAAGCTGAAGAGTAGCTGTATCCGAGCTGACCGGAGACATAGCTGGCGCTCAGGCCGAACGCCACGGAGAGATTGTTTGTCACGGTTTTGCCTTTCGCGACCGTGCACGATACTGCAACATTGCCAGCGTTACACGAGCCAATGACCCGCGTCTTGTCCGTGTAGCCAGTAGTCGTGGAACTCTTGGTCACTTTGTAGGTGTAGACGTTGACTGGAGGGGGAATGATTTGTGCTGGGACCGCAGCGCCTGCTGGAGCCGTTCCGCTAAGACCGACTACCGGCAGCGGCCGCCAGAGCCAGAGCGACTCGCGCTATGCGCCTAGTGAACGCTGAACGGGGGGGGTGACATCATGGGGTACATCTCCTTGAAAGGTAAAGGCATGGCAAACGCCGTGCATCGTCATAATACCACCCTCTCAGTGCGACACAAGACGCACAGAGATCTGCCTGCCCGATGCCGGATACGGGACAACGAACCGGCATGACCGGGCCGTCCAATTGGCTGGCTTAGGTGAAATGTATGTTTCGTGGGTTCCGCGACGGCCACCAATAGCAATAAACTTTGCCCGCAATTGAGCCGCGCAGAATATCGCGGCCACTGACGAAGGGAATCCCATGATTTCGCCCAAGAATAAGATGTTTCGCCTGACCGGCGCCCTGGGGGCGGCCGCCCTGCTTCTGTCTGGTTGCGCCGACAACGGTAACGAAGACGGCGCCGCGGGCGAACCCGGTGACGGCGCGACCCAAATCGTAGTTGACACCACTTTTGACATTAAAACGATTGACCCGGCTCGGGAGTATGAGCCGACCGGCCAGATTCTGGTCAAAGCGCTTTACGACACGTTGCTTACCTTCGCTGATGATGACACCACCACCGTCATCCCAGACTTGGCGACCTTTGAATCAAACTCTGACCAGACTGAGTTCACTTTGACGATGACTGAAGGCCGAGTATTTTCTGACGGTGCACCAATCACCGCCGATGACGCGGTTTTCTCCTTGCAGCGTCTGCAGGGCCTAGAAGGCAACCCGTCCTTCTTGTTGGCTGGAGTTCAAGTAGAGAAGGTCGATGAAATGACTCTCAAACTTGTCACCGATGTGCCTTCGCCATCACTGCCGGCCGTTTTGGCCACGCCGTCATGCGGCATTGTCAATTCGAAACTAGTGCAAGAAAATGGCGGATCAACTAGTGCGACGGATAGTGCCGAAGAGTTCCTCAATGAAACATCAGCCGGTTCTGGACCGTATATTCTTGAAAAACTAGACACCGCCTCCGAAGCGATTCTGGTCAAGAATGACAAATATAACGGTCCGCAGAAACCGACCTATGACACGGTGATTTTGCGTAACACCGAACCAGCTACTCAGAAAATGAATGTTGAGCGTGGCGATTCACAAGTCGCTTTGGGATTGTCAGGTGACATGGTTGATTCGTTGGCGGATAATGTGAACGTAGAATCGGTGCCCTCGGCCACAGTGGTCTTCTTGTTGATCAACGCTGATTCGGCGATCTCTGAGATCACGGCTTCATCTGAGTTTGTTAGAGCGGTCAAGAATGGGATCAACTACGATGGTTTACTTGAAATCGCTGGACGCGGAGCGGCCCAGGCGACCGGTCTTGTGCCGTCAGTATTCTTGGGTGCTTTAGGCTCGGCCGATGCTCTGAAGTATGACGCGGCGGCCGCGCGGACGGCGGCTGAGGCGAGTGGCGCGGTTGGTCAGAAACTGACACTGTCCTTCCCCAATGATATTGATCCGACTGGTTTGAATTTGACAACTTTGGCTGAACGAATCCAATCGCAACTATCTCAGGTTGGAATTGAGGTTGATTTAGCTCCAGCGCCGTTCGCTACAGAAATTGACGCTTACCGTGACGGTAAAGAGCAAATTGGTTTGTGGTATTGGAACCCTGATTACATGGATCCGGCTAACTATTTGGCTTTCGGCCCGGGTCAGAGCGTCGGTTTGCGGGCGGGTTGGCCAGAGGGTTCCAACCCGGCGATCGAGGCGCTGGTCAGCCAGGGCTACACGACCGGTGACTTGGATGCCCGGCGGACAGTGTTCGAAAACTGGGGCAAAGCGATGAACGCGGATTCGCCGTTTGTGCCGCTGCTTCAACCCGGTTCGAACGTCGCCTATCAGCCGAGCGTCAGCGGGGTCTACTACAACCCGGTTTGGTTGATCAACGTGGCGGGCTTGGGGATTGCCTGAGCCACTGGAGCCGGCCGCCGCTGCGGGTCAAACCCGTGGTGGCGGGACGGTTCCGCCTGATATGAGCCATATGGATGATGCCGCCACCGCGTCTTTTGCCGCCGGGCCGGTTACCGATTTGGCTGGGTCTGGTGGCCAGGTGGCCGATGCCGCCGAGGCGTCTTCCGCCGCTAGGCCGGTTAGCGATGTGGCTGGGTCCTCAGGCCGCGGGACCCGCCGGTCACACGGGCAGCTTTGGCGTTATATCGGTAAACGCCTCCTAATAGCCGTTGGATTGCTATTCGGCATGACATTGGTGACGTTTTCTTTGACCAATTTGGTGCCAGGTGACCCGGTGGCCGCGGCTTTAGGCCAACGAGCGGCCGATAACCCGGAAACAGTCGCCCGGTTCAGAGCCGAATATGGCCTCGACAAGTCTTTACCAGCCCAATACGCCGCCTATGTCAGCCGCCTGGTGCGGCTTGATTTGGGTGTTTCGTGGCAAACCCATCATCCAGTTAGTGAGGACCTCGCCAAGGCTGTTCCAGCGACCATGGAAATAGCTTTCGGGGCGATCATCTGCGCGGTTATCTTAGGTATCATATTGGGTGCTTGGTCGGCTTACCGGCGTGGCCGAATCACTGATCAAGTGCTGCGCTTAGTGTCATTAGTTGGCATATCTCTGCCCACATTTTGGACCGCCATTGTGTGCTTCTACGCGTTCTATTACCGCCTCGGTTGGGCGCCCGGTTCAGGGAGATTGACGCCAGGTGTGATGGCTCCACCCAAGGTAACTGGAATGTACACAATTGACGCCCTGCTGGCTGGGGAGTGGCGCACCTTCGTTGACGCCAGTGCTCACTTGGTGCTGCCGACGCTGGTGTTGACGCTGTATACGGTTGGTTTGTTGACAAGGTTCTCGCGCACATCAATTCTGGAAGTGCTAGACCAGGACTACGTCCGTGCCGCCAAAGCCAAAGGACTACCGGGCCGGACAGTGTTCTTGCGCTATATCTTGCGCGGTGCGGCCGTGCCGATTCTGACGATGGTTGGTTTAGCCTTCGGCTCGTTGTTGAGCGGCACTGTACTGGTTGAATCGATTTTCGGTTGGCCCGGACTAGGGTCTTACGCCTATCAGGCGGCCTCGAAACTAGACCTGCTGGCGGTCATGGGGGTGGGGTTGTTTGTGGGTTTGGTCTACCTCTGCATCAACTTGCTGGTTGACCTGGCGTACGGTGTGATCGATCCGAGAGTCAGGATTGGGCAATGACAAATCCGGGACAAGCCAAGGCTCAGGCTAAAGCCCAAACCAAGGCTCAACAGTGCCCTCAGGCGCAGGCCCAAGAAAGCGCTCAGCCGCGGGCTCAGATGGCGAATAGACGGTCACTAACCCGGCGGATCTGGCGACTAATACCTCCCGGCTTACGCCAACCACTCGGCATCGTCGCTGCCCTAATAGCCCTAACCTGGCTGGTGATCTGCCTGGTTGGACCATCAATCGCACCATATGACCCGCTGGCCCAAGACCTACCACGATTCACGCCACCCGGTTCGGTGGCTTGGCTCGGCACTGATGAACTTGGCCGGGACCTGCTGTCGCGTATTCTGGCCGGCGCCCGCGTGACGATTGGCTTGTCATTACTACTGGTCTGTTTATCTATGTTGATCGGCTCGTTACTTGGTTTGCTGGCCGGGTTCTTTGGACGCTGGGTGGGTGAAACAATCATGCGTTTTACCGACCTGGTGCTGGCTTTCCCAACAGTCATTTTGGCCATGGTGACAGCCGCGGCACTGGGGGCGTCCCTTTTCAACGCTGTGCTAGCAGCCCTAGTTGTGTCATGGCCGCCCTATGCCAGAGTGGTCCGGTCAATTGTGATGGGTTTGCGTGAAAACGAATTCGTCGCATCTGGGCGGCTGCTCGGATTCAGTTCAGTCCGGTCCATGCGGGTCGATATTCTTCCCAACACAGTTGGACCGGTCTTGGTGATGGCCAGCCTTGATATTGGGACAGCCGCGTTGCTGTTATCGGGACTGTCTTTCCTCGGTTTAGGCGCTAAACCGCCCACGCCAGAATGGGGTTCGATGGTCTCTTCAGCGGTGGCTCATTTCGATAAATGGTGGCTCGGTGTGTTCCCCGGATTAGCCATCCTGACCGTTGTGATCGCGTTCAATTTCATTGGCGACGCACTGAGAGACGCGCTTGACCCGGGGGTTGAAAAATCATGAAACCGGTACTGGCGATTGAAGACTTGTGCCTCGGGATCAGAAACGAGGACGGCCTAAAACCGATCCTTGATCATGTTTGCCTTGAAGTTGGCCGTGGCCAGGTTCAAGGGTTGGCCGGTGAATCTGGTTCCGGCAAGACCATCACAGGGCTGGTCGTGACCGGCCTGGAACCGGCTAAGTCTGAGGTCAGCGGACATATTTGGATGGATGGTAATGACCTACTTCAGATCACGGGTAGTTCACTCAACGCTATCCGTGGCCGACGCGTCGGGACCGTCTTCCAGGACCCGTCAACTTCATTACATCCGCAACTGACAGTCGGAGCGCAATTGACTGACCATGTGCGTTACCACTTGCGGGTTTCCAAAACCGAGGCCATGGACCGGGCGGTCCGGATGCTTGACCGGGTTGGTGTGGCTGGTGGGCGGGCAACTTTGCAGCGCTACCCGCATGAGTTCTCTGGCGGCCAACGCCAGCGGATCGCTATCGCGGCGGCTTTGGCTTGTGATCCGTCAGTTCTGATCGCCGACGAGCCGACCACCGCGTTGGACGTAACAGTCCAAGCTGGGGTGCTGAATCTGATCCGCGAACTGGTCGATTCGCTTGGTTTGGCGGTCTTGTTCATCACCCATGATCTTGGTGTGATGAGTGCCGTAGCGGACAATGTGGCCATCATGCGTCAGGGCCGGATAGTGGAGAACGGGCCGCGTCAGGCGGTATTCGCGTCGCCTCAACACGCCTACACCCGCGAGTTACTGGCGGCTTTGCCTGGGGCCCGCGGTGGCTTGAAGTCACGGGCTGACCTGGCCCGCATTATGCCGCTAGCGCCGGACGAACCGGGCCAGACTATGGCGCCCGCATCTGAGGCGGGTGCGGTATGAACGCCCGGCCCAACCCGGTGTTGGCGGTGCGTGATCTTGAGGTTGTTTATCCGGGTCACCCGCCAGTCAGGGCGTTACGTGGCGTCTCCTTTGAACTGTTCGCCGGGGAAGTGGTCGGTTTGGTTGGCGAATCAGGCTGCGGCAAGTCAACCATCGCCCGGGTCTTAACTGGTTTGGTGGCTCCGAGTGGTGGGGTGGCAGAGTATCTCGGAAAGCCGATCAGCCCACTCGGGGTGGGGCGGCGCCCCCTGGAACTAACTGGTATTCAGATGGTTTTCCAGGATCCTGGTTCGTCTCTCAATCCGCGGCGCCGGGTTGGCGCACAGATCCAGGACGGTCTTGATCTTGCGCAGCGCCGTCGGCGCGGTCACTTGACCAGCCATGGTGGCGCGGTCGCTGGGTCGGGCGCGCTCCCTGAACCGGGCGCGCTCCCTGAACCGGGCGCGGTCGCTGGGCTGGGTGGGGTCGCTGGGTCGGGCGCGCAGCCGACTGGTATCGCTCAGCCAGATGGTGGCCCTGTCCGGTTGGATACGCCGGAGGATTGGCTGGTGCGGGTTGGTTTGGAGGCGGGCGACGCGAAGCGTTTCCCGCGCAGCTTCTCCGGCGGGCAGCGCCAGCGGATAGCCACCGCCAGGGCGCTGGCCGCGGCCCCTGAGGTGCTGATCGGCGATGAACCGATCAGCGCGCTGGACGCTTCGACTCAAGCCCGCGTGGCCTATCTGATGTCCTCGCTGGCACAATCGCAGAACACGGCCCTGCTGTTCATCTCCCATGACTTGTCCGTTGTCCGGCTAATCGCCGACCGGTTGATCGTGATGTGGGCTGGCCGGATCGTTGAGGCTGGCCCAACTGAATCTGTCTGGTCCAACCCCGGCCATCCGTACACCAAGAGCCTGCTGGCGGCCATACCGCTGCCAGACGGGGCCGGGCGCCTACCAGCCCCAGCTGGCCCGACCGGTGAGTTTTCGGCTCCGCCGGTGTTTCACACCAGCTAGCGGGCAGACCGAACGGGCTAAGGCCACTGGGTGTCTAGTCGGAGGGTCTGATCGCCGCGACGGCCAGGTCTGACAGCCAGTCTGGCAGGCCATCAATTTCGATTGTTTCCAAGGCGGTGGCTCCTTTTTCACGGGCGACATCGGCCGCGTGATGGGCCAAGCTATCGAATCCGGCGTTCGCACCAGCTACTAGCCCGCCCGCCGGGCCGAACAGTGACAGGATCAAACCGACCGCCGCGACTGCCCGGTTGGCCTTCCTGACTAGGGAAACGATGCTCAGCACGATCGCCACGATGGGTAAGGCGGCGGCCACCGCCAGACCAACACCCCACCACTTGGCGGTTGTGAAGGGCGACAGGTCGAATTCGATGGCGCCAAGTCCCTGCCAAGCGGACAGACCTAGAATGGCCGATGCCGCCAAGCCAAGAACCAGCGCCACCCAGGCCATACGTCCGGCGCGGTGCGTCCGGGTGGTTCGGCTGGCACCGGTCGGCCGCCGGGTCGGGGCGGCTGCTGGTTGAGCTGGCCGCGACGACGGTGCCGGATAGCTGGGCTGAGCGGCGTAGCCGGGTTGTTGGGGATAGCTGGTTGGCGCCGCGGCTGGCTGTTGTTGGACGGGGTAGGGCTGTTGGGGATAGCTGGGCTGAGCCGCGTAGCCAGGTTGTTCAGGATATCCAGGCTGAGCCGCGTAGCCGGGCGGCGGAGCATAGCTCGGTGGAACTGGGCTGCCAGTTGGCGGAACGTAACCTGGCTGTGGCTGGTAACTCGGCGGTGGCTGCGAGCCTGGGGTGACGGCATCGTCCGGCGGGAAACCGGCGCTGGGAGGAATGCTGGAGGTCATGGTGAACCATGTTATGGCTTGTCGGCATGGCTCTGAGGCAGGCTGGCCGCGCGGCTGCGGCGGCGGGCGGTGGCGGCCAGCGACGCACCGGTCGCGATTATCAGACAACCCGCGATCACCGCCAGCGACAACCAAATCGGAATCTCGGGCGCCCAGCTAACCGGCCGACCACCGTTGATGAACGGCACGTCGTTGGTATGTAAGGCGTGGAGAGTTAGTTTCGCGCCGATAAATCCTAGAATCCCGGCGAGTCCAAAGTTGAGATAAACCAGCCGTTTGAGCAGGCCGCCTAACAGGAAGTAAAGCTGACGTAACCCCATCAGCGCGAAGATATTAGCCGTGAAAACAATGAAAGCGCTGTTGGTTAGTCCAAAGATAGCGGGGATCGAATCCAACGCGAATAGCAGATCAGTTGAACCTATTGTCACAAGGACGAGAACCATTGGTGTGACGTGACGTTTGCGCTCGATTACCACAGTCAAATGGTTGTCGTGATACTCGTTGGTCAGCGGCACAATCCGCCGTAATGAACGAATCAGAGGATTATCTTGGTCAGAATCGGCATGATCACGTAATTGGCGCAGAGCCACATAAATCAGCCAGACTCCAAATATGTAAAACACCCAGCTAAAGGAAGAGATCAATTTGGCGCCAGCCAGAATGAACAAGCCTCGGAAAACTAGCGCCAATATTATGCCAATCATTAGGACTTCTTGCTGATAACGCGGTGGTACTTTCCAGCGGCTCATTATCAAAATAAAGACGAACAAGTTATCCATCGATAAGGAGTATTCGGTCAACCAACCGGCGACAAACTCGGTGGCGTAGTCATGGGATGTCAGAGTCCACAGCGCCACAGCGAATGCCAAGGCCAAGCCAACATAGAGCGTGACCCAGGCGGCCGATTCGCGCATTGATGGCAGGTGAGGCCGACGAACCACTAGAAGCAGATCGGCCAGCAGGATCAGGCTGAGACAAGCGAAGGAACCAATTTCAAACCAGATCGGGAGTGCCATGTGAGCCTTCTTCTTCGGGTGACGCGCGGCGCGCGCTTCAAGTTAACACCGAAGGTCTTTCCAACCCGCGGCCAGGCATGGCCTTGGGCGGAGCTCACCGGCGCTAAGCGCGGGCTGACGACGAACTCCCGACGGGATACTCCCCTCCAATGGGTCAAGAGTCTAGTACACATCGTCCCTTCGGGTCCGGGCGGTCGCGCCGGATGTCCAAACAGTGGCCGGACCAGCGGCGCGATTAGGCCGCCGGGCCCGTTTCCAGCCCCTTGACGTGTCTCGTGGATGATGCCGTCGGCCCGTTTCCAGCCCCTTGACGTGTTCTGTGGACGATGCCGCCGCACCCGGTGCAACCAAAACGCGGGGTCGGCATCGTCCAGGTTTAGTCGCGCTGGCGGATGCGCCACCAACCGCGCCACCCGTTCGGCGATATCCAACGGATTCTGACGCGCCCAGAAGCGGACCGGGAACCCGCCGTCAACCAATACGGCGATACCTAGCGCGGTGACTTCTAATTTGCAGGGTGTATCCCTTAAACGGTGGGTTGGGTTTGCCGGATCGCTGGGCTCTGTGTGGCTTGGCGGGAAGGAGGTCTGATGACTGGAATGATCGCCACCATGGCGAAGAGAGACAAGGCGACAGGCTCGGACGAGTTGGAGTTCGCCCAACGATTGGTGGACAGGGCCAAGGCCGAGGGGACGGCTCTGGTCGGCCCTGGCGGTCTGCTGAGCGGCGTGACGAAGCGGGTGCTGGAGACCGCCCTTGAGGCGGAGATGGACGAACACCTGGGTTACGCCCGGGGCGAGCGGGACGCGAAGGCCACTGGCAATGAGCGCAACTGCACGAGGTCGAAGACGGTTACCACCGAGGTCGGCCCGGTCGAGGTCGACGTGCCCCGTGACCGGGACTCGTCATTCGAGCCGGTGATCGTCAAGAAGCGGCAGCGTCGGCTGACCGGGGTGGACGAGATCGTCTTGTCGTTGACGGCCAGGGGGTTGACCTCTGGGGAGGTCTCGGCGCACTTGGCCGAGGTGTACGGCACGAGCGTGTCCAAGGAGACGATCTCCCGGATCACTGACAAGGTGGTCGAGGAGATGACGGAGTGGCAGAACCGCCCCTTGGACCGGGTCTACCCGGTGGTGTTCATCGACGCGATCCATGTCAAAGTCCGTGATGGGCAGGTGGCCAACAAGCCGTTTTACGCCGCTGTGGGCGTCACCGTGAACGGGGAACGCGACATTTTGGGGATATGGGCCGGCTCGGGCGGGGAGGGCGCCAAGTACTGGGCGGCGGTCCTCACCGAGATCAAGAACCGGGGCGTCCAAGACGTCCTGATCGTCGTCTGCGACGGCTTGAAGGGCCTGCCGGAGGCGATCAACGCGGTCTGGGAGGACACCCAGGTGCAGACCTGTGTGATCCACCTGCTACGCAACAGCTTCAAGTACGCCTCCAGGAAGGACTGGGACCAGATCGCCAAGCAGCTGCGCCCGGTCTACACCGCGGCGACCGTGGAGGCCGCTGAGGAGCGGTTCTTGGAGTTCTCCGAGACCTGGGCCAAGAAGTATCCCGCGATCATCCGGTTGTGGGAGAACGCTTGGGAGGAGTTCACGCCGTTCCTGGCCTGGGACGTGGAGATCCGCAAGATCATCTGCACCACTAATGCCATCGAGTCCCTTAACGCCCGCTACAGGCGGGCAGTCAGGGCTCGCGGGCACTTCCCGAACGACACCGCCGCGTTGAAGTGCCTCTACCTGGTGACCCGCTCCCTGGACCCCACAGGCAAAGGCCGCAGACGTTGGGCCAACCGGTGGAAGCCGACCCTGAACGCCTTCGCAATCAGCTTCCCGGGCCGACTCGACCCGGCGGAGGACAACTAACAATGCAAACCCCACCCACCGTTATTGACATAGACCCAATTTGCATGTTGAAGCGCCACAATGGCTCCATGCCTAATGTGCAGATCAAGAATGTGCCGGAAACGGCGCACGCCGTGCTGAGAGAGCGGGCGGCCCGGTCCCGTCAATCTCTTCAGGAGGCTTGAGGTGTCATGTTTCTTGTGGACAGTGAGTCTCAAGGAGAATGTGGAGAGTGTCTGCGAGTAGTCAGGGTTAGTATTCGGCTCAGTTCAAAGCCCATGCGGTGGCGATGGTTGAGGAGCTTGGTAAGCCGGCCACGGTAGTGGCCGAGGAGTTGGGTTTGAACCGGTCAACGTTGTGGCGGTGGATCGCTCAGGCGCGCGGCACGTACGGCACTCGTGGCCGGAGAACTCAAGCGGCTGGGACTGCTAGGGACCCCGTGGTGGCCGCGTTGGAGGCGGAGAATAAACGACTGCGGATGGAGAATGATTTCCTAAAGCAGGCGGCCGCCTTCTTCGTGAAAACGCACCTGTGACAGCTCGATACGAGTTGATGGAGCGGAAGAAGGCGGCCTTCCCGGTTATGATGATGGCCCGGTTGTTGGAGGTGGCCAGATCGGGGTTTTACAAGTGGCTCAAAGCTCGCCAAACGGCCGGGCCGGGTAGTGTTCCGCGTAAGGGCGCACGGGCTGGGTGCCGGGCGTGGCTGACCAAGGCTGATAACTCCAGGCTCACCGGTGTTCTAAGGGCGGTTACGGGGCGTGGCGGGTCCATGGCGTGTTGTTGCGCCTAGGTCAGAGCGTGTCGCTGTGGCTGGTTGCCAAGATCATGCGTGGACTGGGGTTGAAAGGAGCCTAGCCGTATGCTTCTAAACGGACCACTATCCAGGCTAAAGATGCTGTTAGCCGCCCGGATTTGGTGGGGCGGCGGTTCACCCCGCCAGTGCCGGGCACGGTCCTGGTTTCGGATATCACTTATCTGCGTACCTCGCGAGGGTGGTTGTATTTAGCGACCGTGATTGATTTGACGACCCGGATGGTGGTCGGTTGGCGGATGGCGGATCATATGCGGGCCAGCCTGGTGGTTGAGGCTTTGGAGATGGCCTACCGGTCGGGCCGGGTCGCTGGGGGCGCTATAGGGCATTCCGATAAAGGCGCTCAGTACACGTCCAGGGCGTATGCGGACGCGGCGGCCCGGATGGAGATCCGGTTGTTTGTTGGACGCACTGGGTCATGCCACGATAACGCGGTGGCTGAGGCTTGGTTCTCCCTGATGAAAAACGAAATGTTCGATCGTCTCGGTAAGGTCTCTAAAGCCCGTGCCAGGGCGATGGTGGCCGAGTATATACAGATCGACTATAACCATCATCGGTTACATTCAACACTCGGCTACCGCACTCCCGCGCAGGCCTGGGCGGACCACTTCAAGAATCAAAATGAAACCGCTGCTAACGGGCTACCGTTAGCGGCCTGAACCCCAACAAACCATGTCCACACGACTTGACGCGGCACACTTACGGGCTATCCCGCGCACGGACTCGCCCGCCTCCAAGTCAGCCAGGATCAGCGCCGCCAGTTCAGGGGTGATCGACGTTGTAGCTGTTTCATTTGGACCCGCTATCGGCCCCCGAGCGTCGTTTTCAGCCTCCTCCACGACCTCGACCGAAATCCCAGAAATGCCGTCTGACAAGTACAGGCGCACCTTACCGACCCAGGGGTTGACGTTTGAGTCCCAGTGACGGAAGGACCCTCGCATTCCTAACTGCTTACATGTAAGCTATATCTGAAAACAGTTAGGAGGGCCGCGATGGCGGAACCTTTGCCTTTGGCGTTCACCCTCGCCGACGCCCGACGGGCCGGTCTGCGCAAAGACCAAGTCTACAAAGGCGTTCTGACCGGCGATTTCGAGCGGATCGGGCGCGGAACGTTCATCAAGACCGACTCGTCCGACCGGTCGCTGGCAACCCTGGCCGCAGCGACCGCCGTTCAAGGCGCGGCTACGTTGTGCCTGACCAGCGCCCTGGCCCACCACGGACTGAGCGATGCCATACCCCCCGTAATGGACGTCGCCCTGCCCCGCGGCACCCGCCACCCCGCCGGGTTCGCGCACGTCGCCTGGCACAGCTTCGACCAGGCTACCTTTGGCATCGGCCGCGATCCCATTGACGGCCCTGGCGGCCTTTACTGCTACAGTCCCGAACGGTCAATCATCGACGCCTTTAGGCTCGCGCACCGTGAAGGCAGTGATGCCGCCGTCGCCGCCCTGAAACGGTGGCTGCGCGAACGAGGCAACTACCCCGCGAAACTGCTGGGCCTGGCCGAGGCTTTCCCGAAGGCGTACCCGGCAATCCGCTTGACTTTGGAAGTCTTGACGTGACGTCGGCGCCTACAAGGGCCACTCCCGCGGGCCGGGCCTACAACGACTTGCGTAACCTGGCCAAGCGCCAAGGCAGGGACGTGGCCGAATACTTCGCACTCTACGCGCTGGAAGGGTTTATCGCCCGCCTGGCTCAATCGGCGTTCGCCGATCAACTCGTGCTCAAAGGCGGCGTCTTGATGGCGGCTTACCTCGGCAAGGCCAGGATTCCGTTGCATGTGGACATGAATTTCGGCGATCCAGTGTGGCCCGCGCCAGTCCCAACAAAGCTGCCGCTGCTATTGGGAGGCGACATCGACCTGCTGTGCTACCCCGTCTCGATGATCCTCGCGGAGAAGATCGTCACCGCCATCGAGCGCGGCGCGGCCAACACCCGTTGGCGGGACTTCGCGGACATCGCCGCCATGGCTAACTCCAGTGAGGTCCAAGCCGATGTGCTGGCCGAATCAATTGCCACTGTGGTGGAGCACCGCCGAGTGGATGCCAAGCCGTTGCAACTGGTCTTGGGCCGAATGGGGTCGCTTGCCCAAGCGAAATGGGCGGCGTGGCGGCGCAAGCAGCACCTTGAGGAATACACGCCGGAGGCGTTTCAGGAGGTGCTTGACCAGTGTTCCAGGTTCGCCGATGCCGTGCTCCTCGGCGATCTTCCGCAACGTCAAGCCCTGCTGGCGCAAAAGGTTCGCTTCCTTGACCAGGTTAGGCTGCTGGGTTGCACCGGCCCTTTGGATCGGCGGCACTCCCGCCTTGCGGAGGTTCCGCAACACGGTGGACCGGTGCAGGTGGTACTTCCGCGCGACCCCGTACACCTTCTTATGGGCAGTGATGAAGTCCACCACTATGGCAGTCGCGGGTCGAGCGTCCGCGCGAAGAAACTCGACGCCGCCAACAGAATCTCGTTAGCCCGCCGAAGTTCCTTGACCTCGTATTCAAGGTC
>JAIRYJ010000037.1 GCA_031267825.1 Bifidobacteriaceae bacterium
TCGCTTCACGTACCAGCCTGATAGACCGTTCACGCGGCACTTGGAGATATCTCCTCACGGTTGACATAACAATCATCCATTCGGGAAACAAAACCCTCCACCAAACCCAGGGCGTATCAGTTTGACGCGGCTCCGGCGTCCCGGCTTCGGTCAGGGCGCGGCTCCGGGAGGAGTCGAACGCGGACTTCGACGAGATGATGGCGTCCGCTTCCGGCGAGCTCGACAAATTGGTAGCCGAGAGGCGGCGGATCGAGGACCAGCGGGACCGTCTGGTCGACGCGCACCTCGAGGGCGCGATGAGCCTGCAAGTGTTGACCCGCAAACAAAGAGCCCTCGAAGCGCGTCTCGCCGTGGTGGCGGAGGAAATCGAAGCGTGCCGCGAGGACTACGGCCCGCTGCGCGCCAACCTCGACGCTTACCTGTTGTTGGCGTCCGACCCGCGCGCCATGTACCTGAAGTCGAACAACGCGACCCGCCGGCTGGCGAACCAGACGTTCTTCAACAAGATCGTCATCACCGAGAAGCCGAAGGCCAAGGGCCTTGTCCGTCATACTGTGGAGAGCGACCTGACATGCTCGCTTGGCGCCATCTGCGAAGGGTCCGCGGGAAGGCCGGCGGGACGCCCGGAGGGCGCCCGGCGCGGCCCCGTCCGAAACCCCGGCATGGGCAGAATTCCGGTTGCCCGTGTCCGGGGTTCAAGTAAGACGACTGGAGTGCGCCAGGGGAGATTCGAACTCCCGACACCCGCTTTAGGAGAGCGGTGCTCTATCCACTGAGCTACTGGCGCAAGCGAGCTACAGCCTACCGCCGATCTTGGGCTGGCAGGCTGGTGGTTGCGGCTTGGTTGGTCGGCCGGCAGGCCGGGCGGCCAGCGGCTAGACGGTTGGGCGGAACGGTCTGACAGCGCGCATCCGGCTGCGGATGTGCGGCCAGGTGGGCAGCAAGTTTGACATCCTGGCGTAAAAGGTCGGCCCGTGACCGGAGATTTCAAGATGAACCAGCTCATGTACCACAACCTCTTCAAGAAACTCCAAAGGCAGCGCGGCCAAGGCCCAGTTGATCGTGATCCGGCCTGTAGCCGGCTGGCAAGAACCCCAACGAGTCTTCATCCAGCGCAAGCTCCACCGGCTGGCCGCCTTGCCAATAACCGGCTCCCAAGAGCTTGCCAGTTCGGCCGTCGCCCGGGCGGTTTCCGCCTGGTAAAGGCGTTCCAGGCTGAGCCCCTGGAACCCATCTGGTAACGGATCACCCCAGAAAGTAGGCGGTTGTTTGGCTCGGACCAGAGCCCGGTCAACCATTTGGCGGTGCGAACGGACCAGGTCAGCCGCCCGTTCCGCCGGGCAATGCGGCGGCAAGGACACCCAAACCAGGCCCGACGGATCAATATGCAAGCGGATAGATTGGATCGGCTTACGCCGCAGTTCAACCCTCAGGCCGTCAACCTGGATATGGGTCACAGCGGCCATCTTGACTCCCGGACAGAGATGGGTAAGGCCGGGCAGCGCATTGTCAAGACGCTAGCGCGTCACCGGACGGGTGGGCACATTGACACGCCGGGCAGGCGGCTGAGCCAACTCCATTGGTTAGGCCCGCGCCTGCGGTGCTGGCTCGTCCCGGCACCAACCACAGCGGTTCACCTGGGCGCATTGACACGCTGGACACGCGGCTGAGCCAGCTCGCACAAGGAAGGTTGCGCGGCCTTAACAAAAGTCTGACCGTTGACCGGGTGCTTGACCACGCCCACTGGCAGTGGCATGGTTGCCTGCGTGACTAACTCCGCGCCAACAATGCCCTACCGTCGCCAGACGGGCGCACTGGGTGCGTGTCACCAGAGCCGAATGTGTCTGTGTCAGGCGTAATAACGCCCACCTAGCCCCAGCACAAGCAGCGCCCTAGAACGCTAAGCCGGACGGTCGGCATCGGGCGCGAAACATTCAAGGACTTAACCACCATGGCCGTATCCGCCTACGCACCGCTTTTCACCGGTGTACCTAGCCAAACTCCCCAAACCAGCCAAATCACCAGCTACCGGCGCAAAGCTCCGTATCGCGGGCCGTTGATCGTCATTCCGGGCGGCCGTGCCCGGACCAGGCGAACCGGCGATAACTACCCGGCGGGCAGCGCATCTGGTCAGGCCTACTGGTCGACTCGGAGTGCCGTGCCGGATGATCCGGCTCCGGTTTCGAGCCAGTCAGCTCAGGCCGTCCGGGCTTTTGAGGCACGTCTCAGGGCGCTGCCGTTGCGTTCCGAGATCAAACTGAACCCGGTTGCCCAGAGTGTTCGAGTTGACGGTAAGCCTCGTCACTTGACGCCGCGTGAGTTTGAGCTGCTCGCTCTGCTGGCGCGTCATCCCGGACGGACCGTCAGCCGACAGTCGCTTTTGGCCGTGGCCGGGCTGTCCGGTTCGGGCGTCGAGGAAGGAGCTGGCGAGGCAAGTGCTGGCTCCGAGGGAGCCACCGCTGGCACCAAAGAGGCCGGCGGAGGCGCCGGGGAGGTAACCGCCGTTTCGCAGTTGCCGCAGGTCAGCCGCGCGGTCGATGTTCACATCGCCCATTTACGGAGCAAACTGGCCTTACCAGGAGCCATCACCACAGTGCGGGGCCGTGGCTATGCCTTGAACCCGGCCTATCAGGTGCTAGTGGTCGAGTAGGTCCGCTCGGCGGCCGTCACCCCACTTTCCAATACACAAACCGGTCAAAGTTGGCTGTTTTGGCCAACTGTGACCGACTACTGTCCCCCTGATCCACCGAAACCGGACACAGTGGACCCAAACAAGCCCCAAGTCTGTTGGCGGGCGAGCCGCCGGGCTATCCTGGGGAAATGCGAGTGGTGCGCCAGCCCGCCGTAGCGGGACAGTTTTACCCGGCAACACCTGGCGTCTTGTCCGCCCAGGTGAACCAGTTACTTGAAGACGCCCGCGAGCGAACCTCCCGCCGGACCGAATCCGCCAGCCCAGACAACCAAGTCGGCCCAGCGGTCCCAGCCAAGGCCCTGCTTGTACCCCATGCCGGTTACCAGTATTCGGGCCTGACCGCGGCCTTCGGTTACGCCAGCCTTGACCCTGCCTGTTACAGCCAAGTGGTTCTGTTAGGCCCATGCCATCGGGTAGGCACGCCGTTCACGGCGCTGCCCCGGGCTGACTATTTCCGCACGCCACTAGGTGATGTGCCGGTCTGGCAGGAGGGCGTTGCCCTGGTGCGGCCCCTGCCGCAAGTCGTAACCGGCCCTGAAGTGCATCAACGGGAACATTCCCTTGAAGTGCATTTGCCCTTCATTCAGACTGTCCTGCCGCCGGGCACGCCAGTACTGCCGCTACTGGTCGGCTGGTCCGCCCCGGAGGTTGTGGCCGAGGTCATCGAAACCCTCTGGCACACCCCGCGAACACTGTTCATTATCAGCTCTGACCTGTCGCACTATTTGCCTTATGGCCAGGCCAAAGCCACCGATCAGGCGGCCCTGGAGCAGATCATGGCGGGTGGCCCGGCGCTGACCGGTGATCAGGCCTGCGGTGCTTTCCCGCTCAACGGTTGGCTGGCAGCCGTCCAACACCACCCAGTCCGCCCGCGGCTAATCGACTACCGCAATTCGGGCGACACGGCCGGGGACCGTTCGGCTGTGGTTGGTTACCCGGCGATGACTTTCACGTCAGTTGACCCGGGTGGTCCGCTTGGCCTGGTACCGCAACGATAGGAGTTTGCCCGATGCCGTCCAGTTTTCCGCCGCTAGCAGGCCGTCTTTTGACCGGGTTGGCCCGGGCGGCCATCGAATCGGCGGTTCGCGGGCCGGATGTCTCCCAAGGGGAGCCGCCGGCTCCGCACCTGACCGAAGAGGAGATTAGTTTCTTGGCCAAGCCGGGGGCGGTTTTTGTCACTTTGACTCAAGATGGCCAACTGCGCGGCTGTATCGGGTCGCTTCAGGCTTACCGGCCACTGGATCAGGATGTGCGATCTAACGCTGTCGCGGCGGCTTTGGATGATCCTCGGTTCGCGCCGCTGACCGCGGCTGAGTTGAGCCGTACGATGCTTGAGGTTTCGGTCCTGTCTGAACCTGAACCGGTCTATTGGACCACCCGGGATGATCTGCTGCGGCAGCTCAAACCAGGCCTGGATGGACTGATTCTGGAGGCTAGGGGACGCCGGGGAACTTTTCTGCCTCAGGTTTGGGAACAACTGCCAACAGGGGACGAGTTTGTTGGGGAGTTGGTTCTGAAGGCTCATTTGCCGCCAGGCTATTGGTCGGACCAGATCAAAATCTGGCGTTACAGGGTGACAGCGTTTGAGGAAAACCAGGCTGAACTGTTAGGCGGCGAAACTGGGTCAGGTGTTGACGGCGGCGTTGACAGTGGAGGTTCGGCCGGGACTGAGGGGACGGGATCGGGCAAACCAGATGCGGCCGACGGGACGAAACGTTGACAACCGCCCGGCACTGGCAAACCCTAGCGGACGGGCGCGTCCAATGCGACCTTTGCCCACGACACTGCCGCCTGCGTCCGGGTCAACGCGGTTTCTGTTTTGTGCGGCAAAATCTGGGCGGGAAACTCGACCTAACAACCTATGGGCGGTCCTCCGGGTTCGCGGTTGATCCGGTCGAAAAGAAACCGTTGTACCATTTCTTACCCGGCTCGGACGTGTTTTCCTTCGGGACCGCTGGCTGCAACCTGAGCTGCCGTTTCTGCCAAAACTGGGACATTTCAACAGCCCGCGACATGGACCGGCTGATGGCTCAAGCAACGCCGGAGGAGATCGCCGCCGCGGCTAAACGGACAGGATGCCAGTCAGTTGCCTACACCTACAACGATCCGATCATTTTCACTGAATACGCTGTCGATGCGGCCTTGGCGGCGCGAGCCGACGGCCTGTACAGCATTGTGGTCAGTGCGGGTTACATCACGCCGGCCGGTGCGGCTGATCTGTTCGGGCCGATCGACGCCGCCAACATTGACTTGAAAAGCTTTGAACCCGAGTTTTACCGCAAAATCACCGGTGGCCGTCTTGATGTTGTGCTGGATGTGCTGCGCTACCTGGTTCACGAAACCACGGTCTGGACTGAGGTTACAACCCTGGTCATACCGGGTCTGAACGATTCGCCGTCCGAACTGGGCCGGTTGACCGAATGGGTGGCGGGTGAACTAGGACCGGATGTGCCGCTGCACTTTTCGGCTTTTCATCCGGCGGCGCGGATGACTAACCGGCCGGTTACACCGCTGGCGACGCTCCGCCAAGCCCGTGACATTGGACTGGCCAACGGCTTGCGTTACGTCTACCTGGGAAATGTGGCTGAACCAGGCGGTTCAGTGACAGTCTGCCCGGGCTGCCGGACAGGCTTAGTGGTGCGCTTCGGCTACCAGGTGGCAGACCAACGCCTGACACCTGATGGGCTCTGCCCCGAATGTGGCCAGACTGTGGCTGGTCGCTGGGCCTGATCCCGCCTCCTCGGTGGCCGAGGAACGCCAACCTGGTCAGGGCAAAGACCAGTCGACTGGTTCGCATCCCTGGGAGGCCAGCAGAGCATTGGCACGGCTGAATGGGCGCGAGCCAAAGAACCCGCGGCTGGCGGACAACGGCGAAGGATGAGGCGATTCGATCCGGGGAACATCCCCCAGTCGCGGCGCCAAAGAAATAGCATCACGGCCCCACAAGATCGCGACCAGCGGACCGCCACGGTTAGCCAAAGACTTGATCGCATGATCGGTCACCGCCTCCCAGCCTTTGCCGCGATGCGAGCCCGGCTTACCCGGCTCGACCGTCAGAACACGGTTAAGCAGCATGACTCCCCGACTAAACCACGGCGAAAGATCACCGTTGGCTGGAACTGGGACGGCGGCATCGGACACTAACTCTTGAAAAATGTTGCGCAACGAAGCCGGCAGCGGGCGGACCGAGCGGTCCACCGAAAAACTCAAACCCACCGGATGACCCGGCGTAGGGTACGGATCCTGACCCACAATCAGAACCCTGACCTGGTCAAAAGGACAAGTGAAAGCGCGCAAAACATTAGCCCCGGTCGGCAAATAAGCCCGGCCAGCGGCCAACTCGGAACGCAAGAACTGACCCATGGCGCGGATCTGAGGCTCAACCGGGGCGAGCGCCTCAGCCCAGGCCGGATCAATCACTTGGTTCAAAGGCGTTCTAGCGGCAGACGGCCCAGCGGTCACAAGTCAGACCTTACCCGGTCAGTGGCGTCGGCCTGGCCGGATGGGCGAAACGCGGCGACAGGGCACCTGATCCGCCGGGGCTTGAAGCTAGCATGACAGCGACGCGGCGTTTCATGTCTTGAAGGTGAGGCCCGCCGGACTGATGAGAGGAAAGCACGGCATGGGGCAAGCGATGCGGCAAAGCAGAGAGGTGGAGCTGACTGAACTTGAAATTCAAGTCCTCATGTTTGAGCGCCAATGGTGGTGTTATGAAGGATCAAAAGACAAAGCCATCAGGGAACTCTTCGGTATCACGCCGACCCGCTACTACCAGATGCTGAGTTCGCTGATCGACACGGCCAAAGCTATGGTTTTTGACCCGCGGTTAGTCGCCCGCTTACGGCGTCAACGCGACGAGCGCTACAAGGCAAGATCAGCTCGGAGGCTGACAGCCCCAAGTCTGCCCTCCCCGACCGGCCAGAGCAGATAGGCTGTGACCTGTGGCTAAGAACGTTTACCCATATCCACCCGATGAGTTTGACCAAGCTGACCAAAGCGCACGCCCAAAGGAGGTCCATGCCGCGCACCGCGGCCCATGGAGCCGTGTTTGGCCGTTCTTGCTGGTGATTGTGCTTATCCCGGCGATCGCCTTTGGTGTGGTCTATTTCTTAGGAGACCGCTTCGGGACGTCGGCCGGGCCGACCAATTCGCCTAACTCGGGCAGCCAGGAATCATCGACGCCCCCGCCGAGCGATCCGCCCTCAGAAGACCCAGTGATAAGCCAAGAACCAGAACCAGATCCCACCACCGAGGCGCCGCCAGCGATCGATAAGACACTGAAAGTAACCGTCTATAACGCTGGAGAGACCTCAGGTGCGGCCGGTGTCGCGGCTGACAAGCTGGTCACGGCCGGTTACGCCAGCGCGGCCAAAGCTTTCCCGCCTAACCCGGCTAATCCAGCCGCGGCGACTGTCTATTACGCCACTGAGGCGCAAGCCGCGACTGCGGCGGATATCGCGACCGTCCTTGGGATCGCCACAGTTGAAGCCAACCCGCAGATCGCCGCGACCGGCATTGTGGTGATTGTTCGCTAGCTCACCGCGACCGGTCGCGTCAGCGGGTCCTTTTAGTTGATTTCGCCGCGCCCGGCGGTGTCCCGGGATGCGCCTTTCTGACCTGTCCGAACCCTGGACTGAGCTTGCTCCAGCTTGCACTCTAGGCCGGAGAGTGCTAACCATTGATTAGCACTCTCCTAGTGAGAGTGATAACGAACTCGGTGAGGCCCAGAGGGTGGCGTGACGTGAACGCTGATCCAAAAGGCCGTCCGTCGCGGGCACCGGTTCACCTTGCCAGAGTCAAGCAAAGGAAACGAAGAAACGAATGGCTAAGATCATTGCCTTCGATGAGGATGCCCGTCGCGGCATGGAACGCGGCCTGAACATTCTGGCCGACACCGTTAAGGTGACGCTCGGGCCCAAGGGCCGCAACGTGGTCCTAGAGAAGAAGTGGGGCGCACCCACTATTACGAATGACGGCGTCTCAATCGCCAAGGAAATTGAACTGGAGGAGCCCTTCGAAAAGATCGGCGCCGAAATGGTCAAAGAAGTCGCCAAGAAGACTGATGACGTGGCCGGTGACGGCACCACCACGGCTACTGTTCTAGCTCAGGCGCTGGTGCGTGAGGGGCTGCGCAACGTGGCCGCGGGCGCCAACCCGATCGCCCTCAAGCGTGGCATTGACCAGGCCGTCACGGCGGTTGTCAACGCCCTGCTCGATCAAGCTAAAGAGGTTGAGGGTAAGGATGAGGTCGCCGCAACAGCCTCCATCTCAGCTGGTGACCCGGCGATCGGTTCGCTGATCGCCGAAGCGATGGACAAGGTTGGTAACGAGGGCGTCATCACGGTCGAGGAATCAAACACCTTTGGCCTGGAACTCGAGCTGACTGAAGGTATGCGGTTCGATAAAGGCTACCTGTCGATGTACTTCCAGACTGACGGTGAACGTCAGGAAGCTGTCCTCGAAGATGCCTACATTCTGCTGGTCGAATCGAAGATCTCTTCGGTTAAGGACCTGCTGCCACTGCTGGAGAAGGTCTCGCAAGCTTCGAAGCCTTTAGCGATCATCGCTGAAGACGTTGATGGCGAAGCGCTGGCCCTGCTAGTGGTCAACAAGGTGCGCGGCTCCCTCAAGTCTGTCGCCGTCAAGGCTCCTGGGTTCGGTGACCGCCGCAAGGCGATGCTGCAGGACATGGCTGTGCTGACAGGTGCGACTGTGATCTCTGAGACCGTTGGCCTGAAGCTGGAGAACGCCACCCTGGAACTGTTGGGTACCGCTCGCAAGGTTGTTGTGACCAAAGATGAGACCACGATCGTTGATGGTGGGGGCGATGCCGGCGAGATAGCCGCGCGGGTCTCCCAGATTCGCGCTGAGATCGAGTCGTCAGATTCTGACTATGACCGCGAAAAGCTGCAAGAACGGCTAGCCAAACTGGCTGGCGGAGTCGCCGTAATCAAGGCGGGCGCTGCCACTGAGGTTGAGCTGAAAGAGCGCAAGCACCGCATCGAAGATGCTGTGCGGAACGCTAAGGCCGCTGTGGAAGAAGGCATTGTGGCCGGTGGCGGCGTTGCCTTGATCCAGGCGGGGAAGGTCGCTTTCGCTGGCCTGGAGTTGTCCGGTGATGAGGCGATTGGCGCCAACATTGTCCGGGTGGCTCTTTCAGCGCCGCTTAAGCAGATCGCTGAGAACGCTGGCCTGGAAGGCGGCGTGGTAGTTGAGCGGGTTAGCTCACTGCCCGCTGGTCAGGGCCTCAACGCCGAGACTGGCGAATATGAGGACTTGATGGCGGCTGGTATTTCTGATCCTGTCAAGGTGACGAGGTCAGCCCTCCAGAACGCGGCCTCCATCGCTGGCCTGTTCCTCACCACTGAAGCTGTGGTAGCGGATAAGCCAGAGAAAGCCGCTCCGGCAGCGCCGGACGGCGGCATGGGCGGCATGGATTACTGATCCACTGGGCGCATCTGAGATGCGCCTAATTGGCCTGGGTCCGGTGATTTTCTTGTCACCGGCCCCAGGCTTTTGACTGTTCTGAGAGTGTCTTGAACAACCCTTTCCAACTGTTCGGGTGCATCATCGTTGAGTCTCTGACCAGTGAAAACGCCGAAAACGCGGATATTTCCGTGAGCCGGATGATGGTCTTTGGCAGCGGTCTTGGCTGATGAACTGTGGTCCGTTCGCTGTGTCAGGCTGCGCCGCCTGGGTAAAAGCGCTAGTTTGTCTGCATGGATGATTCCACTCCAGACCCCATTCGCGTAGGGATCGTCGAAGACGAGGACCTCTTGCGTTCAATGCTGGTAGACCTTGCTTCAACTCACCCCGGCCTTCAATTGATGGGCGCCGCTGGAGGCGTTTCTGACGCCCGCGCCATGTTCCCCCCAGGATCAATTGACCTGGTACTGATGGATGTCGCACTAGGTGACGGCAATGGTGTCGCGCTTGGTGTTTCATTGCAGCGGGCAGACCCAGACCTGGTGGTGGTTCTGCTGTCAAGCCATGACGTTATGGAACTGGTGGTCTCTATCCGTTCCAATGTTCCACGGCCGTGGTCCTACTTGTCGAAGCGGTCATCGGTTACCCGGCAAGTACTTTTCCGTTCGATTGAGGCGGCCGCCAGAGGCGAAGTAATCCTTGACCCGGAGCTAGCGGAACGGTCTAAACCACGCCAAGGCACACCAGTCAGCGAGTTGACGAACGCCCAGTTGCAGGTGTTGCGCCTGGTGGCGCAAGGCTTCTCCAACGCCACGGCAGCTGAACTGCTCGGCTTGTCACGCCGGTCAGTTGAGAACCATCTGCAAACGATCTACCGCATCCTGGGGATCACCTCACAGGATGCCTCACCAAGGGTGGCAGCCGTGCTGCAGTTCCTGCAGCAGACAACAAGAAGGTAAAGCGGTTATGGCATCCGGGCTGACGGTTTCGCGCCCGATGGCGGAACGCTGGGTTTATCTGAGCTTCGCCGTGCCACTGATGCTGGTGGTTTCAGCCGCTGTGGCTGTCGAATGGATGAGCGTTTGGAGTTGGCTGACAGCGGTCAACCGAACAACAACGTTCACTGGCAGCAACATCGCGGGCGTCTGGGCGCTGTCCTTTGTGCCAGCCATTTTGGGGGTCGCGGCGATGGTGCCGTTCTACCCTGAGGGCGAGCCTTGGACGTTGCGCATATTGCTGGCCACCATCCTTACTGTGGCTTCTGGTGCGCTCCGGCTGGGCCTGGAATATGTTGTCTGGGGCGGGCCGTTCGTCAGGGGCCCGTTCGTCTATGAGCTGATCATGGGTTTGTTGTTGCCTTTCTCCTCGATCACAATCGCGATGTATTTTGCCCAGTCGCAAGTCCGGTCAGTTGTGGCTGACCGGCGTTTCACGGAACTTGAGTTCGCCGCCCGTCAGGTCGCCCTGGAACGTGAAAACGCTGAATTGAAGGTCCGCCGGGAGCTGTCCACAGTCCTGCACGACAGGATCCAGCAACGCCTGGTCTACGCGGCGACCCGTCTTCAAACCGAGGTAGTGCCGTTGGCAACCGGGAACAAAGGTAAGGCCGCCGCATCGGTCCTAGGTGAGATCATCGCCGACATTGACAACCTGCGTGAAGACGACGTGCGCCAGTTGTCGCATTCACTGTTTCCGCTGGGTGTGGATGTTGGCTTACATCAGGCGATCGCTTTGGCGGTTGGCCGGGTGCCGGACAGTATCCGGGTAGACCTCAACACCAGCCACGCGGCGGAAGCCTTCGATTCGGTGCTTGACCCGCAGTGGGACATGGCGTCACGGGCGGTGCTGGTCGAGATTCTGGATGAGGCGATAACCAACGCACTGAAACACGGCCAGGCGCGGACCATTGTCATTGGGCTTGACATTGGCCAAGATGTGCCAGGTGGGACAGTGGTTTTGACTGTTACCAATGACGGCCATCCAGTTGATCCGGCCAGACCGTTTTCTGGGCTGGCTAACCACCGTTTGCGGGCCCAGTTGCGCGGTGGCGGCCTCAGCCTTGGCTTGTCTGAGCGTGGCGAAACCAGGTTGAGAGCCTGGTTGCCGATTCATCATCCTGTCACCGACCAGCTTGATGCTGCCCTCACCTCGGCCGCTGAGCTTGTAGCGACATCAGATCCGTCACCGGACGACGAAGCGGCCTCGGCTGCCTGACTTCCTGGTCAGCGGGTGAATAACGCCATGTTGGCTTGTTCTACCTCGGCGTAGCTGTGCCCGGCCGAAACCAAACACTGGCTTAGTGCGGCCAGAGCCTCTTCGACGCTGCGTTGCGCTCCGCGCCATTGTTCGATCGCGCCATTGAAAGCGGTGGCGGCCGCACCGGTCCAGACGCTGGACAATTCGGCGCAGTGGCCGTTCAATGTGGCGATCTCGGCCTGGATGGCGCTGATAGAGCCATTAGCGGCACTGGCCACCATGCTGAGGGTCTCTGAATTGACTTGGAATGTACTCATGGTTCCTCCTTGGATCGGCGGATCGCCGGACGCGATCTCTTTGGCCAAGGTAGGCCGCCAGGAGGTGACGCCGCCCGCAGAACGCCACTGGGCTGTGGATGGCGTGTCGCCGCCGGACGTGGTTCCTGGCCGCGGGCGCGGGTCGACAGACGGACTCCTAGGAGAACTGTCGGACAACAGTCTCCTAGGCCCGGCGGGGTGCGCGGGCCATCAAAGCGGCGGCGCTGACGCCACGCTTGACAGCCAACGGGCCGGACAACGACTCGCCAGCCATGACACCGGCTGGCGGCTGGCCGCCAGCCGGTGTCATCAGAGCTGACAGTTCAAGTTCGGCTCGGGCCAGTTCGCCAGCCACATTGTGGCGGGCGGCGGCTTCCCAAGGGGCGGCCGCCGCTGTCAAGAAGAGGCGATCCTCGGCCAGCCAGTGGCGCAGCACGGACAGGCGGACTTGAAGAACCGCAGTGGGCGGTGCGTCGGCACATTCGCGGCGGACGGCCGCCGCGTAGTGGCGGTAGGTTCGCGGATCGGACGCCAAAATGAAACGTTCAGCGTCGCACAAGACGGCGAAGTCAGGATCGTGGGCGTGCCCGGGTGGGGCGCTCGGCGTTGGGCGAGCGGGCATGGCGGCTGGGGAGCCAGCTAGAGAATTAGCTTTGGCATCGGCCAGGGAACCAGCTGGGACGCTGGCTGAGGGATTAGCTACGGGACCAGCCGGGACGCTGGCTGGCTGGGGACTGGGGAGATTGACTGGTGCGGCCGCCGTGCGGCTGCCCAGGCGAGTTACCAAGTGGCGCACGCGGCTGGCCGCGGACTCGGTCAAACCGAGGTGAAGTAACTGGTTGTAGGCCAGGCCAGCCGACTGAACCTCATCCTCGCCCCAAGTGTGCCGACCAAGTTCAAGCAGATCAGTTGACAGGACCGCACCATGATAAAAAGCCGCCAGCCGAACCAGGCACGGACAGGACGCCTCGCGGTGAAGCTCGTCGATCTTTTCCAACACCGTGATGAGATGGCCCATGTTGTGGAACATCCGGGCCGGATTGGCCCAGCGTTCGAGCAGTTTGCTGCCCAAGCGGGTGATCTCAGACGGGCTAGCTGTGGCGCCAGCCGCCAGCAATGCCCGCGACCAGACGCCGAGCAGCCAGTCCGGGTAATCGTTACGGTCCATCTGACCCTTCCTTCAACTCATCAGCCGCTGTCGGCTCATCAACAGGTCGGTCAGCCCGGTCATCAGCCGCGACCCGCCCGCCAGCCCGGCCACCAACTCGGCCGGCGAGCCGACCGCTAACCCGACCACCCGCCTGGCTGACGGTCGGAACCGAACTAGTGTGGGCGGCATCGGGCAAAAGTGAGGCACTACCCGGCCAAGCACGCAACGCGACCCGGAAAGTAGCACCCCCACCAGGCGTGTCATCAACCTCGACACCGCCACCCTGCGCACCAGCCAAACCGGCCACAATCGCTAACCCCAAACCCGTGCCGCCAGACCCACGCGACCGGGAATCATCCATCCGGAAGAACCGGTCAAACACTTTGGCTCGTTTATCAGGCGGCACACCAGGTCCATGATCACGCACCTCAAAAATCACCCAGTCGCGGCCGAGCGGCCCAAGCGCCAACTCAACCAGTGAGCCAGGAGGCGTGTGACGAATCGCATTGCCAACCAGGTTAGTCACAATCCGGCGCAACGCCGCCTCATCACCCGCCACCAACGGAAGCGGGCCATCGAACTGCTTCAAAGAAACAGGACGGCCCGGATCAAGGGCCTGAGCGTCAGCTAACGCGTCACCAGCCAACACCAACAAATCGACCGGCTCAGTCGCGAAAAGCTGCGACTCGTCAAGACGCGCCAAAGTCAACAGATCAGAAACCAACAAACCCATCCGGGTGGCCTCATCCTCGATGCGCCTAATAGCGCCTTGAACAGCGGCTTCATCCTCCAGTGCGCCCATCCGGTAAAGCTCGGCGTAACCCCGGATAGCGGCCAAAGGAGTGCGTAACTCATGTGACGCGTCCGAGACAAAAGACCGCATCCGGGCCTCAGACTGGCGCTGAACCGCGAAAGCGGACTCAATTTGAGCCAGCATCACGTTAAGCGAATCAGTCAAATGGCCGACTTCCGTTCCAGGACGCGACAGCGGGATGCGGGTCGACAAGTCACCGCCAGCGATCCGGGCGGCCGCCTGTTCAACGCTCCGCAACGACCGGAGCGATCGTTGCACCATGACATAACCGCAGACAGTCGCCAGAACAGCACCAGCCAAAGCGGTCCACACCACCATCAAGGCCATCGCATGGGTGGTGGCGGTAACCGAATCGAACGGTAAAGCCAGAACCACCGAACCTGAAGCTGGTAAAGCCAAGCTGGCGGCCACCACCCGCCAAGCGCCACTACCGGATTGAGCCCGGACAGTGAACGGCTTCCCAGCATGAGACTGGGTTTGTTGCGGCGTCAGCGAACTGATATCAGGTAACGGCCGATGCTGCCCACCGCGGGCCGTGACCTCATTGCGCAGTTCACCACCAACATCAAAAACCAGCAAGACATAATCTGATGGCCCGCTCATGGCGGTGCCTAAACCCTC
The DNA here is from genome assembly GCA_031267825.1 of Bifidobacteriaceae bacterium. Taxonomy (GTDB): domain Bacteria; phylum Actinomycetota; class Actinomycetes; order Actinomycetales; family WQXJ01; genus JAIRTF01. The sequence continues at coordinate 14,217 of JAIRYJ010000037.1, forward strand.
CGGCACCGCCAAAGTTTGCAGGGTTGAAACAAGTTGGCGGTCTACCTCCTCAGTTAGTTTGAGACGCAAAGCTACCGTGATAGTCGCGCCAGCCAGGCAAAGGCCGGCCACAACCAGCACAGCCATAATGGCGGACAGCTTGACTGACAGCGGCTGACCTGGTCTTAGAGCCGGAGGCGGGGCCCTCACTGGCCGGGCCGCCGCGGCGGACGCATCATGTATCCAACTCCGCGGCGTGTCTGGATCAGTTGCTCAAGCTCTTCGCCGCCAGGCCGGATGTCAAGTTTGCGCCGCAGGTAGGAGATATAACTCTCGACGATGCCGCCGTCCCCGACCCAGCCGTAGTCCCATACGTGGTCCAAGATTTGGGATTTCGATAAGACTCGCCCGGCGTTAGCCATCAAGTAGCGCAGTAGCTTGAACTCAGTTGGTGACAGCTCAACCTCAATTCCAGCGCGGCGTACCTCGTGGGAATCCTCGTCCAACTCGATATCCCCAACCCGTAGGACGGCATCGTTCTGTTGGGCGCTTGGGCTGGTACGTCGCAAAATTGCCCGAATCCGGGCGACTACTTCTTCCAAACTGAACGGCTTGGTGACGTAATCGTCGCCGCCAACTGTCAGGCCGTGGATTTTGTCTTCCGTAGTGTCACGGGCGGTTAGAAACAGTACAGGGATGTACTCGATGCGTTGACGCAACCGGCGGGTGACAGTAAATCCGTCCATGTCCGGCAGCATGACATCAAGCACAATCAGGTCTGGCGGGTCCTCCAAGGCGGCGGCGACCGCTTCGCCGCCGGTAGCGGCCGTTGTAACGCTGAAGCCAGCGAATTTGAGGGAGGTGGCGAGGAGGTCGCGGATGTTCGGTTCGTCGTCGACGACGAGGAGTTTGGCATCAGGCGTTGGTGTCATGTGGCCAGTCTGTCAGCCGAACCTGGGGATTGTCTTGGAGCAGGCCGCGAACCGCTGGTGAGGTAGCGGACGAGGCGGCGGGTGATGTGACGGGCGACGCGGCGGGCAACCAGGCGGGGGAACGGGATGCGCACAACGGACGGCGGACGACTCGGCGGGCAACCAGGCGGGGGAACGGGTAGCCTGGACTGGTACGTTTTCAAAATTGTTCAGGGAGGTTGCCGTGCCCACCGGCAAGATCAGGTTCTTTGACGAGGGCCGCGGCTTTGGCTTCATCACGGCCGACGACGGATCCGATGTTTTTCTACACGTGACAGCTCTGCCGCAAACCGAAGAGCCGCCACGCCCTGGAACTAAGGTCGAATACGACATGGCCGAGACCAAACGTGGCCCGTCAGCCTTGCGTGTCCGCATCTTGTCAGTGCCGCAATCAGTCGCTAAAGCGCATCGCAAGAAGCCTGAGGTGATGGTTGTGCTGATCGAAGATTTGATCAAACTGCTCGATGAGACGTCCAATACGCTGCGCCGTGGCCGTTATCCGGACAGGCGAGCGGCGGCCACAGTAGCCCAGTTGCTGCGGGCTGTGGCTGGGGACATCGAAGGGTGACCGCCCAAGCCGTGCCTGAGGCGGCCCACGCCTCGAAGAAGGAGTCCCGCAAGCTCAAAGCCGATCCGTATCTTGGTTCGGCTGAGGCCCGGGAAAGGGCCCGCGCCGCCCTGGCTGAGTTCGCCTCGCCAGACACCATAGGTGACTACCTCGGTTTAGAGATGGAAGCCGAGCGTGTCGGTACAGTCCGGTTCGCTTGCACTATGCCTGGTTATGTGGGCTGGTTTTGGGCGGTGACTTTGGCGCGGGTGCCACGCGGACGTCATGCGACTGTCTCTGAGACTGAGCTTTTGCCTGGTTCAGGGGCGTTGCTGTCACCGTCGTGGGTGCCTTGGGTGGATCGTCTCCAGCCGGGTGATCTGGGACCGGGCGACACTTTGCCGCACATCACCGATGATGACCGCTTGGAGCCGGGTTACACCGCTACAGGGGACGATGACGCCGACCGGTTAGCGATCTGGGAGTTTGGTTTGGGCCGTCCCCGGGTTTTGTCTCCTGAGGGTCGGTTTCAGGCCGCTCAGCGGTGGTATGACGGTCTTCATGGGCCCACCGCGCCGGAGGCGCTAAAGTCCAGTGCTAAGTGTTTTACCTGCGGGTTTGTCAGTCCTCTGGCTGGATCGTGGCGTACCTTGTTTGGTGTTTGCACTAATGAGTGGTCGCCGCGTGATGGTTCGGTGGTGTCTTACGATCATGGGTGCGGGGCTCATTCGCAAACTGATGTGGCGCGGGTCGAAACGCAATGGCCACCCAATCAGCCGATGATTGACGATTCAACGGTTGTCCCGGTTGACCTGCGGCCTGAGGTGTCTGGCTAGGTTTTAGTCGCGGCCTTGGGTGGCTGGTCAGGTTGTTGGCCAGGAGGCCAGAGCTAAAGGTCTGATCGTCGCGGGTGGGCGGCGTTGCCCGTCAACACGATGTGACCCGGCGGCGCCAAGCGTTGAAGGTCAGCTATTCGGTCTTGTTGTCCGTCACTGGGCGGCGGGCACGCCAGGAGAAACGGCTGTAGATGATGGCAATAACGCCAAGCCCAGCGCCGACAGCGCAAACCGCGATCCATTCAGGTGCTTGGTAGGTTCCGGTGGCTTGCAATGTCACCAACACTATGAGAGCTATCAGCCATCCGATGGTGCCGATGGCGAACAGTAGCGGGTGGTTGATCACAACCCGTGGTGGAACAGTCGACTCGGAGGGCATGGCTTCACCCTAACTGTTTGGCGGCCCAGCGCCAATCCACCCGCCCATTGCCCGGCTGGGTGGTCGGGAACTGGACACAGTGGGGTTAAGACTTCGACTGTGACCACTTTCCGACCGCGCGCCCGGCATGGTGTGTTGCTGTTGTAATGGGCCCAGTCACCTTCCGGACAGCCGGCCGGATGCCGCTAGACTTGTGCGGTCAACTTCTTCAAGGGCCGACGCTGACCCGGCCGGTTGCCGCCGGAATAGGGCGGCGGCTCAACCGGCCAATGTGCTCACAGCACAGGGTCAGGCCGGTCCTTGAAGTTTTAAGTCATGGAACACCCCCATATTGTGACGCCAGGCGGAACACCCGCCCGGGGCGTCTTCTCCGGTAACGGAAAAGGATTAGGAAGGTAATGCGCGGGACGTTCGCGTCATTCGCGATCCGGAACTACCGGCTGTGGTTCATTGGTGCCCTGTTCGGCAACACCGGCACCTGGATGCAGCGTGTAGCCCAGGACTGGATAGTTCTAACGGTTTTCTCCGAGGACAACGGTCTAGCCGTTGGCATTGTGACCGCTTTGCAGTTCGGCCCTAGCTTGGTTATTTCACCAGTGGCTGGCTTGATGGCTGACCGCCTCAACCGGCGTAAAGTCCTGATGATCACCCAAACCATGCAAGCCGCCTTAGCTTGCCTACTTGGCGTTCTGCTGCTGGCCGGACAGATGAACCTGGCCGGGATCTACCTGTTCGCGGTTCTAGGTGGGGTGATCGGCGGCTTTGAGGCGCCGTTCTTCCAAACGTTCGTTGGCCAGCTAGTTGGCGGCCGGTTGCTGTCCAACGCTGTTGGCCTGAACTCGGCGAACTTTAACACCGCCCGCATGATCGGCCCGGCGGTGGCCGGTTTGGCGTTGGTGGTTTGGCCGGCCGGTTGGGTGTTTGTTGTCAACGGGCTCAGCTTCCTCGCGACAGTTTCAGCCATCGGTCTGATGCGGCCAACCGAGTTTAGGCCGATGCCGTCCATCGAGCGCGCTAAAGGGCAGTTTAGGGCGGGGCTCAGTTATGTCAGGCACCGGTCTGACATTCTGGTGATCTTTGTTGTGATTGGGGTTATTTCTTGCTTCGGTCTGAACACGCAACTGACGATGGGTGTTATGGCGCGGGTCGCCTTTGGCCGGGAGGCTGGGGCTTACGGTCTGCTCGGATCGTTGTTCGCTATTGGGGCTGTCGCGGGAGCGCTCTTGGCGGCGCGTCGGCGCCGCCCACGGGTGCGGCTGGTGTTGGTTTCCGCGATCGCTTTCGCTGTCACGACTGGTTTGTCCGCCATCGCGCCAACTTATTGGACTTACGCCATCAGCGGGATTTTGGCTGGGGCGGCCACTTTGACGTTGATTACGGCCGCCAACTCGACTTTGCAGCTTTCAGTTGAACCAGAGATTCGTGGCCGGGTGTTGTCGATTTACATGATGGTTTTCCTTGGAGCGACACCGATTGGTTCGCCGATTGTTGGCTGGGTGGCGGATACTTGGGGTCCGCGCTGGTCTATTGCGATCGGATCGATCGCCGCCGCGCTAGTTGGGGTGGCGGCCATGATCTGGGCTAAGAAGCATTGGAAAGTCGAACTCAGGGTTGATCATTTCTTGCCGCCGCATCTGCTGGTGGCCAACCCGGCGGCCGGTGAACACTTGCCGGATAGCCCCGGGGATTCGCCGGGGGATTCGGTGGAGGCGGCGGGTCTGCCAGACAGCCATCCGGACACAGTGGATGGGCCCGGGGATTCGCCGGAGGTTGCGAACCAGCCAGACCGGTCCGGCCGAGTGGATAGCCAGCCCGACCGGCCGGCCGGGGACAGCCAGTCTGGCCCGTCGGCCGACGACAGCCGGGCCGCGGGCGCGGGCCAAGAACCGTAGACCGGTCAGATGCCCCGTCTGCTGGCTGACATCACGCCACTGCGCCAATCAGCCGATTACCGCCGCCTTTGGTTTGGCCAAACTCTGGCCAACGTTGGCGCCATGCTCACCACCACAGCCGTCGGTCTGCAGGTTTATGACCTAACCGGTTCAACCTGGTCGGTCGGTCTACTAGGCGGATTCGCCTTGGCGCCAGTGATCATCATGGGCCTATACGGCGGGGCGCTGGTAGACGCACACGATAGACGCAAAGTCGCATTGGCGGCATCGTGCGTAATGTGGCTGGCCACCTTCTGTATCGTGGCCCAGGCCTACCTGGGGCTGAACTCAACCTGGGTGCTTTACGGACTGGTGGCTTTGCAGGCGGCCGCCGCGTCCGTCTCCTCACCGGCCCGCTCAGCGATCATCCCCCGGCTGGTGTCAATGGAGCTGCTGCCCGCCGCTAACGCCCTCGGTTCGATGGCGTTCTCGCTGGCCACACTATGCGGACCGCTGCTCGGAGCGGTCCTGGTGGCGTCGATCGGATACGGGCCGACCTATCTGATCGACGCGGTCGCGTTCACTGCCGCGCTTTACGCTTTGCTGCGCCTGCCGCCCATGCCGCCGCTGCTGCCAGACGGCCAAACCCAAGCGGACCGGGCGCTCGCGCCGAAAGGTTGGCGTTCAGTCGTTGAGGGGCTCGGATTCCTGGCGGGCCGGCGCAACTTGTTGATGACCTTCCTGACAGACATGTCAGCCATGATTCTGGCCTTCCCAAGGTCAGCTTTCCCGGCTGTGGCGGCGATCATCCTGGGCGGCGGCAAGACAACTGTTGGTGTGCTGTCGGCCTGTTTAGCGTTCGGCACCATTCTGGCGATGGCCCTGTCCGGCCCGGTGGGACGAGTCCGCCGGCAAGGCCGTGGTGTTGTGGTTTCGGTGGCGATCTGGGGTTTGAGCATCGCGTTGACTGGCTTGGTGCTGGTGGTGGCCGGGCGGACCGAACCCTCAACGGTGATTTGGTGGGCGCTGATCGGGGCTGGGATCGGGTTGGCTCTAGCTGGCGCGGCCGATGCCGTCTCAGCGGTTTTCCGTGGCACCATTTTGCAGTCAGCCACACCTGATCATCTGCGTGGACGGTTGCAAGGAGTCTTCATTGTGGTGGTAACTGGTGGTCCCAGGCTCGGTGACATGGTGATGGGTGGTGCCTCAGCTTGGCTGGGTGAAGGCTGGGCCATCCTGGCTGGCGGTTTGGCTTGCTTCGCGGCGGTGGCGCTGGCGGCCCGCTGGCACCGGCCATTTTGGCATTATGACGCCCGTCATCCGGTGCCGTAGCCGGTCAAACGGTAGTCTTGAAGCTTGGATGAAGGCAGGGAGCGGAGACAATTGACCGACCTAATCGACACCACTGAGATGTACCTCAGAACCATTTATGAGCTTCAAGAGGAAGGCCTGACACCGTTGCGGGCCCGGATCGCTGAACGCATTGGGCATTCAGGCCCAACTGTGTCACAAACCGTTGCCCGGATGGAACGTGATGGCTTGGTTGTGGTCGAGGAAGACCGCCGCCTGTCGCTGACACCTGAAGGTCAAGCTAAGGCGATGCGGGTGATGCGGAAGCATCGTTTGGCGGAACGGTTGCTGACTGATGTGATTGGGCTGGATTGGCCGCGGGTCCATGATGAGGCTTGCCGTTGGGAGCATGTCATGAGCGAGGAGGTTGAGCGCCGCCTGGTTGAGATTTTGGGTCAGCCGGCGGTTTCGCCTTACGGTAACCCGATCCCGGGTTTGGCTGAGATCGGTGGCCCTGAGGGCCAGACGGATGAGTTTTTGCGTGGTGTTGTCCGTTTGCCCGATGCCGTCCCCCCGGGTCAGTCAGCCAGTCTTGTGGTTGCCCGCTTGGGAGAGAACCTGCAAACCAGTATCTCGGGTATGGAACGTTTGGCGGCGGCTGGTGTGGTGCCGGGTTCGGTCTTCTTGGCGCGCCGACCGTCGGTTGAGCGGTTTGTGTTGGAGGCCGGCCAGGCTGGTCAAGCTGGCCAGGCTGGCCAGGCTGGCCAGGCTGGACCGCTTGAGCTGGACCGCCGGACTGCCCGGCACATCTTTGTGACCGCCTAGAGCGCAAACTAATTCCCCGGAGGAATTAGTTTGCGCTTGTCTTGACGTCAAACTATCTGACAACTAATTCCCCGGAGGAATTAGTTTGCGTTTGTCTTGACGTCAAACTATCCGGTGGCGGAGCGCTGGTTGGAGGTCAGGTCACTTGTCGAATGGACGGTTACGCCCGCCCTGTCCGCCGGGGTTGAGGCGGGCGGCCTCAGCTTCAGCTTCCCGGGCACCAGCCAAATCACCACGCTCCCGGCGGAGATGGCTAACACCGTTCAAGGTGATCAGCAGATAGCGCCGCCACTGAGGTTCGTCCGGATCGAGTCTGACCAGATCATGGACCGTCACCAAGGCCTGTTCAATCAGTTCAGCCGCGCCATCAAGATCACCACGACTGTGGCGCAACTGTCCCAAGTTAGTCAACGAAGCCAGCAGATCACTCAGTGCCTCAACCGAATCAGGTCTGGCCTGGCGCAGCTTGAGATCAATTTGCAGCGCCTCCTCAAAGATCGCGGCGGCGGCCTCCCGGTTACCCAAGGAATGATGAATCCGGCCCAAGTTGGTTAAGGAAACTGACAGATCACGTAGCGTCTGGGCGCCTTGCGGGTGGAGTCGTAACAGTTGACGATCAATTTTGAGGGCCTCTTCGAAGGGTTCAATGGCGCCAGCCAGATCACCGCTATCCTGGCGGACCTGGCCAATCCGGCTCAACGCGACCGACAGGTCGCGCTGAGCCTCAGCTGAATCCGGGGTGATCTGGACCAGTTGACGGCTAATCCGCAGGGACTCCTCAAACAGCTTCGAAGCCCCTTCAAGATCGCCGCGCGCCAAGTAAACCCGGCCTACACCATCCAAAGAAACCGACAAATCCCGCAACGGCTGAACCGCGTCAGGCTGGAGTCGCTGGAGCCGACGGTCAATCTCAACGGACTCCTGAAAGACTCTCAGAGCGTTATCCAGATCACCGCGAGACTGATAAATCCGGCCCCGGTCCGTCAAACTGATCGACAAGTCGCGCAATGGTTCAACAGCATCCGGTGCGAGCCGCTGGAGCCGACGGTCAACTTCTAAAGCCTCATCAAAGGCGGCGGCCGCACCACTGAGATCGTCAGAATCGCGCAGGATCCGACCCATATCACTCAACAAGACAGACACGTCACGCAGCGTTTCAATGGCTCCCGGATCACCCTGATGCAACAGGCGGGCAATCCGCAGACCCTCCTCGATGGTGGCCTTGCCTTTAGCGAGATCGCCGCAGGAATGATAAGTCCGGCCCAACGCGGCCAAGGCTTTCGACACGTCACGCATCTGCTCAACCGAATCTGGCAGGGTTTTGAGTAGCTGGCGGCGAATCTCCAAGGCTTGCTCAAACGCTTCAACCGCGTCAGTTAACCGGCCGCGGGCGACACTAATCCGGCCGACAGCGGACAAAGAAACTGACAGATCGCGCAGCGGCCCAAGCGCACCGGCACGGAAGGTCACAAGTTGCTGCGAGGCCCGCAGCGAGCGCGAAAACGCGGCGGCGGCATCGTCCAACTTGCCACTCGCCAACAGACCCGCTCCGAGCCGAGCCGAAGCCAGCATCAAACTATGCAAAGCTTCCGGCGTGTTCCGGCCTTCGGCCCCGGCGGAAGCCACCAGCGCGTCACTCAGCTCCGCTAAATGACTGGCCAAACGGATGCGGTCGGCGGAATGCGGCAACAGTTCGCGGCCCGCGTGCTGCTCGGCGAAAGCCAACGTTTCAATGCCGGCTGGCCCTAGATCATCAGCTGTCAGGGCTGTGATGTGGTCCAGGCCGGTCTGGCCGGCTGAATCGAGCGCTTCCATCAGGACCGAATCAAGGCCTGGCGGATCGGCCCGCAAGACATCCGCCAACAGCGCTTGGCGGGCGCGGTGGCCCGGCTGAGCCGTTCGCAGAATGTGCCAAACCGCGTCAAGCTGGGAGGTTACGTCAAACACGGCCGGTCCAGCGACCTCCTGGGAGTCGGTTCTGTGGTCAAGGTTGGACGCGGCCTCAAACCCAAGCAGAGGCTCTCCCCCGCCTTCCTGAACAGCCTGAACAGCCTGACCGGCCTGAACAGCCTGGCGAGCTTGGTGAGCCCGGCTGACAAGCAGGTCAGCCAACATTTCCTCGGTGTCAGGCAAAGCCCGCCGGCCAGCTCCCAAACCGATCACCTGATGGCTGAAACCGTACCGTCCGGCCTGGTCAAGCGGGCGGAGCTGGCGGCCTAAAGCGCGCCGCAAGCGGGCCGCCACCAGCCGCCGGTTCGGCACGTCCGGCGGTACCAGCTCCTCAAGATCAGGCGCGGTCAAACCGGACCGGGCCTGAGCTAATGACCCAAGCAGCCGGTCGGCCGCCGCCTGGCCAACCCGGTCCTGACAGCGTCGCAGGAAGACATCAGCCAGCTCCGCCAGACCTTCAGGGAAGGCCGCCGCCCGGGCTGTCAGCCAGTCGATAATCGCAGCGCCTTGATCAGGAGAATCAGCGAACGAGTCAAAGTCCTCTCCGTCCATGTCCGCCAGAATGTCGACCGCCAGACGGACCCAGAGTGGTTGGCGTGGTTTGGCCGCCAAGATGTCCAGCACCGGGCCGGGCAGGGACCGACCCGTCTGATACAGGCCACCATCCGTCCCGCTAGAGGGCACGTCTGGGCCTTGGCGTGTGCTCAGCTCAGCGGCTTGCCGGACGGCCGGTTCGGTCAGTTCGCCGATGCTGATCCGCTGAGTGTACGGCCCGGACAGGTAGTCGGCTTGGGGTTCTTTGGTGGTTGAAACCACCAGGCCAACACCGTCCGGGACCGCCAGGAAGGGCCACATTTGGTCGCTCAGAGGCGCTTGACGGAGCAGGTCGATGCCGTCCACCAGGATTACGCGGTCGACGTCAGATCCCGTTCCGCACCAGGTTTTCAGGGCGTCGTTCCACCAGTTGGGCCAGTCTTCCTCGGAGGCGTCATCGGTTAGTGGTTCCAGGTCAGGGGCGATCTTAGCGCCGAGCGCTTGAACCAAGTGCCGGGTTGTCCAGTCGGCCGGGCTGGCGCCCAGCCAAAGTGAGACGGTCACCACGCCGGCTTGGTTCAGGAGCTCGGCGGCGGCTGAAAGCAGAGTTGATTTGCCTGATCCGGACGCCCCGACCAGTGTCACTCTTTGACCGGCGGTGGCGGCTGAAACAATCTGGCCCAGTTCAACTGACCGGCCAACCATCAGCCAGCGGGCTTCGCGGAAGAGCCGTTCGGCAGCCGCGGTGGCGCTATCTTCTAGGTTCACGGTGGCCGCGGCGCGGCGTTTGACCATGGGTCCGAGCAAGTCAAAGGCTAACTGTTCAAAACTGGCTGGTGTGTTGGCCGGGTGTCCGCTGGCTGGGGTGACATGATCTAGGTCTAGGCGGACACCATCGCTGACCGCCGAATAGCTAACCGCCGCCTCAAAGACCCCATCCGCCAAGCCATCAGCCACCTCCTTGCGGAAACTGGCGGCCAGTTCACGGTTCTGATCCGTCCAGCCGGGTGGCATTGGACCAGTAATGCTGCGCACCATCACGGCCCGGCCTTCGCCTTGGCCTGATCCCCAACCAGTGGCATGACCAAACTCCAAAGCTGTCCACGACAGCCCACTAAGCTGATCCTCTGGCACGCCAAAACGGCCGGTTAACCAGGTGAAATAGGGATCAGTCCGGGGTGAACCATAGCGTTCACCAACCAGGCCAAGGAACAACGGCCGGGAACGGTCAATCTCTCCCAAGCAAACATCAACAATGCGACGCGATTCGCGAGCCTTCGAATCCTGGCTAGTATCAATGCCCCAGCGCAGGTCAATTAGTTCCACCTGGCAACCGAAGGGAGCCAGCGCTTCATCAAGCCTTTCGCGGACCGGGCCAATCAGGATGTCTCGTTCTTGATGGAAATCACGGAAGGTTGAAGAAATAAACACCGGGATCAGTGCCACGGCCTGGTCTCCTTCAGTTAGTTGGGCTGGCCAGTGGCCGATTCGGCTGCGGGAAGAGGTACCGGCCGCTGGATGGGGGACATGACCGACTTACCGGTAGTTGACGAACTGCAAGGCGGCATCGTAATCCTGGTCTTTTAGCAGGCCGATGACAGCTTGGAGATCGTCCCGGGACTTTGACGAGACGCGCACCTCATCGCCTTGGACCTGGGTCTTGACGCCCCGGGGGGCTTCATCGCGGATCAGCTTGACGATCTTCTTGGCCAGTTCCTGAGAAATTCCCTGGCGCAGGGTGGCGACTATCCGTACCTCCTTGGCGGCCTGCCTAGGCTCGGAGGGACTGATGGCCTTGAGCGAAACGCCGCGCCGGATGAGTTTGGTCTGGAAAACGTCAAGCACAGCCTTGACGCGTTCCTCGGCGTTGGCTGACATGATGATTTGATCCTGGCCGCTCCAGGCGATCGAAGCTTCCGTGCCCTTGAAGTCATAGCGTTGGTGGATTTCTTTAAGGGCCTGGTTGAGCGCGTTGTCGACCTCTTGGCGGTCAACTTTGGAGACAATGTCGAAAGAAGAGTCTTGTGCCATGCGGTTAATCCTCCCACCGGACACGGTTCGCCTTGGCAGTCACGTTCGCGCTTGGTGGCGGTGGTTGCTCTCGCGGTTGGTGGCGGAAAGTTGGCCCAGTGGGGCCAGAACGGCCACTGGGTCGAGTTCCTGTCGCCTACGGCTGGGTCAGTGTTAGCAAAATCAAAGTCCTGATCCACTGAAGAGTGGTTTGGCTGACCACGGCACCGACATGGACAGCCCATAATTAGGGTGCCAGCTAGCGGGCCTAGTATCCTAGCTTGGCGCTGGCCCGCACCAGGCCCGCAAGAAACTCTGCCGTCGCGCAATCGGCCGGGATAATCGCGTGGGATCATGGGTGGGCCAGGTAACGGCGGGTTGCCCGAGAGGCCAATGGGATCTGACTGTAAATCAGACGCGGAATCGCTTCGGGAGTTCGAATCTCTCACCCGCCACCAGTGTGAACGGCCCGTTCAGGCCGCACCATCCGGCCGGGGCCAGGCCTGGCCGTCCAACCCGGCCGAACGCCATCCAGTCGCGAGTCAGCCTTGGCGGCCGTTCCCGGTTTGCGTTATCAAGAGCTCGAGACGTGTTGCCGTCAGCCCTCCCGGGATTGCGGTTAACCTGATTGGCCAGGCCGTCCGCCAACGTGTAATCTCGGTTGGGCTGCCCCGATAGCTCAGTCGGCAGAGCGTCTCCATGGTAAGGAGAAGGTCAAGGGTTCGATTCCCTTTCGGGGCTCCACCGGTCTCCTTAGCGGATAACCGGTAAATACGCGGCGGGGTAGCTCAGACGGTTAGAGCGCACGACTCATAATCGTGAGGTCGGGGGTTCGATCCCCCCTCCCGCTACTGTTTACGCAGGCCAGAAGCCCTGCGCCGAGCAACGGATTGCCTCGCGAGGGTCCGAACTCGGACTTTACTTGCACTCTTATTTGCCAGCGTCCGACTCAATGGAAAACTGATCAAGCACCGCACGGGCTGATGCCATGCCGTTGTCTATTCGATTGACCCAGGAAGAAGAGGCCCGCTTGGACGCGCTGGCCGCGCGCACCGGTCGGCCCAAGACCTTTTACGTGCGTCAGGCGATCCGCGCCCACTTGGACGAATTGGAAGAGCTGTACCAGGACCATGAAGCAGACGGCGACGAGTTGGCCGTGCGGCTTTCCCGGGAGTCTTTGGAACGGACTGACCGAGTGAGTTCAGCCCTGTCGTCTGCGGGGCGCTCACCAGGCACGGCAGGACTGGTGTACTTGGCCCCATACGTGTCACCGGCTGTCAGGGAGCGGTTGTCGCGGGCGGGCGTCTCGTACGCGGACGGGACCGGCTGGGTGCGGATCGTGTCGGATCGGCCCATGCTGGCCATTACCGCTCAGGGCGCGTCGAAGGCGACCCGGCCGGTCGGGTCACCAGCGTGGACCGCCGCCGAAACGCTTGGCCTGGTCGAGGCCGATCCGCCGTCCGCCAACGTCATCATTCTGGCCCCACAGGACCTCGCCATCCTCGATAGTCCTGACATCCGCGCCGGGCTGCCTGTGGCGCCCCTACCCGTGGTGCTGGCGGACCTGCTCACTTTGCCCGGCCGCTACCCCGCCCAGGCCGCCGCGTTGATGGACGCGCTCGCCAAGGCCGAACCTGAATGGAGGCCATGATGCCCATCCCCGCATACGCTGCCGTCCGCCAAAGTGTTGTGAGCAGAGTTGGGCAGGTGAGCGGGGGTTGGGCGATGCCGTCCGCCAAACCGAGGTAGATAACGCGAGCCGGGAGGGCGGCATCGTCCATCTAGTGTGCGGGCTGGGAGGCGACTTCAACGAGTGGACTCTCCCCGGGTACGCCAGGCCATTTGATGTGCGGGCCGGGGGCTGATTGTGGTGTCAGGTGAGAGCGCTGAGCGGGATCACGGCGACACCGTCGGGCCGGGTGTACGCGAAGCCTGTGGCTGTGATGACGGCTAACGCCGCTGGCCGACCGCTGCTTTGAGTGTCGATTCGGGCGTTGAAGGCGAGGAGGCTGGCCGCGGCTTTATCGATGGCGCCGGTGGAGGTTCCAAGTTTGATCTCGAAGGCCGCCCAGGCGTTGCTTGTTTGAACAATCGCGTCGACCTCGAGCCCGGACTGGTCCCGGTAATGGAACACAGCGCCTCCCAGAGGCGCGCTGTAGGCACGCAGGTCCCTGACAGCGAGGGACTCGAAAATGAAACCGAAAGTCCTGATGTCGAGTCGTAGCGCGGCCGGTGTCGCGCCGAGCAGCGCAACGCTCATTGCGGGGTCAGTGAAATGGTGTTTAGGTCTGGTGCGGACGCGGGTTCTTGAACGCAACGCTGGTGACCAGGCTGGGACCGGTTCATAGACCATCAACCGTTCTAGCGCGCCCAGGTACAGGCCAGCCGTGTCGTCATTTAGGGGGACGCCGTTGGCTAAGGTGTCTTTCGCCAGTGTCACCAGGGTGGCTTCGCTGGCGGTGTTTCTGGCGATGGCGCGCATGACGGCCCTGACACGGGTGGAGTCTCGTCTAATGGCGTCGGTCAGACGGATGTCGAAAGCGATTTCCTCAACGTAGTCGGCGACGTTCTCCATCGCGGCGCTAGTTGGGCGGGCGCGATCACCGGGCCATCCTCCGTGACAGGCTTCATCGATCAGATCGTTGAGGCTTAGCTGTCCGCGGCCCTCGGTGACGGGTTCACCGGCCAATACGCCGCGCAGAGGAATGCTTTTGGTGGACAGGTCTGATTCAGCCAGGGTCATGGTGCGCATCCGCAGACGGCTGAAACGTCCCGCGCCAGAATGCCTGGTGGAATCATCGTGCGGTGTGGCCGATCCGGTGAGGATGAACTGGCCGTCAAGCTGGCGCGCGTCCACTTCGCGTCGGACGGCGTTCCACAGCCCGGGAGCTAGTTGCCATTCGTCCACAAGCCGCGGAGTTGGGCCTGCCAGGACGTTGAAGGGAGCCGCCAGTGCGGTCTCCAAGAGGGCCGGGTCGGTGTCAAGCCGGATCTGCGAGCCTGCCTGACGGCTGGCGGTTTCCGTCTTGCCGCATCCCTTGGGTCCCTCGATTAGGACCGCCCCAATGCGTTTCAGCCGTGACTCCAATTCGCCGTCCGCTAGGCGCGGGTAGTACGCGCGGTTCATTCTCGAATTCTAACTGGGACTTTGCAGAGATTCCAGCTGGGGCTTCGCAGAGATTCGGACTGGGAGTTCGCGGACAGTTTGGTCAGTCAGCGGAGGTTGGACGATGCCGTCCGCCAAACTGAGGTGGACAGCGTGAGCCGGGAGGGCGGCATCGTCCGCCGGAGAATATGGCAGCGGCATGAAAGCGTTCATGATGTGGGCACGGGCGATGTAGCCGCCGGGAACCTGGGCTATGAGGCCCCGGTCGCGCAGGGCATTCAGGTCCCGCTGGATCATCCGGTCCTCGTGCCGGGCGTATTTCTCCGCGAACTCTGGGGTTAACCGCCGGATGTCTAGTTTAGGGACAGGCCGATCGATTGGCAGGGCCAACACCAGTTCGCGCCGCCGCTCCTTGGCCGGGCCAGAGGGCTCATCACGCAACTGTTCGTGAACGTAGTTTGTCCAGGCGGGCGTAGTAGCGGGTCCGGGTGCGGTTGTAGTGATCGGACAGGAGGTTGGCCGCGACCCATGGAACCACGCCTGGGCTCTTGCCTGGCGCCGCTAATACGCCGGGCGAATTGACGGTTAGGCGAACCCGCCTGGCAGACCAACGTGACCGCCCGGAAGTTGCCTGATGAGGCTGTTATGCTGGGCAATCGTGAAAAGGGGCAAAGCCTGGAGGATAGTGGCGGCCTGCGCGGTGATGGTGGTAGCGATGGGTTTGAGCGCGGGCTTCGGCTACTGGGTGGGTAAGCCGGGCGGTCTCGATATCCGGAAGTATTTCCAATCAGACGAACAAGCCACGCCAGATGCTAGCGAAAGCGGTCAGCCGGGTGCGACCCAATCACAAGCCGAACCACTGCCAGACCCGTCAATGCCGCCGCCGCCGCCAATCAACCAGGAGACGGGTTACCGGATGTCAGGCTACACAGCGCGACCAGTTGACTTACCGTTCATCACCAGAAGCGAAGCGATGGGCCGGAGCATTGAGCTGGACGCCGACGGCGGCCTGGTCTACCGCGACCCGGAAACCAACGAACCGCTTTACCAGCCGGTGACAATTACGCAATGGGCCATCGCGGCGCACACACAGTATTACTTGACAGGCAATGACTTGTGGCTTGACTTAGCGCGGGCATCAGCTCAGAAAGTACTTGACGCTAAAACCGAATCCGATGGCGCCTACTATTTCCCGTACTCGTACGAATGGGTCAACCTGGAACCGCCAGAGTTCAACTTCCAGCCGCCTTGGTATTCGGCGATGGCTCAAGGTGAAGCGTTATCTATTTTCACTCAACTAGCTCAAGAGTTCCCAGATGAGCCGCAATGGCGTGAAGCGGCTGACCACACTTTTGAGTCCTTCCTGCAGCCGGTCAGCGCCAGCCAACCTTGGGCGACAAACATCGTTGATGGTTTCGCCTGGTTTGAGGAATACGTTGACCCGGATCCTTTCGAAGTTGTCAACGGCCACATCTTCGCGTTGATCGGGATCTACGAATATGCCTTGATGACAGCCGATCAGCGGGCCGCCCAACTGTTCGATGCCGGGGCGACCACCGCGTTATATTCGCTGCCGGTCATCCGGGTGCCGGGAGAACTATCGGTCTATTGCGCCGAAACTGAGCGTTGCGTTGACGGCGAATGGCAGCATGGCAGCTACCACCGGATCCACATCGCGCAGGCTGAGTTACTTGAAGCGATCACTGGTGATCCGCTGTTTGGCCAGTGGGCCAGCGCGTTCATTAGTGATGTGCCTGATTATGGCCCCTGGTGGGTGGCTCGTCTGTGGCCAGGGTCGAGCCAATAGACGGCCCGGCCGGTTCTAGCCAAGTCAAGGCAACGGGCGGCCGGGACTTAACTGTCCCCAAATGGCGTTTCCTGTTTGGGGATGCTCGCCCATGGTGGCTCAGAGCTGCCATGTCCGCTAATGCCGTGGCGGCGGCATCGTCCTTACTAATTGTCTTTGGTGTGCTGGACCTTTGGCGGCTTAACGCTGGTGAGCTGCCGTTCGCTTTATCTGACCTGCTCCGGCCAACCCTGATAGTAGGAGCCGCGGTCTGGGCGGCCGGCACACTGCTACTCAGCGTGCTGCGCGGACGAGTCTTCGACGTGGCGGTCTCGCTGGTTGCGGGCCTGGGCGCGGCCGCCTGGATGCAAGCCAACCTGCTGGGCATGGACCTGGGAGAACTGGCCGGTACAACTATCCGGTGGGAAAGCTACATGCGCCAAACACTGCTCAACACGGCCGCTTGGGCTGGCATTCTGTTGGCGCCATTGGTGATCCGGCTAGTCAGTAAACGCCTTTGGTTGGGGCTGATTTGGGCCGTGCCGGCCCTTGTCAGCGCCATGTGCCTGATCGGGTTGACGGAAGGATTTAGTGCGTCGGCCGGCCAGCCGCCCCACCCAGTCAGCGCGGACAAAGTCGTTTCAATTGAAGGAATCACCGACGTATCACCGGCCGGAAACATCTACATTTTTGTGCTCGACATGCTTGACCAACGCAACGTTGAGGCGGTCCAGGCGGCTGAACCAGACTTGCTGGCATCCAACCTGACCGGTTTCACAGAGTTCGAAAACTACGTTTCGCGGTTCTCCAAGACACAGCCATCGGCCATTAACCTGCTGACCGGACAAGACTATTTCTTTGACAACAGCTGGGCGCGGTTCACCCATGACGCCTATCAACAGAGCGACCTTTTGCACCAGCTACGTCAGGCCGGCTATTCAACCAACATCTACGCCACCAACCGCTATTCGTTCGCGGTGCCACAAGACATCGAAGCGGTGGCGGACAACGTGGCCGGAGCCCACCAGAGCATCGACCAGGCGGCGATGATCGAAGGGATGATCCGGTTATCGGCCTTGCGTTACGCTCCGTCGCTGGTCAAACCCAGTTTCTGGTCTGATGGGTCAGCCTTTGACCGGGCTGTCCAGGTGGAGGACGGCCCAGCCCCTTACGTCACAGACGATATAGCTCTCTACCGGTCAGCCAAGGACGGACTAGTAGTGACCGACGGGCCGCCACGGTTCTCCTTCATTCATCTGAACGGTTCACATCCGGAATACGTCATGGACCGGAACGCCCAGCCGTTGGCGCCAGGTGCGGAAGGTAATCAAGTCGACCAAACCATTGGTGCCTTCAAAGTAGTGTTCGCATATCTTGATGAACTGCGCCGCTACGGGCTTTATGACAACGCCACCGTGGTCATAGTTGGTGATCACGGCAATTTCACAGTGGAACCTGGCGGGGAACTGAACCGAATCCCGTTGAACTCACCCGCGAGGACTGGGTTGTTCGTCAAACTGCCAGGGGATTCCAGTACGCCGCTAGCCCATTCGATGGCTCAGGTCACCTTCGCTAACGTCAGGACAGCGATCCTGAATAACGCTGGTTTAGATTCGGCTGAGGGGGCCGTCAACCTGTTCAATGTCCCAGAGGACCGTGACATCGCGCGGCCCTACTATTACCGGCTGGCCCCGGCTGAAGGTCCCGCCTTAGTTGAGGAATGGGAAGTGATCGGCGACGCGTCAATCTGGGAGAACTGGCGCATGGTGCGCGAGTTCGCTACCGAGAACAATTAGCTGGGGATCCTGGAGGCCGGGGGTCCAGCCTCAACCCGTCCAGCCCCAGCCACCCAGCCGCCCAGCCACCCAGCCACCCAGCCACCCAGGCGCCCCAGGCGCGGCGCGGCGCGGCGCCCGCCGGGCCACGGAACAATAGGCTGGAGATTGTGGCCACGGTTTTTGACATTCCGATGACACACCGCTTCCGTGGCACTGAGCGCCGTCGCGGTGTTGTCTTTCAGGGTGACGCCGGCTGGGCCGAATTCAGCCCGTTCGGCGATTACCCCGCGGATGAGGCCGTGGCCTGGTGGCGGGCGGCGGAGGAGGCCGCCGAGGAGGGTTTCCCAGCGCCGCACCGGGCGGCGATCCCAGTCAATGCGACTGTCCCAGCTGTGCCAGCCAGCACTGTTGAAGAGTTGGCGGCCAGTTGGTGTGGCGCCACCACCGTCAAGGTCAAAGTGGCCGAACCAGGCCAGAGCAGCGCTGATGAGGCTGACCGGGTGGCGGCAGTGCGGGCGGTGTTGGGCCCGACTGGCCGGATCAGGATTGACGCTAACGGAGCTTGGGATGTCGACACGGCGGTGGACCGGATTGTGTTGCTGGCGAGGGCCGCCGCGGGCCTGGAATATGTTGAACAGCCTTGCGCTACGGCCGCCGAATTAGCTCAGGTCCGCCGCCAGGCGGTGGTGCCGATCGCGGCTGACGAATCGATCCGGCGGGCGCTGGATCCTCTTGAGGTGAAGCGTCTTGAGGCGGCTGATTTGGTGGTGTTGAAGGTTCAGCCACTTGGCGGGGTGCGGGCTTGTTTGCGTTTGGCGGAGGAGCTTGACTTGCCTGTGGTGGTGTCTTCAGCGGTTGAAACATCGATCGGCTTGGCCATGGGGTTAGCTTTGGCGGCCGCTTTGCCGCGTCTGGATTATGCCTGTGGTCTGGGTACGCGGTCTTTGCTTGGTGGCGATCTGGTGCGTCATGGCTTGTGGCCGTCTGGCGGGATGTTGGAGTTGCGCCGGGTCGCGCCGGATGCCGCCTTGTTGCGGCAGTGGCAGGCCAGTCCGGAGGTCAGTCAGGCTTGGCAGCGGAGGCTTGACCAGGTGCGCCGTTTGGCTGCCCGTCCGGGTGTGGGGCTTTGACTGGTCCGCCGGTTAGTGCTTCGGTGGCCGCGGCGCGGGCGCTTCTGGCTGGCTTGGTTGAGGGTGGTTTGCGTCATCTGGTGTTGGCGCCTGGTTCTCGGAACGCGCCGTTGGTTTACGCGGCGGTTGAGTCGGAGGCTCGGGGTGAGCTGACCCTGACTGTCCGGACGGACGAGCGTGTCGCTGGTTTTCTGGCTTTGGGCTGGTCGGTTGGGGTTGGTCAGGCCGTCCAGGACGGTTCGGGTGTTTTTCGATTGGACGATGCCGACCCTCCATTAGGCCTGTCACCTCGAGAAACGTCAGTGTTTGGGTCAGCGGCGTCATCGGCGGGGCTGATGGCCGGGGTGGCCACCACGTCAGGCACGGCGGTCGCGAACCTGCATCCGGCTGTGGTCGAGGCGGCCGAATCGCGCCGGGCGTTGATTGTGATCAGTGCTGACCGCCCAGCGGAGTTACATCAGGTTGGTGCCAATCAGACAACTGATCAGCGTGGCTTGTTTGGTGCCGCGCCGGTCTGGTACCAGACGCTGCCGGCTGGTTTGGATGATCAGGCGGCCAGGGCGGCCGGTTTGGCGGCGGCCCAAGCGGCGGCCGGGAAACTGTCCGGTGTGCCGGGCCCGGCCCATATCAATATCCAGTTCCGGGAGCCGTTGGTGCCGTCCGACTGGCCGGATCAAATGATCCGGGCCAGGAGGGCGGAGGCAGCGCCACGAACGCGGCTGCGGGAGGCGGCGCTGACGCCACCGACCATCCGGCGGCCTGGGCCGCCGGATGGCTCGTCAGGCCAGTTCTTGCCGGTGGTGTTGGAACATGGTCGGTTGACTCTGGTTTTGGCGGGCTTCGGCGCGGGCCCGGCCGCGGCCGCCTTGGCGGAAGCGGCCGGCTGGCCGCTGATCGCTGAGCCGGTCTCTGGTTCTTGGGGTGGACCTAACGCGGTGCCAGCCGGGCGGTTGGTGGCTGACGTGATCGGTCACCGGGTTGAACGTTTGGTGATCTTTGGACGGCCAGTCCTGAGCCGTCCGATTACGCGGCTGATTTCAGACCCCCGGATCGAATCGATTGTGGTGCATCCGGGTGGCGGAGCTTGGTTTGATCTTGGGCCCCGCTCGGGTCTGGTGGTTGGCTCGGTCGCTGTGGCCGCGGTTGGCGCAGCCGACTGTGGGCCCGGCCTGACGGCCGGGGATGGTAAGCCTCTGGCTGATCAGCCAGGAGGGCCGGTGGAGCAAGCTTGGTTGAATGATTGGCTCGCGCTCGGCTCTGACTTGTGCCGACACCTAGTGTCGCAGCCGTTCCCGAATGGACCGGCTGTGGCATGGCTGGCCGTCCGGGCGGCGCTGCCGCAAGGCTGGCCAGATCTAGCTGGAAGTACCGGACGGGGTGGAGCTGACCGGACTGGTGGCGGACCGGCCGGGATGATCGCCGGGCGGGTCGGAGGCGGGTTGGTGGTTGGGTCTTCCAGTGCGATCCGTGATCTTGACTTGGTGCCGCCGCCGACAAGGCCTAACCAGGCGGTCGCCGCCTTACGCGGAGCGGCCGGAATTGACGGGACCATCAGCTTCGCCACTGGACTGCACCTAGCCAATGCCGAGGAAGGCCCGACCCGCGTCCTGTTGGGCGATCTGGCATTGGCGCACGATTCAGGCGCGCTGCTCCTGCCAACACTCGAGCGCAAGGCAAATCTGCAGGTGATCGCCTTAGTCGATGGTGGTGGTGGGATATTTGAGAGCCTGGAGCCGTCCGGCCCGGGCTTGGAACCAGCCTTTGAACGTTTCTTCACCACCCCGGTAACGATTGACTTGGAACACTTAGCCGCGGCCTACGGGGCGAGTTACTACCGGACCAGTAGCGCTGAAGAACTGCGGGCCACACTAGACAGCCCGCCACCTGGTATCAGTCTGGTTGAAGTCAGGCTGGCCAGATGGCAGCGCCAAGCGGGAGAACTCCAAGCGGTTGAACTTTCGAGACAAAACCCTCAGTTCCACAGCATGTTCGCAGGAATTGATGAAGATTCTCCCAGGACAATGCTCTTTGATGGATCGGCGAGACTCAATGGAAGAAGGACACCATGACCGACCAAACGAATCCACCGGCCACTCCCGAACCGGCAGAACCACTGCCACCACCGGTCTGGCGGCCAACCGAACAGACCAGCCCACCGCCGGAGCCAGCCGTTGAGCGGTTAGTCGAAGGCCCAGGCACCTGGCCAGCTGAGCGGGCCGGGGATGCGCCTGGGCCGACTAGCACTGAATCATGGGGACAGTGGGGTGGACAGGTAGCGGCAGGTCGGCCGAGAAGCGAGCCGACCGGGGCGGCTGGTTCGGTGCCTCCGCCTGGAGCGGCGTCCGCTGGGCAAGCGCCAACCGCGGCTGGGCCGTTCCCGCCCGCTGGGCAAGCGTCAACGGCAGCGGGGCCATTCCCGCCGACCGGGTCAGGTCAGCCACCCACTGGGCAGTTCCCGCCCGCTGGGCCGTTCCCGCCAGGTGGGCAAGTGCCAACGGCGGCTGGCCAGGTGGGGACGCCAGCGGCACGTGAAGCGCTAGCTTGGCGGGCATCAGGCCAGCCACAACCCGGGCCAGTGGCAGCCTCAAACAATCCGCCTGTAGCCGCACGGACGGCATCGCCCTATCAGACGCCGGCCTACGCCCTGGGCGGGCCGGTCGGCGCTTACCCGCCTGGCCTACCGGGCGGACCTGGCCTACCGGGCGGACCGGGCGGACCGGGCGGACGGGGCCTACCAGGCGGACCGGGCACAACACCGCCCGGCCCGGCGCCGACCCGGCCAGACCAACCCGACACAAGCAACAAACAACCCAAGAAAAACGTCACCCGGGCCGGTGCCTGGGCCATCTCACTGATCGCGGCGCTGGTGGCGACCGCCCTGACGGTTGGCCTGACCTACGGGCTGCTCGGACTGCGGTCACCGGGGGACAAAGGTGGCACAAGTTCGACCGACGGTGCACCAGTAACCGACCTGACCGGCCTGACATCAGGCAAGAACCAGCCAGAAGTACCAGCCGATGCTTACGATGGCGGCAGCCCGCAGTGGAACCTGGTGGCGGCCGCGGTTCAACCTACAGTTGTCGCGATCAAAGTCGATGACGGCATGGCTGAAGGATCAGGCGTGATCATCAACTCAGAACTAGGTCACGTGGTGACCAACAACCACGTTGTGGCCGACGCCACGGACATTCAAGTGATCCTCAGCGACGGGCGGATTTACACCGGTGAAACCCTCGGCACTGACGCGTCAACCGATTTAGCTGTCGTCAAACTAGTTAACCCGCCATCAGATTTGGCTGAAGCCCAGTTAGGTGACTCCGGCGCTGTGGTGGTGGGTGAACCAGTGATGGCGGTTGGTAACCCGCTCGGCCTGGACAACACTGTGACCACAGGGATTGTTTCAGCCTTGAACCGGCCGGTGACAACCGAGGCCTCGGGTGCGGCAGCGGGTAGGACACTAGTTGTGACCAACGCCATCCAAGTTGATGCGGCGGTCAACCCGGGGAACTCGGGCGGGCCGCTGTTCAATTCCAAAGGCCAAGTGATCGGGATTAACACATCAATCGCGGCTTTCCCATCGTTGACTGGCCAAGCTGGGAGCATCGGTTTGGCCTTCGCTATACCAGTCAACTTGGTGGCCGATGTAGCGATGCAACTAATTGAGACAGGCCAGGCGATTCATCCGTTCCTTGGTGTCAGCACCGAGGACACCACCGTTGAGGTTGAAGGAGTAACCCGGGCCGGGGCGAACATCATTGAGGTTGTGTCGGATACGGCGGCGGCCGCCGCCGGGCTGCGAATCGGGGATGTGGTTGTGGCGGTTGATGGCACACCGATCACCGGGATGACGTCACTGACGGCCCGCATCCGGTCAATGCGTCCCGGTGATGAGGTTTCGCTAACTGTTGTCCGGGACGGCCAAGCGACCGAGGTCAAAGCGACTTTGGCGGAGCGGGCTGACTAAGCCAGTCCCTAAGCCAGGCCTAAAGCCTGACGCATAGGCAAGAGTTTGGCTTCAGTCTCAGCCAGTTCGGCTGACGGGTCGGAGGCGGCCACAATGCCGCCACCGGCCCAAAGGCGGGCCGCCCGGCGGTCAGAAGAAAGCTGGGCGCAGCGCAGTGCTAAACCCCATTCGCCGTCCCCGTTCTGGTCAACCCAGCCGACCGGGCCGGCGTAACGCCCACGGTCCAAGCCTTCAAGCCGTTCGATCACCCCCAGCGCCGCCGGACGTGGCGTACCACAAACCGCGGCGCTCGGATGGAGCGCCTCAACTAGTGACAAAACACCTGGTAAAGCACCAGATTCAGAACGCCGCAAATCGCCTACCACCTCGGTCGCCAAATGCATCACATTAGGCAGATGAAGCACCGACGGCCCGTCAGGGACGGACAGTTCCTCAGTTAGCGGTTCAAGCGCGCTGACCACTGAAGCAACAGCGATCTCATGTTCTTCGAGGTCCTTAGAGCTGCGCGCCAGCGCCCCAGCGTGAGCCAAATCAGCCTGGTCAGAGCCTTCCCGCCGGATCGTGCCAGCCAGCACGCGTGACGTCACCAAACCACGAACAGAGCGGGCCAGCAGTTCAGGTGTGGCGCCAATCAACCCGTCAACAGCGAACGTCCAAGTGTCGCGGTAGCGTTCAGCTAGCCGCGCCAAAATGATCCGCGGATCAATTAGCCCACCGGTCGATTCAGCCACCACCGAGCGGGCCAAGACAACTTTGTCGATCGAACCGGCGGCGATTAGCTGAACCGCTTGGCGGACCACGCCCGGCCAGTCATCGGCTGGGACCGGGCCGGGCCGCTGGGTCAAGTGTGGCAACGGGGCTGGGGGGTCGGCATCGGGCAAAAGGCTTTCCAACGTGGGATGAGCCTGACCGGGCGGGGCGGCGCTGGTAACCCATTCGTGGCCGCGAAAACGGGCCACGACCAGGCGCGGAACAATCAGGAGCGACGGCTCGGAGGATGTGTCGGAGAAGCTGAAACTACCCAGGGCGAGCGGCCCCATACCGGGCACCAGGCTGGGTCCTTCGATTTGGCTGCGCGCGATTATGCCGTCCCACCAGTCTTGGGCTCGTCGGAAACGGCCAGGGCCGGCGGTTTCGTAACGGGCGGCCTGCCCGGAGGCGGCGAAGCCTTGCCCGCGCCGTAACCAGACCAGCGGTTCGGGCCCGGCCGCGGCGGCCAGCAGACCGGTGGGGTGGCGGACCAGTTGGGTGCGGAAGGTGAGCAGCGGCGGCATAGCCCGACAAGCCTAACGGTCCAGCCAGTGGCCTGGGACCAGCGTCCTGGGCCAGAGGGGGCTTGGGTTAGGGGCTTGTGGCGGCGTGGGCCAGCGAGGGGCCAGGGGGTGGATGGACGATGCCGTCCCCGCTGGTTCGTTGCGGCCGTTGGGTTAGCCGCCACTCGTTGAACGGGCGTAACGAGACCGGCTGGGCCTGGCCCACGTCAACCGTGTGACCAGGTGTATCAAGACAGCTGCTGTCGGGCAGCTGGATGGCCGCTCGCCGCCCGGCGCACATCCTGTGAGACATCGCGCATCAGCTCTGCCAATGTGCTCGGTGGTGTGGATGGATTCCGGGCGACAGCCCGGCGGATCCAATCGGAAGTATCCCTGGCCAGGTGGACCAGCGTGCTGGGTGGGGTGGTCGGATTCCGGGCTACTTCCATGCGGACCCAATCTGAGGAGTCGCTGGCCAGTTGTGCCAGAGTGGCCTGCGGGGTGGCCGGATTCCCGGCAACCACCACTTTGGTTTTCGCACCGCTAGGAGTTGCAGGGTTTTCGGCCACCCCGGCACGGACAACAGCAGAATCATCCCTGGCAAGAGATGTCAGTATCGCGGGCGGGGTAGCCGGGTTGGCCGCCACCCCGGCGCGGACTAAGCCTGATTCGTCTCTGGCGAGGGAGATCAGTATTCCGGGTGGAGTGGTCGGGTTTTCGGCCGCTGCGGTCCGGACTGTCTGCGAGCCATCAACGGCCAGGTCTGTCAATGCACTGGACGGCGTCGCTGGGTTCGCGGCTACCGCGGCACGGACACTTGCCGTGGTGTCACGGGCCAGGTGTGTCAACGCGCCAGACGGAGTCGCTGTGTTCTTAGCCGCCGCCGCGCGGACTGCCTCAGATTCGTCTCTGGCCAGCGATGTGAGTCTGTCAGGCAGAGTCGCTGGGTTCGCGGCGGCTGCCGCGCGAACCCTCTTTGAGCTGTCGCCGGTCAAATACGCCAGAGTGTCTGGTGGGGTGGTTTGATTCCCGGCCACCGCCGCGCGAACCTTCTTCGAGCTGTCACCAGCCATATACGCCAGTGTGTCTGGTGGGGTGGCTTGATTCCCGGCCACCGCCGAGCGGACGCTTTCCCAACCGTCGCCAGCCAGGATCCGAAGGGCGTCAGCAGGGACATTTGGGTTGCTGAGGACTGACCTGCGTAAGTTTGGGTCCTCGTTGGAGGCCAGCGCCACCAAGCGTTCGGCTGGTGTCGTTGGATCCTCGGCCGCTGCGAACAGGTCCTCCGTTGACAGCGCCACAGCGGTCCTTGTCTACAAGTCGGGGTGGAAGGGACGATTAGGGTTCCAAGTCTCCCACACGGCCTAAGGTTCCGCGGGTTCCCTGTCTTCCGATCAGAAGTGCAACACCTCTACGGTTGTGGTTGTTTAGATCACGCCGACAGAGGGGTCGCACTTCCTTGCCAGCACACCATACACCTGTCCTTGGCGAACGTGTTTAGGCAAGATCACCTAGTTAGCCTTCTAGCGGCGTCTGGGGGGAGCTACGATGGATGCCGGTTGCCCCGCCTTGTACCGAAGGGAGATTCCCTAGGATGCCTGCATCCCCCAAGGATTGCGATGTCAAGACCGAACAGAGCGATGACGCGCGCCCAGCACCTGCCGGTCAGGCGGCCGGGCAGCGGGTAGAGTCGGCCGAAGCGTTGCCGGAAGGGTTGGCGGCATTGGGGCTAACGCCAGATGGTTTGCTACCAGTTGTGGCGGCTGACGGCAAGGTACGCCAACCCGGAGTGCCTATAGCCCAGATTTACTACGTTCTGGCCTCGCTTCTGTGCCTCGTGATGGTGGGAGCAATGACGGTGCCAGACCGGTTGCCGTTCTTCAAATCGAGCAAGTTCACTGGTCTGGCGCATACCGCACGGCCGTTCCGCCAGGTCCTGACTGAGCCAGTGATATGGGTTTGGGCTGGGCTTGGTCTAGCGGTTCTCGTTTTGTCCATCTTGGCTCTGGCTGTAGTTAGACACAGGGCCTGGGTTAACCCTGTGGTAACACCGCTGGCGGCGTTCTCATGGCGTCGGGTCTATTCGGTTCGGCTTTGGTTGACCGATCTACTGGTTGTCTTGTGGGCGGTTTGGGGTGCGCAGATGATCTGGTTCGGCGCTCCAATGAAAGCGACAATAGCGCTGGCTAACGGGGCAGTGATCAGCTATAGCTGGATCTCACTGACAATTGTGCTGGGCTGGATGATCGCTTTGGGAGCGAGCGGAGCACGCGCCCCCCTGGTATACGGCGAAGGCACAACAGAGTATGGGAGGGTGCTGGCGGGATCCTTTTTCTGGGCGGGTCTGGTGGCGATCGCCGCCACCATGCTCAAGCTGGACATGGCTCGCGGCTATGTGCTGTTGGCTTTCCCGCTGGGACTGCTGGGGATACTCAGTTCGCGTAAACTGTGGCGGGCCTGGCTGGTAGTTAAGCGCACCAGACAGGGACTTTATACGCAGCGGGCAGTGGTCGTTGCCGGATCTAGTGAAGGCGCTGAACGTGTCTTGGCTGAATTCGACCGTGCCCCCACATCTGGTTACACGGCGCTCGCCATCGCCCTGGCGGAGGGCACCACCGCCAGCACGGAGTTAGTCGTGCGTGGTTTGCCGGTTGTACCGGCCGCTGATGCTGTTGAAGCGATGCGCGCCCTGATGGCTGATTCACTCATTGTGGTGGATAGTCCACACCTCGAATCCGCTTTTGTGCGTGGCCTGAGTTGGGAACTGCGGCCGCGCAGTGAACACCTGGTGGTTGCGCCAGACATGCTAGATGTGGCTGGGCCGCGGGTCGCGATGCGCCCAGTGGCGGGCCTGAATCTGCTTCACGTTGATTTGCCGGTGTTCAGCGGCGGACGAGCATTCATAAAACGCACTATCGATGTGACTGTGTCTATCCTGGGCCTGATCGTCCTGTCGCTGCCTTTCGCGATCCTGGCGATCCTGGTCAAGGCGACCTCGGCTGGCCCCGCGATGTATCACCAGACCCGCGTGGGGTTACACGGTACGGACTTTGTGATGTGGAAGTTCCGTTCAATGGTGGCCGGTGCCGACCGCCAGGTGAGTGGTCTGGAAGACCATAGAACGGCCGGTAACGAGGTGCTTTTCAAGATCAAGGATGATCCGCGGGTAACAAGACTCGGGCGCTGGATGCGGCGTTGGTCGATTGATGAACTACCGCAGCTAATCAACGTCTTGTCCGGCACCATGTCCCTGGTGGGGCCGCGCCCCCCGCTGCGCTCGGAAGTGCAGCATTACACAGAGGAACAGATGGACCGCCGTTTCTTGGTCAAGCCCGGAATAACTGGCCTGTGGCAAGTCTCCGGCCGGTCAGATCTGAGCTGGGAAGACTCAATTCGGTTGGACCTGTATTACGTGGAGAACTGGAGCATCCTGATTGATGTTCAGTTGCTTTTCCGCACCATCAGAGCTGTCTTCCACAATGATGGTGCCTACTAGCAGGGTGTTGCCCAACACACTGCCAGCCACACTGAACCACGAATAGTCGGCGTCTCACTGTCCGGCGGCGCGGTATTTCTCCTCAACCGCTGCTTTAGCCGGGCGCCACCAGGCCTCGTTGGTGCGGTACCAGTCGATTGTTGCCCGCAGCCCCGCCCTGAAATCCCGGTAGACTGGCCGCCAACCCAAATCTTCGCGCAGTTTTGAGGCGTCAATGGCGTAACGCAAGTCATGCCCGGGGCGGTCCGCCACCAGATCGTAGGCGGTCGGCGGGTGACCCATTTCCTCCAGAATCAGTTCCACTACCTGGCGGTTACTCAGTTCCCCGTCAGCGCCAATGAGGTATGTTTGACCGTTCTTCCCGTGATCAAGGATCGCCAGCACCGCGGCGTTGTGGTCATCAACGTGAATCCAGTCGCGGGTGTTAGCGCCAGTGCCGTAAAGCCTGGGGCGTGCACCATCCAGGATGTTAGTGATTTGGCGGGGGATGAACTTTTCAACATGTTGGCGAGGACCGTAGTTGTTGGAGCAGTTACTGATGGTGGCTTTGACGCCGTAGGTCCGCACCCAGGCGCGGACCAGCATGTCAGAACCAGCTTTAGAGGAACTGTAAGGGCTTGACGGGTTGTACGGTGTGGTTGGCGTGAAGCGCAACGGGCTGTCCAGTTCAAGATCCCCGTAAACCTCATCAGTTGAAATATGGTGCAGGCGTTTGCCGTACCGTCTGACGGCCTCAAGGATCCTGAAAGTTCCCATCAGGTTGGTGGTGATGAACGGTTCGGGGTTGGTGATCGAATTGTCGTTATGTGATTCGGCCGCGAAGTGCACCACAGCGTCACACCCGGCGACCAAGGCATTAACTAAGCCGCCGTCACAAATGTCGCCTTCGGTTAGGGTTAGGCGGTCTTCTGGTAAACCATCCAGCGAACCACGGTTTCCGGCATAAGTCAGCTTGTCTAGGACTACCACAGTGTGATCGGTCCGCTGGATTACCTGGTGGACAAAGTTTGACCCGATGAACCCGGCCCCGCCGGTCACCAATAGACGCATCAAGCCAGGCTAGCCGATCTTTCAGGCCAGATCAGCCCTGTTCGATCAGTTGACGTAGGTAGGTGCCGTAACCCGACTTAGCGAAGGCGTTCGCTTGGACCAAGAGGTCGGAATCGGACAAGTAGCCTCGGCGCCAAGCCGCCTCCTCCGGGCAACCAACTTGCATACCTTGGCGGGCCTGCAACGTGCGGACATAATTCGAAGCGTCGTTGAGGGAGCCGAAGGTTCCAGTATCAAGCCAAGCCGTGCCGCGCGGCAGAACCTCGACCCTGAGCCGACCGCGCTCCAGGTAATGCTGGTTAATGTCGGTGATCTCATATTCGCCACGGCCAGATGGCTTCAGGCCACGGGCGATTTCCACGACTTGTGAATCGTAAAAATACAAGCCAGGTACAGCGAAATGGGACTTAGGAGCGGCGGGCTTTTCCTCAAGGGACAGGGCTAAGCCATCGGCACCGAACTCAACCACTCCGTAATCTTGCGGGTTAGCTACCCAATAGGCGAAGATCGCGGCACCGCTGATACTAGAGAAGCGATCCAACTCAGAGCCCAGTCCCGGGCCGTGGAAAATGTTGTCACCTAGGACTAAACAGACCGGGCAATCCCCAATAAAACTGGCTCCAATAGTGAAGGCTTGGGCCAGGCCTTTCGGCTCAGGTTGGGGTGCGTAGCTGATTGAGATGCCGAAGCGGGAACCGTCACCCAGCAGGCTGCGGAAAGCCTCGGTGTCCCGAGGCAGGGTTATGACCAGCACGTCGCGGATGCCCGCTGAGATCAGAGTCGTCAGCGGGTAGTAGATCATCGGTTTGTCGTAGACCGGGGTGAGTTGTTTGCTGGTCGCGATTGTCACAGGGTGCAGACGTGTGCCTGACCCTCCCGCCAAGATGATTCCACGCATCGACCTATCATGGCATGGTGCCGTCGGCTTCTAGGCCGGATCGGGCAGCGCCATATAACAGCTCAGGAGAATACGATGCGACAACTCGCCGTGACCAAGACATCTATTGAAGGTTTGCTCATGATCAGTCTTGAGGTTCATCAGGATGACCGTGGCTGGTTCAAGGAGAACTGGCAACGAGCCAAAATGACGGCGCTTGGCTTGCCTGATTTTGGTCCGGTTCAACAAAACATCGCCTTCAACGCGCGCCGTGGCGTGACCCGTGGCGTACACGGCGAACCGTGGGACAAACTGGTTTCGGTGGGGGTCGGCCGGGTTTTCGGCGCCTGGGTTGATCTCCGCGAGGGATCATTGAACTTTGGACAGGTGGTAACCGCGGAGATCGGCCCAGAGACGGCGGTGTTTGTGCCGCGTGGGGTGGCTAACGCCTATCAGGTATTGGAAGATGGCACGGCCTACAGCTATCTGGTCAACGCTCATTGGAGCGCGGCGGGGCGCGGCTCATACACCAATGTGAACTTACGTGACCCGGCTTTGGGCATCTCCTGGCCAGTGCCGCTTGATCAGGCCGTATTGTCTGATTCCGACCGCTCACATCCGTTCCTGGCGACGGTTAGTCCGGTGCCGTCTAGGGCAGTGGTTGTGATTGGTGCGGACGGCCAGCTTGGGCAAGAACTGATGGCCCAATGCCCCAGGGCCACTGGCTTGACGTTGGGTGACTTCGATTTCAAAGATCCGGACGGACTGGATGGTTTCGGCTGGGAGGGTGTTGACACAGTGGTCAACGCGGCGGCTTACACGGCGGTTGACCTGGCGGAAACACCAACCGGTCGGCGTGATTGCTGGGCTGTGAACGTGTCCGGATTGAGCCGCCTGGTTGAAATTTGCCGCCAACACAGGATCCGCTTGGTGCATGTCTCAAGTGATTATGTGTTTGATGGCCAGAAGCCAGTTCATGATGAGGATGAGGCGTTCTCACCACTCGGCGTCTACGGCCAGACTAAAGCCGCTGGTGACACGCTGGTTTCTAGTTTGCCGGACTACCTCATTCTGCGGACAAGCTGGCTGATTGGTTCTGGTCCTAACTTTGTCCGCACCATGGTGCGTTTAGCTCACGACGGCGTACGGCCAGATGTGGTGGTAGATCAAGACGGACGGCCGACCTTTGCTCAGGACTTGGCGGCTGCCGCTATTCACCTGCTGACTGTTCAGGCGCCTTCTGGTGTCTACAACGTTTCCAACGCGGGTCCGGTGGTGAGCTGGTATGAGATCGCGCGGCAGGTCTTCACACTGTGCGGGCTTGACCCTGATGATACCCGTCCGGTCACCACCGTTGACTATTCGGCCGGGAAGCCGGGCGCGGCTCCCCGGCCCCCCCATAGTGCCTTGTCACTGGCCAAACTGCGGTCGGTCGGCTTCGACATGCCGGATTGGAGTTTGGGCTTGCCCGCCATCGTTCGTCAGGCGAACAATTGATCCTTGGTGTGCCATTTGAATTTGAAAGCATTGCCTGAGGTTACCTGTATCAGTTGGGCTGGTACTGTCTAACACTGTGGTTGATGAAAAGCGCTGCTTAGCCGCACCCTGCCTGGGAGAACAAGTCAATGGTCCAAGCTAGGCCAACAGTCCGTATTCTCGGAACTCATGGTGTTCCTGCTGCCTATGGTGGGTTTGAGACCGCCGCCGAAAACGTTGGGCTGTATCTCGCGGAACATGGCTGGCGAGTTATCGTATATTGCCAAACAGAAGGAACTGGTGCGATTACCAGTGACGTTTGGCGCGGTCTTGAGAGGATCAATATCCCGGTGAACTTACCCGGGTGGCGCGGCACGTCCCTGTTTGATGCGAAATGCGTGGCGCACGCCAGTCGGTTCCGGGACGTCTGCCTAGTTTTCGGCTACAACACTGGGATATTCAATCTTTGGCAGCGTCTGCTTGGGACACCACTTGCTATCAACATGGATGGTATTGAATGGTCAAGGTCACGGTGGGGATTCACTCGCCAGATGATCCTTTACATCAATGAGCGATTTTCAGCTTTGGCGGGAAACGCGTTGATCGCCGATCATCCGGTGATTGCGAAATATCTAGCTGGGCGGGCACCAAAGCACAAGATTGTGACCATTACTTACGGTGCGTATGAAGTCCGAGACGCCCCCGAGGAGCCCGTTCTTGAGTTAGGTCTAGAACCGGGCAAATATGTCACTGTTGTGTGTCGCGCAATACCGGAGAATTCTGTTCTGGAATTAGTTGAAGGCTTTTCGCGGCGTAAGCGTGAATATAAGCTGGTGGTGATTGGTGAATACGACTTGCGTAATGACCCCTATCACCGCACGGTTAGGCGCGCCGCATCCGCTGAAGTCGTGTTCCCGGGAGCGGTCTTTGATCAGGAACGTCTTGGCGCGATCCGGTTTCATTCGGCGTTGTACGCGCATGGGCATACAGTCGGTGGAACCAACCCGTCATTGGTAGAAGCAATGGCCGCCGGGAATCCAGTGCTCGCCCACAACAACGCCTACAACCGGTGGACGGCTGGGCCGGAGGCGGCCTATTTCGTCACTGCTGACCATGCGGCCATTCAGTTTGACCGCCTACTGCCGGACCCGGCACGCCTGATAGCTATGTCTGAGGCTTCTTTGGCGCGTTATCGTGAGGAGTTCACCTGGGAGAGGGTGGCCAGGAAGTATGAAGCTCTGTTGTCTCGGCTCGCCCGAGGTGAGGTGCCTAGTTAGCGAGATACGGAAGGGAAGTCATGGTGACACGAATCGCAGTCGTCGGACTGGGCAAGATGGGATTGTCCCACCTATCAATCGCACGGGCGATTGACGGCGTGGACGTGGTTGGACTCTGTGATAGCGCCTCATACTTGCGCAGTGTGATTGGTAAGTACACCGGGACCGAGACATTTGGTGACTACTCCAAAATGCTGGACAGACAGGCGCCCGACGGCGTAATTGTTGCGACACCTACAAGACTGCATGCTCCGATGGTGCGCGAGGCGCTAGAACGCGGCATCGCGGTATTCTGTGAGAAGCCTTTCTGCCTTACGGCGGCCCAGAGCACAGAAATGGTGGCTCTGGCGGAGGCACATGGTCTGGTGACCCAGGTGGGCTACCACAACCGGTTTGTTGGAACCTTCGCGGAAGTCAAGCGTCTGCTGGACCTCAGGGCCATTGGAGATGTAACACATGGCTTAGCGGAGGCCTACGGCCCGGTTGTATTGAAGCACCAACATGGCACCTGGCGATCGAGTAAGAACGAAGGTGGCGGAGCTCTGTATGACTACGCGGCCCATCCTCTCAACCTGATCAATTGGTACCTGGGAAGGCCGGATGGAGTCGGTGGCACGGTGCTGCATTCGGTGTTTTCTGATGAAACAGATGACGAAGTCTCATCGACAATGCTGTTCCCAGACCGTGCCACGGTTCAGCTCTCGGTCAACTGGTCAGATGAAAGTGTCCGCAAGATGACCACCCGAATTAGCCTGTGGGGAACCTCCGGGCGGATCACTGCGGACCGCCAAGAAATCCGGGTATACCTGAGGGGCGGGGCCGAGTTGCCTGAGGGATATGTTCGTGGCTGGAACGTTCGCGACACTACTGAACTCACGCCGCCAGTTCAGTTCTACCTGCGCGGAGAAGAGTATTCGGCTCAATTGGAACAGTTCGCCGCCAACGTTGAGGTCGGTCGCCTGGGTGGCACTAACGACATGGCCTCGGCTCTAGTAACTGACCAGTGCATTGAGTTGCTTATGGAAGATAACCGGCGAGCTGGTTTCTTTGGATTGACGGATTCGCCTATGCCACTTGAGCCGAAGGCACGCCGTAGCTGGTACAGGCCGGGTAGAAGCCACGGTAGAGGAGAAAACGGATGATGGACAGAGTAGTTTTTGGCGACAACCAGTTCTTTGGCGTGAACCATCATTCCGAGGCTAAGGCCGCCGAGCAGTTAATCCAGTTCCAACGGATCGAAGCGATCACTGGCTTACTGGAACAGGCTTATGACGTGGGTCTGAGGACTTTCATGTGTACTACCCACGAACGTATAGCGGAGGTTGTCGAGCACTTCAAAATCGAATCCGCGCGATATCCAGAGTTTGTCTACTATCCCTGCATGCCCTACGCGCACAAGTACGCCAACGCTGTCACGGAAGACGGGATGTTAGGAGCGTTACGGCGATTTGTGCCAGCTTCTGGTTTCCTTGACGCCGCTTTCCGGGGAGTTGCGTCAGTCACCCGGAAAGACATTGAAGGTGTCATCACGCTGCTGGTTGACGCCGAGATGAAGATGTTCGCAGGGGCCACGACACCGGTCATCTGG
This sequence comes from Bifidobacteriaceae bacterium, assembly GCA_031267825.1. Classification (GTDB taxonomy): domain Bacteria; phylum Actinomycetota; class Actinomycetes; order Actinomycetales; family WQXJ01; genus JAIRTF01. The sequence continues at coordinate 48,190 of JAIRYJ010000037.1, forward strand.
CTCCAGAATGTGGTCACCGACCTGCTACTGGGTATGGGTTTCGATGAGGCTTTCCGGGTGTTCGATGAGCATGTCCGTAAGCGGTACGGCGCCGAACCCGGGTTTATAACGATGAACCTCCCGATGCTGGCCGCAAGACTCAACGGCATTGGTATAGATAATCCGATCATCTGTTCCAACATCAACAAGATCGGCTTCAGGATGTCAGGCGGCATTGAGGCTTATCAGGCCGCATTGGAAAGACATTCTTTTCGGGCTGTGGCAATGTCGGTTTTCGCGTCAGGTGCAATTCCAGCGGACGAGGCGATCTCATGGGTCTGCGAGCAGCCCAACATTGAGTCAATTGTCTTTGGTGCATCATCTAGGCGAAACATCGTCAACACGCTCGACCTAGTTCTCAAGTACTCTTCATGAGAAGCCTCTGCATTCAGGGCCATGGTTGTTGTAAGTCACGCGTTTCTGCCGCCACCTGGGGTTCCCATGAGATCGCTGCCTTGCCGGATACGGGAAAACACGCGGATTATGGCCATGGGTCCCATTTCGTGCCTAAAGGGGAGGCCGTGCCCGAAATATGCCCCAAAAAGCCGCAGGAACCCTCTGACGCCTGCAATTCGTAGGGCGGCCTTCAAGTACGATCCTTTCGCGGGAAGGACCTTACGGAGAGTGCTTCCGCGAAGCCGGGACCGCAAGAAGTCTGCTACTTCTATTTGCACCCTCACCCGTACGAGCAGTTCGTCGATCGAGTGCTTGTGATAAGACAGTGAGCCAGTCCTGGAGGAAGCGTAGTACACCGCGACATTATCAATGACCGGCCGCTGGGCGTAGGCGAATGCCGTGACTGAAAATAGATAGTCATTCGAAAGCATTGTTTCAGAAAACACCAAGCCATGGTCAATGACCAAGGAGCGGCGGAACCATTTCCATACAACTCCCGGAAAACGGTAACCAATTTCTTGGATGTCCCCCCTGTCGAAGATCGTCTCATATCCTGCGGTGCGTGTGACACCAGTCTCAGTTGGCTCGGGAGCGGGGCGGAATAGCACGAGGTCGGTTTCTGCTGTGGCGTATCGCTCGAGAGCATCTTGGAACGTGGGAGCGAACGCGTCATCGCTGTCAGCGAATATGAGCCAGTCACCTCCGGCCTCGGATACACCTAGATTGCGTGCGCCTCCAGCGCCGCGCCCCCTGTTGTTGGGCAGGAGTCGCCAGTGCGCGATGCCACTGTGCTCAAGAATCTGGCGTGTCATTGCGAACTGATCTGGTTCGGAGTGATCGTCGATCACGATCAATTCAATGTCACTACGCCGGGGAATACTGGCTATGAGACGCTCGACGTATGAACCTGAGTTGTGGGTGGGAACGATTATTGAGTAGGTAAAGTGCGGCCCATTCGAGTGATTGGCGCTGCCGCTCGTGCGGGCGATTGGATGGTCGGTCTGCTCGTTAGGTTGTGCCTGAGGATGGTCTGGAACCAACCGTCTGATCCTTGCCCAGAGTGAGATGTCCTTCGCTAAGAAGACCAGCCCGGTGGCGGCCGCTAATCCTTGACCTGCCCCCAGCGCGGCCCCGGTGGGCATAGCGATTAGGAGAGCCAGAGCGAACGCCACACCATTTACCGCCACGAATCGTGAATCGTTCTGTCCCTGCAAAACTGAGCCGAGAGTCGAGGACAACGCAATGACCGGAAAAGCTATCAAGCCAATCGCAAGAACGCCAGCAGACTCCTGGTAGGCAGTGCCTAGGAGCAGCAGCGTTAGGCTTTGAGAGAATAGGGCTACAAAGGCACAGGCACACAGCAGGACTAGATGAAACACAGTGACTTGCTTGGCCAGGCGCATGGCTTGTGACGCTGACTTTCGCGCGGAATGTGGGACGAGGATCTGCCGCATACTGTTGGAAAGCAGCCAGAAGGGGCTGACGAGGCGCATGGCAGCCGAGTATAGGCCCGTCTGGTATGCCCCGCACATGGCGCCAGCGGCTACAGAGTCAAGGCTTTGAACCGCAGATGAAAGGCTCGCTAGAGCGAAGGGCCAAAGCCGTCTGATGACTTGGGGCCATGGCGGCCTGCTGTCTGGGCGAACTGTATGGGCGCGCAGGTCAATGCGCACATGGACTTGCCCGGCCAATGCGGCGACGAGCATTGCTAGGCAGTACGCGGCCACCGAACTGATCGATGGAACGCTGACGATAACAAAGAATCCGGCAAGGCTGAGCGTCCTTCGCAGGACGAGTGATATCGGCACGGTCCAGACCCGCCGGTCGGCAACTGATACTGATAGCGCAGCGTCAGTGTTCTTTTCCAGAGCGGCACCGAGTGCGAGTAGTGCAAAATACCATGGTACAGGGGTGAAAACGGCAAGCAGCGCACAGGTAGTAACAGACCCGGCAGCCATTAGGCAACTAGTTACAGCGTTGAGCCGCAAAGCCGACGCCACGTCTCCCGCGTTGCCGCGTGCTCGCTCGCGCGAGATGAACGTTGTCATACCGAAATCTGACACCAAGGCCACGTAGCCGAGTATGGCGATGGCGACTCCCAAGGCGCCGTAAACCGACACTCCCGAGGTCCGCGCAACCAGTATCAACAGCACAACGTTAATTAGTCCGGTGATGACTCGGGCTCCCAACAGCGCCGCGTATTGGTACTGCATGGACCCTTTGGGACTCCGATCAGTCCGCTTCATGCGACGGTTTTCGCAAGGTCTAGATTCATATCTGGTCTGCCTTAGGCGCGGTAGCCGCGCTCTCAGGTTGGCGCGTAGACACCGTATGCTTCCGCGGCTGAGTCACCCGCAGGTCTGACATTCTCTTACGGCCTGGTCGCTGTTATCCGACGGTCACGCGTTCTCTCGCGTGACCGAAGATGGCTAAGATGCGCGGGGGAGGCCGCCTGGTCGACCGCAACACGTCTTGAGCCCCAGTTCCTGGCGTGGCCCAGTCCAAGTGCCGGACCAGTGATGTCGGCTTCAAGTGCCTGCTGACTTGTGGTGCCGCGATGTATCGTGCTTGCCAGGATAAAGACGAGAGGTAGGACTATGCCGCCAGTCCAAGAAACATCACGCACAATACTGATGCTTTCAGCGCTAGCGCTTACGGCGAAGGTCGTGGCGTACGCCGCGAACACTGGTGCGTAACGATCAAGCCGGATTGCGTAACCTAGAGTGATGCTGACAGCCAAGACGGCCCCAACCGCGACAATTGGCCCTGACACCAAGATTTCTGTTAGGAACCAGTTATGTGAACTGGTAATACCAGAATACTGGGCCCGCGCTTGTAAGCCGGTGTTGCTCTGGTATACCTCTGTGCCGAGCCCAAACAGAGGGTGTGTACTGACATAAGTAGCTACCGATGCCCGCCAAATCAGCCCACGTCGAGCGGCAAAATCGTCACTGAACCCTAGAAATGGGACCGTCGCTGAGATTAAGAACAGCAACGTGACCGCTGCGGATCTGACACGGCGTGACAATCTGCATCCATAGACCGCGAGACCAAGAACTGCGCCTGCGGCGACCCCGATTATGGCGGTGCGTGAGGCGCTCAGAATCAAGGTCAATAGAACGCATGGCAGGCACAACACCCGAGTGAGGCCACGTTCAATAGACAACACGAATGGCAAGCCGAGTGCCATAACGAGGCCCAAGCTGTTGGCATGGACGTAGGGTCCTGCGAGAGCGGCCGAACCAATAATGGCCTTCTCTGCCCCGTAAGCCCAAGAATCGACAAAACCTGAGCCGGTCGCGCCCATAAACAGCGCCAGTATGGCTGTCAAGGTAGTAAGCGCTCCAACAGTTTGCAACACTACTGGCGTAAATTCAGCAAAGAGACAACCTGCTGCCAGGACAAGGGGGACAACGAACCCGCGCCAAGGGTGTCCCAAAACCGCTGATGTGGCCATAGAAAACGCTATAAGACACAGCACACTAGCCGGACCGGGACGGATGTGACGTTTTTGGGAGACTCCCCGAACCAGGGCCGCAAAAGCCACGCAGCCAAGGAGCACCAACAGCCCACGGTCCGCGAAGTCGTAGATGCGTCCCTGGTACGGTGCGTGGGATGCCAACCTTAGGGGATCTACGGTTGGGCCGTAAAGCACGAGTGACAGAGCGGCCGGAACGACCGGATACGCCCAGGCTACAACAACAAGCGCGGCTGCCCAATCGATCTGGCGCCGACCATGCGATGAGCGGGTGCTCCTCGAAGCTGAACTCGTTTGGGTCATCTCTCACCTTCCCTCAGCATGTGCCACGCGATGGTCGCCACAGTTCACGCCTCCTGTTTCCCGGACCTGCTTATGCGGCAGTGTTCGGTTTACCATGCTGGGGCCGACTATCGGGATGACTTCCATTAGAGTCTTAATTCCGACTCTGACCGCGGGAACACGCTCCTCAGGTCGTAAAACACGTGTCCCTGTCTCTTGCCAAACGCATGGATACCATCTGCGCCCAAGTCGGCGAACTGTCGGTGCGCCACGGCCAAGACAATCGCATCATAAGTGCCGCTTCTTGGATCATCGACTAAGTCTAAATCGTAAGCTGACAATGCTTCCGCAGGATCAACCCAAGGGTCAAGCACGTCGACTTGCGCGCCAAAATCAGTCAACTCCGAAACTAGGTCCAATACCTTGGTGTTGCGGATATCTGGAGTGTTTTCTTTGAAAGCCAGGCCGAGGACAAGCACTCTTGAACCGGTAGCGGTAATACCACGTTTTGCCATGGCCTTGACAAGTTGCGATGCGGCGTATGAACCCATGGAATCATTGATTCTTCGCCCTGCCAGGATGATTTCGGGATGGAAACCAACAGCCTGCGCCTTATATGTCAGATAATAAGGGTCGATGCCTATGCAGTGTCCGCCAACGAGTCCGGGTCGAAAGCCCAGAAAATTCCACTTGGTTCCGGCAGCTTCTAGAACTTCCGCTGTGTCGATGCCCATTTCATTGAAGAGCAGAGCCAGCTCATTCACCAGTGCGATGTTGACGTCTCTCTGTATGTTCTCAATTACCTTAGAAGCCTCGGCCACGCGTATCGAAGATGCGCGATATGTGCCAGCGCTCACTACCGCCCTATAGAGTCCATCAACCAGAGCAGCGCACTCTGGGGTCGACCCGGACGTCACTTTGACTGTGTTTGAGAATCTATGTTGCTTATCGCCAGGGTTAATCCTCTCGGGGCTATACCCGACAAAGAATCCAACGTTGTATTTGAGGCCCGAAAACTCCTCGAGGACTGGGACACAAACCTCTTCGGTAGCGCCGGGGTAGACCGTTGACTCGTAGATGACGGTATTTCCGGCAGACAGTACTCTGCCAACCGTCCGGGAAGCCGAAATGAGGTACGACAAGTCTGGCCGTTTGTACTCGTCGACGGGTGTGGGAGTGGTGATGATATAGATGTCGGCTGGACCTAGCTCGCCCACGTCGGAAGTCACGCGCAACCCGGTAGCACTCGCCAACTCTGAATCACTGACCTCAAGCTTTTGGTCATGGCCATCGTGCAACTGGTGAACTCTTGTGATCGAGGTGTCGTAGCCGATGACGCGGGTTTTCTGGCCAAACCCCACCGCCAGGGGCAGGCCGACGTAGCCCAAACCGACCACTCCGATGGTGAGGTGGCTGATGTCCACGGCGCATCTCTCCTTTTGACTAGTGCGAGTCCGTCCGAAACACCCGTACACTCTAGCCGCGTGTCATTGTTGCTGTCAGCCAGCGGGTCTGAGAGCGGCGGACCGGCTAATGCCCTAGCGGCCGTATGTAAGTTCGTAGATTCTTGCGGTCATGGTTTCCGGGTCCGCTGCAAAACGTGACAAGGTTCCAGAGGTTTCATCGCACGTCAGATCCCATTGCAGGTCGAGCAGCGAATCCTCAACCGGGGCGGGAGCGCGGCCGAGCAGGCGACAGATGGAACCGTACTCAAATGCTGGAGAGTTGTAGCCGTAAAGATACTGGTTGAACTCGTGTGTCGTGCGCGGTTCGGAGTGTTGAAAACCAGGCAAGTTACAGGCGTCCGCAATTACTTGCTCGGACAGGCCAAAGCCAAGCGCGCGTAGGAATGTCCGCGAGTCGAAGAACTCATGGTCGGCGTATCGTTGGTGGAGAATGGCGAAACCCAACAAATTGAACCAATGGTAGGCCGACTCGAACTGAAGGGTGGGATTCTCACGGCCCAGCGCTCGGAGCCGTTGAGCCCGCAAGAATTCCAGAGGCGGTTTGACGACACATCCGATCCGTCGGCGCGGCGTTATTCCCCGGCTGAAGACAGTGTCGATTCGGTGTCTGATAAGGCCGGAGTGGTGAACGCGGAAATTACGTCGACATCTATGCAGGAATCGGAGAATTTGGACGTCAATCGACGGATCAGGTGCCACGTCCTGAAGCTGGCTTCCTGCTGCGGCGAACCAGAGCTGGTGGTTAAACACCCAGTCTGGGCCGAGATGAGAGCCGTCGATTTCAGTCCGGATCCAAATGCCGCGTCTTTCGTCGAATAGCTGGACGTTGAATAGATCGCGGGCGGACTGGTGATATGTGTCATCGGAAAGTGATGTTGCGGCGCGTGCCAGTGCCTCAATCACCCAGGCCTGACCAATGAGCCCGTTGATGTGGTCAAACCGGTCGTCCACCATGCATCGTATGGCTCCGGATGGCCCTCGTTCTTCATCCCGAAGGTAGGTCGCGAACAGTTGAACAAGCTTGTGGTAGGCGGTCTCGCCAGTCTGTCGCCACAGATAGTCGCATGTAATGAGCCAGTGAGCCGTGTTACGCACGGGCGTGTCGGTGTTACCGTATGGCCCGTTCCGACCGGCCTTCGCGTGGCCGTCTTTCAAGAAAGCGGCTTGCCGAACTTCAACCGCGTGCTCCATGAACGACAGCCAACGCTCTGCTTGGCCAGTTTCGACACTTTTCACTGTTCCCTCCGGTCAGTAGCTAGAAGGTCCACCATCCGCAAGCGATTCAGCGTAGCTAACCCAAGGCGAGCGTTCAAGGGCACCTCTGGCGCCAGGTCGTGTTCCCGGGCAGTGACTGGGTCGATGTTTAGCACGTCGCGACGGAATGCTCTCCGCGGGCTAGTTTTGGGCGGCCCCGCCTGACCAGCAAGCTAGGCGTAGACTCAGCCGGGCGGCAGGAGAACCGTAGAAGCCGTAGCTCGTTCCACCGGGAAGAACCGCAGGAGTGGGCCCACGGAGTTCGGCTTAGCCTATCCTGATGCGTCACTGTCGGGGAATGTTGTGTTTGGGAAGTAGGTGCTTGCATGGGTCCGTCGGATATGGAGAACTACGGCGAACAAGTCAATCGCCGAGTTGCCGTCGTGATGGCGGTCCGCAACGGGATGAAATACCTGCCTGAGCAACTCGGCTCGATCGTTGGGCAGAGTTGTACGCCTTCGGAGATCGCGGTTGTGGACGACATGTCCACAGATGGCAGTGCGGAGTACATCGAAGTAACATGTCGCGAGATTGCGGAAGTGAAAGTCCTGTCGGCGGGATCCCACACGGGGCGATCGGTCAATGGCCGAATTGGTGCCAATTTCGCTAAGGGTCTGCGGGCCACATCTCCGGGGACGGACTTGATCGCGTTCTGCGATCAGGATGACATCTGGGAACCTGACCGCCTCGAGCACCAAACGGCTCGCCTGAGTTGTTCCGCGGGCAGGTTGATGACAACGTCCGATGCGGAGATCATTGATGGCGAAAGTGAGCCGACTGGATCGCGGTTATGGGCTCAGTTCGGTATTAGGGAGGACTGGAATCAGTTGCCGCTGCATGACCAAATACAACGCATTTTGGCCCAATCGGTTGCGGTCGGAGCAACATCAATGATCCGTCGGGAGTTTGCGCTTGCTGTTGGTGACCCGCCCAGGGGACTGCTCCACGACAGGTGGTGGTCCATCGCGGCCGCCACGCATGGCGGACTTGACCTTGATCCCACGGTAACGGTCAAGTATCGGGTACACGCTGGCCAAGCGGCTGGATTGGCCAGTAACAGCAGGCCATCGGCGATGGCGCTGAGGCTGGTGCGTGAGCCCGCGGATCTAGTGCGGCAAATCGTAGCTATCTCAGCGCTCCGGAAGGCCGCGCCAGAAGCGGCTAAAGACTTAAGCTACCGGTCCATCGTGCGGGCGGTTCTCAAGAGATGACGCGGGACCCGGAGCCTGCCGATGCGCAGCCACCTTTACGCCGTGACACCAGCCGCCCGGACCTGGGATCCAGCCCGCCTCTCCAGGGAGATGGGCAGAAAAAAGCGTTCGCAATACTCGTAGCGACATACCGCAGGCCAAGGCAGTTGCTCGATTTGCTTGAGTCAATTGGCCGTGCGAATGCCCGCGAAAAGTTTGATGTAGTGGTCGTTGATAATGACCCAGATCGCAGTGCGATCACCGCGCTTGCCGACTACCCAGAACCTGACGGATGGAGACTGATCGTTGCTCATGAGGAGCGACCAGGCATCGCGGCCGCCCGCAACAGGGGATTGGGAATCGCCGCAGGGCACTACAACTTCTATTGTTTCGTTGACGACGATGAAGTTGTGCCACCGCATTGGCTAGACGGCGTGATGAACTGGGCGAACCAGGAATCCGTTGATGCTGTTTCGGGGCCAGTTCGTTCGGTGTTTGCGACCGAGCCGCCAGCTTGGGCACGGTTGGGGGGTTTTTTTGAAGCGCCGGAGACCGAGTCTGGACGGCATGTGCCTCAGGCCGCTACAAATAACCTAGTCATGAAGGCGGATGCCCTGGAGAGGTTTGGGGTGAGTCGGTTCGATGAACGCTTCAGCGAGTCCGGTGGTTCTGACATTTTCCTTACGGCTCAGCTAGTTACCGCAGGAGCGACGATCGTTTGGGACAACGGCATGGAAGTGGTGGAGACGGTGCCTTTAGAGCGGTGCCGAGGCACCTGGATCGCAAGAAGGGCAATCCGTACTGGAGGAACGCATGGCCGTGTGATGCTGTGGCGTCCGGACACCGGTGTGGGCCGACCGGGGAGTTTTCTCAGAAGACTAGTAGTTGTTGCGCATGGCCTTGCCCGAATGCTCGCAGGTGCGCTTGCGGTGCTGACGTGTCCGCTGGTGAATCACTATGCCCGGGGGGCTGGAGGTCTCCGGAAACTTCTGCGAGGCATTGGCTTTGTAGGCGTCGGGTTTGGTCTGTACGTCAACGAGTACCGGCGGACTCCGGAGAACAAGGAAATGTCATAGCCTGACCTCGCCCGGCCGGTGGCGCTTTACCTGCGGGCAGCGACCTGGTTGCTAGAAACGTGAGCCAATCATCATTAACCCATGGCAGACCACCAACGGTTGCCGGGTGACAGGTGGTTGGCGGTGAGCCGGGACGATGCCGACCCTCGGGGAACGCTCCTGGTCCGTCTTGGGTGCTGGGCATGTTGGTGGGCTGGGAGCTGGTGGGGCGGCATCGGGCAAATTGAAACCAGCGTGCGGCCGCACAACCACAGGTGTGGTTCGATGACCACAGCGCGCGGATGGGCAGCGGGCTGAGCCAGCCGTTGCGGTGCTGGATCGCCTTTTCGGTGTGGAGCAAGACGCCGCGGACCACCCGGTCAGCGAAACGGCGTCGAATAGGTGGTCGCCAGGGCGCGTCGCCGTGAATTCGCGGCCCATGGTTGGGTCGGCTGATTCGCCGGGTGTCAGCAGGTGGTTTGCCGTCAGTCGATCTGACTGTGGTTAATCGTCGATCATTCTGGCCGCGACCGCCGGCTCAAGCCACTTCAGACCAGGTACCTGGGCAAAGACCGGGTCCGTCGAGATCACCACCGTTACCCCACAGACCAGTGCTGTTGCTGCGTGGACAGCGTCGCGGCCGCGGATGGTGGGCGATATCTCGATCAGTCGCATAGCTTCTTCAAGCACGGCTGTATCAAAAGGCATGACCTCGAAGACCGCGGCTACATCCCGACCGTCCCGCACGGCCGCTAAACGGTCCGATGTCACCCGCATCCGGTGGTAGATCAACTCCCGAATCATCTCAGCGCTGGCCACGCCAGTCAGACGGCCAGCTCCGGCCGCCCGGAGAAGAGCTAGACACGGCTCCTTAGCCGGGTGTGGGCCACCTAAGGCGTAGATGGGAATGTTGGAGTCAACCAAGGCGGCCAAACTCATGCGCCGGGCTCCCCGAACATCTCCCTTTCGATGCTGGCCTTGATAACAGGCCAGTCTTCGGACGGGGTCTCATTCGACGCTTCAGCGCGGCGCAATAGCCGTTCCACCGCTGCACGCCTGCCAGACCCAACGCGGGTCAATTTCTCATCTACGGCCTCACGGACAACCGCGGCAACTGATTTGCCTTGGGATCTGGCTAGACGCTCCAACATTTCGCCGCGCTCTGGGTCAATCAGTATTTGCAGGCGCCGCTCCAACACTGCAATGCTCATAAGTTAGCATGTGCAGCGCTTGGGACAAGGGTCCGACGAGACTCATGATTACGGCCCGCGTGGAGGGGCCTGTGCCTCACGGATTTTTGCCCGCGTAGCGAACCCCTCTTCCATACCGGTGGCGAGGGCCGCCACGGTGGGCGGATGGGAAGCGGGTTGTCGATGCTGTCAAGAGCCGGGATCACCAAGAAGTACGCCAGCCGGTACGCCAAAGCGCCGAAGAAACTGAAGTCGTAGATCCTCACCCAGTTGTGCGACGTGACCGGATGGTCCAGGGACAACGCACGGCGCCTGGCACCGACCAAGACCCGCCGCCTGGAGGAGCAAACCAAACCCAAACCGCCCGACCCGAAGGGCGTCAAACGCTGCGGCCCAGACCCCATGGCCGGGTCCCAGCGTGGAGGGACGAAAAACGAGTGACGCTGTAGTCCAGACCCCGTCGTTACGCGGGCATTTCATCTATGAGGCACGAGGAACGTTTCGCGGGCACTTGACTTTGAGGCACCTCGGGGTCAGCAGCGCAGTGTTTTCCTTTGGGAACACCAGCGTGTCCGCGGCTGAGATAGGGATGAAACCAGGCGCCGACCCGCGCTGGGGAAATCGGAGAGGCTGGGAGCCGGCGGGGCGGGCGATTGATGCAGAGGCGCATCAATAATGATGCAAGGCTAGAAGCATGGTGTGAGAACCACTGTTGACCTACCGGAGGCTCTGTACGCCAGAGTCAAACGCCACGCCGAATCGCACCAACAGTCGCTCCTGGCGACATTCGACCAAGCTCTAGCCGCGGCCTATCCGGCGGACACTTACCTCATCGGTACGTAGGAGGCCGCTTTCGCCAGCCTCCTAGTCGCGGCGGTAAACGTCCCGGGTATAAAGCTTGTCCGCCACATCCGTCAGTTCCTCAGACCAGCGGTTAGCGACAATGACATCCGCCTGATCTTTGAATGTTTCCAGATCAGACACCACAGTGGCGCCGTCAAGAGACGGCGCGTCAAGCAACGGTTCGTAAATGATGATCTCCAAGCCCGCCCTCGCCAGCCTGGCCATAACCCCCAGAATGGCTGACTCACGGAAATTGTCAGACCCCGTTTTCATGGTTAGACGGTAAATACCGACCTTCTTCGGGGTACGGGCCAAAATAGCCGCCGCTATATAATCCATCCGCGTGCTATTGGATTCAACAATCGCGGTAATCAGGTTCTGCGGTAACAACCCATAATTGGCCAGCAGTTGGCGTGAATCCTTCGGTAAGCAGTACCCGCCATAACCGAACGACGGGTTGTTGTAATGGTCACCGATGCGAGGATCCAGCGCCACAGCCCCCACAATCTCCGCCGTTCTCAAGTCGTGGACAGCCGCGTAAGTGTCCAGTTCATTGAAAAACGCGACCCGCAACGCCAAATACGTGTTAGCGAACAGTTTGGCCGCCTCCGCTTCAGACGGCCCAGTCAACAGGACCGGAGGATCGTTAAGAGCCGCCTCCGACAGCAGATCAGCTACCTCTTGCCCCAGCGCCGACCGGTCACCCACCACAATCCGCGAAGGCCTCAAGTTATCCTCCAAGGCGCGTGATTCGCGTAGAAACTCCGGCACAAAAACAATGCCCGCGCCAGGATGCTTAGCCCGCATCCGTTCAGTAAACCCAACCGGAACCGTCGACTTGATAACAAAAGTGGCTTGCGGGACTTGGAGGGCGGCATCGTCCAAAACCTGTTCCAGCGAACTTGTGTCAAAGCTGCCACTTTGGTGATCGTAATTAGTTGGAGTCGCCAAAATGACATAACTGGCGTTCTGGCAAGCCTGTTCCAGTGAAGTGGTAGCCGAAAGGTTAAGCTCGGCTGATTGCAGGAAATCTCCCAGAGTCGCGTCATAGAACGGCGACCGGCGCGAGTTGACCAAATCAACTTTGGTCGGGTCAATGTCGCAAACCGTCACCTGATGGCGTTGGGCTAGAACAGCGGCCAGCGTCAAACCGACATAACCGGCACCGATCACGGCGATCCGCATAGTTGTGGAGCCTCTCTATTGGGGTACGCCCGGTCCTGGGCAACTCCAGCAGTGTAGTACCGGCGCGAAGGCACCAATAGACCGGCCCAGAAGACCAGGCCGGGGCGCTGACTGGTGTGCCACCGGGACTGGGCGGAGGTCTGGCCAGGGGGTTGGGCAGGGGACTGGGCGCGGGTCTGGCCAGGGGGCTGGGCAAGGGCCTGGGCGCGGGTCTGGGCAGAGGGGTTGGCCCAAGGTCGGTAAGGCACACTCGCCTCTGGCCGTGAGCGGCTGCGCGGCGTCACTCTGACTTGCTCCGCCATCAGTCTGGGCTCGTCATGTCGGCGCCACTGAGGCCAGCGAGTGTCTGGCCGTTCTGGGCGGTTATGGGCATAAGCGCGGCAGAACTGCCCACAGGTGTTGTAACCTTGAGTCATGGAAAGCGTCGTGATCCCGCCCGCGTCGGTGAAACTGAACCCGAGCCGGGAGTCGGATTGGGCCAGAGCCGTACTCGACTTCGTGTCCAAAGCCGCGAGCGAAGGTAAGACCGTCCTGGTCAGCGCGGATGAGAGAACGTTTTCCCCGGGCCAGGCGGCCCAGATCGCGAACGTTTCGCGCATGACCATTCAGCGTCGGATCGAGGATGGGACCATCAAAGCTGTCAAGCGGGGTTCGCGGTGGCGGATCGCGGAATCCGAGTTGGAACGCTACCGCTGGCAGGTTTACGCCGACACGGTGGCGGGGATGGCGGATGACTTCTGAAGCCCGCTTCTCGGTCTTCGTTGACGCCGACGTGCTGGCGGTGCCGCAGTCCCGTCAGTTGAAACGCTGCTGCCTCACTTCTGGCCCAGATGGCGCCCGGACCTACGGATCTTCTGCCCTGATCCGCTCACGTGGCGCATCCTGGCGGCCGCATCGCTGCTCGATGTGCTGGCGGTGTCTGAGGGCAACTACCCAATCAATGAGACGCTCCGGATAGAGACCGAAGCCGCCGTGGCGGCATCAAAACTCGATCTGTCGACACCCACCTAACCAGGCCGGGCCGCATCAGCCAGCCCGCATCAACCCGCCTAACCAGCCCGGGCCGCGTCGGCCCGTCGCTGAGTCGCCCGGGTCAGATCATTCGGCACACCGGTGATGGCGGCGATGATGTCCTCGTAGGACACGTCAGCCATTGGCGCTTCACCGTTGATCCGGCCGTGCCGCATCACCACCAGTCGGTCCGCCACAGCTTGAACATCAGCCAGAATGTGGCTGATCAGCATCACGCCGTAGCCCAGGTCACGCAAATGTTCAATCAGATTGAGGACTTCAGCGGTTTGTGTGACGGACAGTGAGGATGTCGGCTCATCGAGCACAACTATCCGAGGCGACCCGAGCAGCGCCCGCGCCACCGCCGTTGACTGGCGCTGCCCGCCAGATAAGGCCGCCACCTTGGTCCGCACCGAAGGCAGCCGGGCGCCGATCCGCCCAAAAACTGACCGCGCGATGTCCTCCATGGCGGCCTCTTTCATGACGCCATAGGCCCGAGCCTCGCGCCCCAGGAACAGGTTCGCCACAATATCCAGGTTGTCGCACAACGCCAGGTCCTGGAAAACGGTCGCAACGCCTAGTTCGTGGGCGGCGGCCGGTGTTGGGATCAAGGTTGGCCGCCCATCCAAGTAGATCGTTCCTGAATCTGGCGGGTGAACCCCGGCGATTGTTTTAGCCAGAACTGATTTGCCGGCCGCGTTGTCACCCACCACAGCGACCACTTCATGGGCCCGGATGTCAAAGTCGACATGGTCTAAAGCACGCACCGAACCGAATTTCTTGCAGACGCCGCGGAGCGAAAGTATGGGCGGCGGCAGGGGGCTGCTGGGTTTGGTAACTTGACCAGTGGACGATGCCGCCCGGTCGGAATCGTCCACTACTTGGGTCGCGCTGGGGGCCGGGTTTTGCGAAGTGTCCCGGGCTGGGTTTGAGGCCCGGCTGGGGACCGCGCTTGAGGCTGGGTTCTGACTAGCGTCTCGGGCTGGGTTCCGATGGTCAGTTGGCATAGCTCACCTCTGTAATATCGGCCGTCAAACTGACCGAATCCAAGGCCAGAGCGGTGGCGCCACGGACTGGGGCAAGGTCTCCGAGGGCGGCCTGAACAATCCTCAACGGTGACGCCGGATTGCGCAGCACAGCCCGCCCGGCCTCGTTCCGGATCGGGTCAAGTAGCAGGTCACCGCAACGGGCCAGTTCACCGCCAATCACCACGACGCGCGGATTGATGACGTTGGCTAAAGCCGCCACAGCGACGCCCACAAAAAGGCCGGCATCGGCCACGACCCGTGAACAACCAGCGTCACCAGCCAGGCACTGGTTGACTACATCACGTAAAGACAGGTTGCCGTGGGTGGCGCGGAGCGATTCGACCAAAGCGTTGGCGTTGACGACGGTTTCAAGGCAGCCACGGTTACCGCAATGGCAGATGGCGCCACTGTCCACCACCCGAATGTGGCCGATCTCCCCGGCCGTACCAGCCGCACCGCGGAAGATCTGACCGTCAATCACCAGACCGGCCCCAACGCCGTGGCCAACATAAACATAGGCCGCCACATCGGCTCCTTGCGCCGCCCCGAAACGGCGTTCGGCGAGGGCCGCCAGGTTGGCGTCATTGTCAACAAAAACGGGTGTATCCAGGCGCCGGGCCATTGATGGGGCGATCTGAACCTCATCCCAGCCGCGCTGGATACCGTGCACTGGCAAACTGCCGTCACGGTGGTCAACTGGTGCGGCGATGCCTAAACCAACACCGCGCAGTTCCTCATGTGAGGCGCCAATCGATTCGAGCAGGTCAGCGATCAGTAAAGCCGCCCGGTCCATGCCGGTGTCCGCCCGGTGATCGGCTGGCAGTGGCATGTGCTGCTGCGCGATGACCGTTCCGACCAGGTCTGATAGTTCGATTCGCAATGTTCGTGAGGCGAAATGAACTCCCGCCACCAGGCCAAGCCGCCTAGCTAACGAGACTTGCAGGGCCCGACGTCCGGAGCGTGACACTGGGCTGGTGGTGACCACACCGTTGGCGGTTAGTTCCTTGACAATGTTTGACACTGTGGCGGTCGACAGGCCCGCCGCGTCGGCGATTTCAACTTGGGTCAGGGCGCCGAACCGTTTGATGGCGTCCAGAATGCGCCCGCGGTTGGCTTCGCGCAGGGAACTTTGTGATCCCAGGGTGGGCCGCTCCGTGGTCACGCGGCAAGTCTAGACCAGCCCTCGGAGCCTTTTAGGGATCGGCCTGTGCGGGTCCGGTCCGGTCCGGGATGGGCTGGTGCGGCATCAGTTGGTGCGGGATCGATCTGGGAGGCTGGCCTAACTGGTGTGGGCCCCGTCCGAAAGGCTGACTTAGCTGGTGGCCGCCGGGTGGGGCCGGACTGGGGGACGGCATCGTCCAGCTTGGCTTTACTGGTCAAAGTCACAATTCGATAAACGCCCCGCTTGGATTTGACTAGTGAACACAACCGGGTCTAGCGTTGCGGGCAGCCTGAACGCGTGGAAGCCACCCGCGGGCCAGGCGCGGACCCCACCGTGGGGCCTACACAATGAGGTGAATACGGCTGGGACGGATCACCCGCACAACCCCGATGACGCTGGGGAAAACAACTAAACGGCCTGGGATGGTTCTGACTTCCTGCTCCGGGTACGCTCAGCCTCACGTCAAACCGACCGAAAGGAATGGCTCAAACATGGCAATCGTAAAGCCCCTCGCCGCCCTCGCCGGGGCGGCCCTCTTGCTCGGCGGTCTGGCGGCCTGCGCCGCCGAACGCGACACCGGCACAACCAGCGGCGGCAGCACAGAAACTGACACCCAAACCAGCGAGGTGCTGATCGGTGTCACAATGCCGACCAAATCACTCGAACGCTGGAACAATGACGGCGCCCAACTAGTGGAACTGCTCGAATCAATGGGCTACACCACACAGCTTGACTACGCCGACAACAAAATCGAAATGCAAATCTCCCAGATCGAGAACCAAATCAACGCTGGCGCCAAGGTCCTAGTAATCGCCTCAATTGACGGCGAATCACTCGGCCCAACACTCGAAAAAGCTAAAGCCGCCAACATTCCAGTCATCGCCTACGACAGGCTGATCATGCAAACCGCTGACGTTGACTACTACGCCACCTTCGACAACTACCTAGTCGGTCAACTGCAAGGGAAGTTCATTGAGGAAAAACTTGACCTAGCGGGCGGCGCCGGACCATTCAACCTGGAACCATTCGCGGGCAGCCCGGATGACAACAACGCCTCGCTGTTCTTTGGTGGAGCCTGGGACGTGCTCCAGCCTTATGTTGAATCCGGCCAGCTAGTTGTGCCGTCAGGTAAAGGCCCAGCCACCAAAGCTGATTGGAAGTCAATCGGTATTCAAGCCTGGAAGTCTGAAACCGCCCAAGCTGAGATGGAAAACCGGCTCAACTCCTTCTACACCGACAAAAAGGTTGACGTTGTGCTCTCGCCGAACGATTCCCTCGCCATGGGTATAGCGCAAGCTCTTGAAGCCAACGGTTACCAAGTTGGGGTTGACTGGCCCATCTTGACCGGGCAGGACGCCGACAAAGCTAACGTCAAGAACATCGTTGACGGCAAGCAGTCCATGACAGTTTGGAAAGACACCCGCAAATTAGCCGACGATGCCGCCCGTATGGTTGACGAGATCGTCAAAGGTAGCGCCGTCACAACTAACGACACCACAACCTACGACAACGGTGTCAAAGTAATTCCGTCCTTCCTTGACCTGCCCCAAGTGGTGACCAAGGATGAGGTTGAGTCAGACCTGATCGGGTCCGGTTTCATCACCGCGGACGATATCAAGTAGTCCCCCTGACCGGGCGCGGCTGGGGCCTTAGGCCCCCGCCGCGCTGCCAGACCGTGGCCTTGCACCCGCCCGCCTGGTCGCGGCCTCGGCCGCGCCGGGCGGGTTGGCCGGTCCCGCTGGTGGGTTGGCCCTTGGGTTGGCTCTTGGGTTGGCTCTTGGGCCGGTCGGCGCCGGTACCAAGGCACACAACCTTGGGGGCCGCTCGCTAGACGGCGGCCGCTAACCGGTGGGGCGGCATCGTCCAACAAGATGGGGCGGGTCGGCTCAACGGCGGCCGCTAACTGGCGGGGCGGCACCGTCCAACAAGACGGTACCGGCCGCCAAAATAACTTCCTTCCAGGGAAAACGGTGCCGGGGTTAACCGCCCCGGCACCGCCCTGACAACTCAACCCGAAAACCCGAAAGCCCACCACCATGCCCCAAACCGAACCCTCCACCCAGGACAACTACATCCTGGACATGCGGGCCATCTCAATGATCTTCCCCGGCGTCAAAGCCCTCGAAGACGTCTCACTGAAGGTACGCCGTGGCACCATCCACGCCATCTGCGGAGAAAACGGCGCAGGCAAATCAACGCTGATGAAAATCCTGTCCGGCGTCCACCCCTACCCGTCCTACTCAGGTGACGTCTACTTCGAAGGCGAACGCTGCGAATTCAAATCAATCCGCGACTCTGAAGCCCGCGGAATCGTCATCATCCACCAAGAACTCGCCCTGTCGCCATACCTGTCAATCGCCGAAAACATTTTCCTCGGCAACGAACGCTCCAAAGGCGGAGTCATCAACTGGAACACCACCGAAACCCAAGCCGCCGCCCTGATGGAACGAGTCGGCCTGACCGAAAACCCGCAAACCGCCATCGTCGACATTGGTGTCGGCAAACAACAACTAGTCGAAATCGCCAAAGCCCTATCCAAACGAGTCAAACTACTCATCCTGGACGAACCAACCGCCGCCCTCAACGACGACGACTCCGCCCACCTGCTTGAACTGGTGCGCCAACTCAAAGCCCAAGGCATCACCTGCATCATGATCACCCACAAACTCGGAGAAATCGCCGCCGTCGCTGACACCACAACCGTTATCCGTGACGGCAAAACAGTCGACACCCTCGACATGACATCCGGTCAAATCACCGAAGAAATAATGATCAAAGGGATGGTCGGGCGGGAAATGAACAACCGATACCCGAACCACACATCAGCCGTCGGTGAAGAAATCCTACGCATCGAAGACTGGACAGTACACCACCCGCTCGACTCCGCCCGCAAAGTAGTAGACAGCGCCAGCCTAACCGTCCGACGCGGCGAAATAGTTGGCCTAGCTGGCCTGATGGGCGCCGGGCGGACCGAACTAGCGATGAGCGTCTTTGGCCGGGCCTACGGTGTCGGAATCAGCGGCCGGGTCTACAAAAACGGCGCCGAAGTATCAACCCGCACCGTCTCACAAGCCGTCGCCGCCGGACTGGCCTACGTCACAGAAGACCGCAAACGCTACGGCCTGAACCTGATCCAAACAGTCAAAGAAAACATCACCTCAGTCGCACTATCCCGCCTAGCCCGGTGGGGTGCGATCGAACTTAACGCCGAAACCGGGGTAGCCGAACGCTACCGGCAAGAACTCTCAATCAAGACCCCATCGGTTGAAGTGCCAGCCTCAAAACTGTCCGGCGGTAACCAACAAAAAATCGTCCTCGCCAAATGGATCTATTCAGAGCCAGACGTCCTAATCCTGGATGAACCAACCCGCGGGATCGACGTCGGAGCGAAATACGAGATCTACACCATCATCAACACTCTGGCCGACTCAGGAAAAGGCGTCCTAGTGATTTCCTCAGAACTACCCGAACTGCTCGGAATCTGCGACCGGATCTATACGCTATCTGAAGGCCGCATCACGGGTGACGTGCCCCGGGGCGAGGCCACACCAGAATCCTTGATGACCCTAATGACCCAACAACAGGAAGGTGCGGTCCGATGAGCGCCGTGACCGAGTACCTCGGGAAGAATCTCCGCCAATACGGCATCATGGGGGCTTTAGCCGTCATTGTGGCTATCTTCGCCATGATGACCGGCGGCAAGCTGCTAATCCCAAACAACATGGCGAGCCTGATCCAACAGAACTCTTACGTTCTGATCCTCGCGATAGGCATGGTCATGGTGATAGTCGCCGGGCACATCGACCTGTCAGTCGGGTCACTCGTGGCGTTCATTGGCGGGGTGCTCGGCTGGATGATGTACCACTGGGACTGGCCATGGCCATTAGCTGTACTAGCAGCCCTAATACTGGGTTTGATCTGCGGTGCTTGGCAAGGATTCTGGGTCGCCTACGTCCGTATCCCAGCCTTCATTGTCACTTTAGCTGGCATGCTGATCTTCCGTGGCTTAGCGATTGTGATCGCCGGGGTGACGATGGCACCGCTACCGAACGGTTTCAAAACCATCTCATCAGGGTCCATCCCGAACTTCCTGCGTTACGTCAACCTGCCTAAAGGGTCCATCTCGTCACTGCCAGGGATGGGTTGGTTCGCCCTCTTCGAGGGCGGATATGACGTGGTCACATTGCTGATCGGGTTGATTGCGATCGGCGGGCTGATCTTCTCCCAACTGCGTAAACGCGCCTCACAGCGCCGCCACGGCCTGGCCCTAGAACCAACCGGTGCCTTAGTCATCAAACTGGTTGTTATCTCGCTGGCGATCCTGCTATTGACAGCTTTGCTTTCGTTATCAGCCGGCGGGACGCCGATCGTCTTGATCATTGTTGGGTTGCTCATCATGATCTACACCTTTGTGCTGAACCGGACAGTCTTCGGGCGCCACGTTTACGCCATTGGTGGCAACCTGAACGCCGCCATCTTGTCTGGCGTTAACACGCGGCGAGTCAACTTCATGCTGTTCGTCAACATGGGCCTGCTGTCAGCTGTGGCGGCGGTCGTTGTCACAGCCCGGGCGGGCGCCGCCACCGCCCAGGTGGGCCAAAACTATGAACTCGACGCGATCGCCGCCTGTTTCATTGGTGGCACCGCCGTGACCGGCGGGATTGGTCGCATCTCTGGTGCGATGGTGGGTGCGTTGGTGATGGGTGTGCTCAACATGGGTCTGTCCATTCTTAACGTCGATTCCGCCTGGCAGCAGTCCGTTAAGGGCCTGGTGTTGCTTGGCGCGGTGGCCCTGGACCTGCTCTCGAAACGGCGGTCAGTCGTCAGTTAGGGGTGTGTTGGGCAACGACGCTGTTTTTGCCGTGGCCGAAGCTCTCATCTGTCTCCTAGCCCGGCGTCATGCGGTCCGCTGTTGGCAAAGCTCTCACCAGCGGAAACGCTGCGATGTGGTGTCGGTTTCGCGCCCTGCGGCCTCTCGCCCTAGAGGTACCTAAGCGGGTACCTAACCACAGGCACCTGATCCGGTGTCGGCGGGTACCGTCCCCCACGGCCGCCCGCCGACGCCCCTGTCTCCAAGAACATGCCGGTGTCCAGGTCAGGAACTCGACCCAGTGGCTGTTCTAAACCCACTGGGCAGACTTCCCGACCATCCGCACAGTGTTGCTGTCCGGCCAAGGACCCCCCATGGAGGAAGGTGGGTCGGCATATCATCTATCAGAGTCGTGCGGTTTACCGAAACTTAAGCGAGAGTTGGCCAACGGCGCTTAGGGTTGGTGTAGCGGATGGGCCGCCGGGCGCGGCGGTCATGGAAGTCTATGGAGGGTGCCTGAGTGGAGGTAACGGGCCGAACGGCCTTGTCGGTTTGGGCATTGGTGTTGAAACGAGCCATACCCGCAAAGCAGGACGCGGCCGTACAAGCAGCGATGCCCATAAAACCAGCCATGCCCACGAATCCAGTCATCTGGCGGAGCCGTTACGAGATGTTAGGCGTGGTTGCCTTATGAAAATCCTGCTGGCGACCGATTTCTACGTACCCGTCATCAACGGAGTTGTGATGTCCGTCTTGAACCTCAAACGAGGACTCGAATCCCGGGGCCACGAAGTGCGCATCTTGACACTGTCGCAGACTATGCGTTCTTTCGATGAAGGCGGCGTCACCTATGTGGGGTCCGCCGGGTTTGGACTGCTCTACCCGGAGGCCAGGGTGAGGATGATGTACGGACGCAACATCGTCCGAGCCCTGGCGCAATGGCGGCCTGACATTGTGCACACGCAATGCGAGTTTTCGACTTTTCCGATCGCGCGGCGGATCGCGGAACTGCTGGATGTTCCGATCATCCACACGTACCACACGGTTTACGAGTCTTACACTCACTACTTTTCGCCAAGCAAGAAGCTAGGACGGATCATCGCTAAGGCGGTATCGCGCCGAGTGATAGATCAGGCGTCCTGTGTCATAGCCCCAACTGAGAAGGTCCGGGCGGTGCTTAACGGATACGGCATCACTCAAACAATTCATGTGTTGCCTACCGGTATTGACATGAGCCGATTCGCCGCGGAACCACCGGCCGCCAGACTGTGGGCATTACGGCACCGGTTGGGGATCCCTGATGGTGATCGCGTCTTGCTCTATGTGGGGCGTCTGGCCAAAGAGAAGAATGTCCAAGAGTTACTCCGCTATCACGCGAAATACCGTCCCACTGGTGTGACTTTGCTGATCGTGGGGGATGGGCCGTTCCGCCCGGCTCTGGAACGGATGGTAACTGACCTTCTGATTGAGGATTCGGTGGCGTTCGCCGGGGAAGTCGCTCAAGAGGATGTACCGGACTATTACCATTTGGGTGATTTGTTTGTCAGTGCTTCGGTCAGTGAGGCTCAGGGCCTGACTTATGCTGAGGCTGTTGCCGCTGGTTTACCGGTGCTCTGCCGGATGGACCCTGGTTTGGAGGGTCTCATCCCGGAAGGCAGTTCTGGATGGTTCTACCGGGATGAGGCCGACTACCTTGTCAAGCTCCAGTTTTTCTTGTCCACCGGAGATACGGAGCTAAGTCTGGTGACGGACCAGGCTGACGATGCCCGCCTGGCTTTGTCTTATCAGAGCTTCGCGGCCGGAGCGGAACGCATCTACCTTGACCTGTTGGGCGCCTCGCGCTGACCTGCGGAGACGGCCAGTTTATTGGGCTGTCACATTCCTGATTGGGCCGCGATTTCCCTGAGGGCCGCCAAGTGACCGGCCAGGACCTGGCGCCCGACCGGTGTCAGCGAGACCCAGGTCCTGAGGTGGCCGGGGGCCGTCTTCTTGGTGATCGACACGAAGCCGACCGCCTCGAGCCTGGCCAGGTGTTTGCTCAGAACAGAGTCCGTCACGTCCAGGCCGGCCCGCAGGGCTGTGAAGTCGATCGCGTCAACGGCCGCCAGGGTGGAACAGATCCGCAGGCGGACGGGGGAGTGAATCTGGTCGTTGAACTTGGGCGCGGCCATGATCACACCTCCGGATCGCGCGGCTTGCCAAGGATTCGCCAGTTCCAGCGGCCCAGAGGGTAGAAGACCGCCGCGACAGCCAGGCCGCCGATGCCGAAAGCCCACCAGGGGGCACCTTGTGCGGCTGAGGAGGCGATTAGTTCGAGTGCCACCAGCACGCCCATGACGAACACCACCGGAGCTATCAGAGCGGCGACTGAGTAACGCAGGTCGCGTGCTTCGTGTTTCAGTCCGCGTTTGACGGCACGTTTGGATGGATTGGCCAGGATCAATGCCAGCAGGGCGATCACCACGATCGCGATGATCACCCAGCGGAGCCAGGCCAGCGGATCAGGGATGCCGCGGCTGGCGACCACGATTCCTGCTCCGGCTGAGGCTAGCGCCAGTTGGAGCCGCGGGGGACTGGTGGATTGGCGTAGGCCCGCCTGGGCCTGGGCCGCGGCTTCAAGTGATGACCGGGCTTCTTCGGGAGTTGGATTGATTGGCATGATGTTCTCCTTAGAGTTCGAGGGATTGACCGCCGCCGCTCCTTGCCCAGGAGGGTGTTGGATAACACCCTCCCAGGCAACGCCTGGTTCGAAGTGGCAGTGGTGGAGAACTGCGCAGTTTCTATGATGGAAAGTGAACCACCTACTTTCCATCATGTCAAGTGGGCGTAACTGGACGGAGCTGAACAACGCCATCTGTCGGGCTGGAGGAGTCGCGTGCCGTGGTCGGGAACTGGTCACAGTGGGGTTAAGACACTAATTCCTCCGGGGAATTAGTTGACGGGGACCTGGTTGACGGGGATAGTTTGACGTCGAGGCAAACGCAAACTAATTCCTCCGGGGAATTAGTTGACGGGGACCTGGTTGACGCCCGGGGCGCGGCTCTGAGGCGGCGCTCGTGGTAGCCTTGGCCAGGTGGGAGCCACTTTTCTAGACCGCGGATTCACCTCACCGAAGGTCGATTTTTCGGGTGGGGTTTGCGTGATCGACCTGCCGACATTGCGCTTGGCAGCGGATGCCGTGACCAGTCGGCTGGGCCTGACGATGCGTTTGCCAACGATTTGCGATGGCAAGTTGCCGACCACTCTTGCGGACATGGCGGTTGTCGAGGTCCAGCCGGGGCCATCGGTTGTCGCGACCATCGACACAGGCAAGATGGATTGGGGCGCCACTGAGCGGCCGGTCCGTGAGGCGACATTCAGTGACTACGGTGGTGCCTACCGGATGAGTGTGCTGATCGGCAGGCGACCCTTCGCCGTGCTGGACCAGATCGCGGTCGCCAACGCTGATGTGCGCTTGCCCGGAGGGCGAACCGGCTTGATCTGGTTCGCTGAGGTTCCCACGGCGTTGCTGGCCAGCAGCGACCTGTACGGCCTGGCTAGGTTAGCCGGAGAGCTGACCAGCGAATTCAATGGCGCTGGTCCTGTAGTGCTGGATCATGTCATGATCCCGGCGCAGAAAATCAAGTACCGCCGCCGCATGCCGGAGATCGAAGCCATCAACCCTGGGGTGG
This sequence comes from Bifidobacteriaceae bacterium, assembly GCA_031267825.1. Lineage (GTDB taxonomy): Bacteria > Actinomycetota > Actinomycetes > Actinomycetales > WQXJ01 > JAIRTF01. Next base: position 72,250 of record JAIRYJ010000037.1, read on the forward strand.
TCAAGGATGCGGAACAGCGGTTGTTCATGGCGTTGGATCACACCGGCGTTCGGGTCAAAGCTGTTACCCAGCTCCGGGCCGCATCATGGCATGGCGGACCACCGCCAACCAGCCACCATTTCGGGGCTCAACATCCGGTCACGTTCTGGTTCACCGAAGTTGTCGCCGCCGACTCGGTGGCCTGGCAGATGCCGTTCGCTGTGATTATCACCAACCGGCTGGCCTGGCTCGAGGTAGGCACCAAGGTGTCATTCGCGGACAGCGAGTTCACCTTCTGACCGGAGTTAAGTCCTGCCAGGAGGCTGGTCGGCCATTCATCCGGGGTGCGCTCAAAGCCTGACAGTGAAGTTACTGGTACGATCACCAAGGCGAACGAAGCTGATTGGAGGTTAACCCACCAGGTGGGCTAACCTACGCAACCATCTGGTCGGCCCGCACCTGCCGTTTGGCCTTCCCGGCCGAACCGTCGCAGCTGGCGGGCCCGCCCTTTTGGCCAGCGATGTTAGGCCACCGGATAGTGCTGTTTGGGGGAAGCTGGGCGTCCGGTGCTGTGGCACAAACCCGTGCTGGCCGCCGCCAATCAGACAACTCATTAAGGAGAACTCCATGTCCAGTCAGTACCCATCTCCGCCTCAGGGACAGCCTGATCCGGCGGCCGATATCCAGCAAAACAAGGTCATGGCCGTGCTGGCATATATTGGCCTGCTGGTGCTGATCCCGCTGATCGCCGCCAAAGATTCCAAGTTTGCCCGCTACCACGCCAACCAGGGCCTGGTGTTGTTGGTGGCCGAGATCGCCTACGGCGTCATCTACGGCATTGTTATCGGAATCGCCAGCGCTGGGGCTGTGGCCGCGGCTTCGGCCGGCAGCGCCGCTGGCCTGGCTGGCGCTGGGATCGTTAGCTTGCTGCTCGGACTGATCGGCATTGTCTTCCTGGTGTTCGCCATCATTGGAATCGTCAACGCCGCCAAAGGCGAGTTCAAGCCACTGCCGCTGATCGGCAAAATCACCTTCCTGAAGTAGTCGCGCAACAAGTAAGACTTGACGGGCTGCAACTAAATTAGCTGGTGTCCGATGCCGTCGGGGCGGCATCGGACACCGTCTTGGGTGACGCTCAACCCGGCAGACGCTTTGTGACCGTCCCCGGCCAGTACCATGGCAGTCACGGCGAGAAGACGCCGGATGAACCATGACCTGGGCAGGAGCGGACAATGCGTCACCTACTTGCGTCAATTGGCCTGACCGCTGTGGCTGGAATTGTTTTGGCGGGTTGCACCGGCCAAAACGAGGCGCGGCCTGACACAACTGGGGCGACCAGCTCACCGGCGGTCGACTACGGTCCGGGCCGGGAGGTTCTGGCCGCACCGGACGGGCAGGTTCTGCGCCTTGAACTTCCAGCGATTTCAGATGAGTCTTTTGACCACAGCCGGACCGATTCGTGGCGCTGTGATGATGGCCAAAGCCTGGTGATTGGGCTAGACCAGGCCAGCCTCCAGGTTCGTTTGCCGGAAGAGTTAGTGGAGCTGAGTGATAGTGACAGCTTCAACTTGACGTTACGCAACGTTTGGTTGAACCCTTCAGAAGTGCTAGACTACGCTGCCGCGAACGGCGCTGACAATGGTGTCGCGGTTTTCGATCTTGAGGCTGAGTGGGTGGAAAAGGCCAACCAGATTGAGGAATATCAAACCGGTCAGGAATCCTTTGGGGATTTCAGGCTCAGCACCCGAACCAGTGACGGTCCGTTCGGCGCGGCCGAACTAACCGTCGAATGTGTTTTCCAGTTCGGTTCGGGCGGTGAACTGGTCGATCTGGGAGACCTGAAGCGAAGCGGTGCCGATACTTTTTGGCAGGTTTTCGCCAGCCCGCGCTTTGGGGTGCGGGTCGGGCAAACCGTTGAGCTTGTCCTGCCCGGTGATCTGGTTTGGGATCCGGATGGGTTGACCCTGACCCTGAGCCAGGCACCGGCCGCTGAACCGGATTCGACGATTTTCTTTGATCCGCCGGGGGCGGATTCTGACAGCCCCCGGTTCTCAGTTGCGGGAGCCAGTTTGTCGGTTCCAATACCGGATGATCTGCCTGATAACAGCCAGTGGACTTTGAGTTTCGAGAGTGCCGCAGGGGCCGCGGGGACGGCGTTGGCCGGATCAGCCGATCTGACAATCCGGCCGTAGAACCGCGAGACGAGCCCTGAACAGCGGAAATGGGGCGAATCAGGCGTCGGCCAGTGACCTGGGAGGGTGTTGTTCAACACCCTCCCAGGACGCAAAACTATGCCGGTTTCCCGCGTTTCCGCAGGTCAGCGATGCGATGACCTGCGGAAACTTAGGCCGCGATGGGTGTTATCAAACACCCACCTAGGCACAGCGCCAGGCTTGTCTACCGCGTCTTCGTCGGTCACGCGATCGCGTGACACCGCGCGGCCCGGCCGGAAGCAGCTTTTCGCCAGCCTCCTAGAGTGTCTGGCGGGGCCGGATCGCCTCCATCAACCTGCGGAAACGCTCAATAGTGCGGACTGAACGGTTGGCGTAGGCCTGCCGTCGGCAAGCCACCAGCAACATCCGGCCAGCCGGGTTGCGAGTGTAGCGAACATCAAAGCGATCCAAATAGTGCCGCACATGACGTTCAAAAATGGCGGCCGTGGCGGCCGTCGAAACAAAACCAGGGCAAGCGAATGAATCCTCCAACAGCCAGCCAGGTCCGGGCCGCGAAACCACTGACCGTGGCGCAGGCCTGGGCCCGTCAGCCGCATTTGGGCTGGTCAGACCGCTGCGCGGCCTGCCAGATGGCCGGGGACTAGCTTCCGGCCGCCGCCCGATCCAACGCCAGCGCCAGCGCCGCCGCACCAGCACGTAACGCGGATTACTGATCGGCGCCACCAATTCAGCCACGGCGTCAGCGAAGGCCGCCTTTTCTCGCGGTGTGCCGCCAGCTAGTGAACATTCGAACCAGCCCCGACCATCCCTGACCACGGCCACACTAGTGCCGTCGGAAGTGATCGCCGCGGTCTCCAGCATGGTCCACCAGACCGCCTTAGCCAAGGCCAGCAATGTCCGTTCAGTTGACGCGCCCCGGTTGACGCGCCGGATGGCACGCAAACCGAAACGACCCCACAGAACGATCAACGCCACGCCAATGGCCAACGCCACCCCAAGCGGGCGGTCACCGCCACTAGCCCGCAGTGCGGGCAGAATCACGTCGCTCACCAGCCAGGCCAGCGACCCAGCGACCAGGCTAGCCACCAATGCGGACAAAACATCAAACCAGATGACCGAACCTGGCCGCAGCCGGTCAGCCCGCAGTGCCGCGACATCACGCACTTCAGCCGGGCCACCGGCCAGCCCATCACGCCAAGCCTGAGCCATGGCGGCCCTTCCAGCTGCCCGCCGCAACGTGTCACTGTTCAGGAGATGAACGGCTGGCCGGGTCAGCGGCGGCCGGATGGTGTCAACCCGGCCAATCCCGGTCCGGATTTCCGGTGAGGAATAGGCCGGTCCAAAGAACCCCCTAAACCGGCGGGCCAAAGTCCTGAAGTCGGCGCTGCGGATCCGGGGGTCGCCATCGTCCGGCAAGGCCGCCAACGGCAACCCTGGGGCCGTGTCTACCTGACCCAACCCAGCCGAACTGGACGGCGAATCCGCTGGTCCCAACGCCACCAGATGCCAAATGTTGGCGGTTTTATCTGGTTGGGCGCGAAACGTCCGGATGGCCCGGCCACGCATCTGGTTGGAAAGCATAAAACTGCCCACAAAACTAGCCATGATCAGGCAGTTAACCGACGGTGAATCCCAGCCTTCGCCGAGCAGCGCAGTGGTTCCAACCAGTGCGACAACATCGCCGCGCTGGAACGCCTCGGTCACCAAAGCAACCTTGGTGCGGTTGGAGCCGCCGAAATCCAGCCTGGTATACCCGGTTGTTCCGAGCGGCGATCGCCTAACGGTTTCGCCCGCTTGGCGGGCCAACTCCATCAAAGCGTCGACTTGCCGTTCTGGCCACAGCACCAAAGATCCGGTGAGCAGGCCGATCGGCGTGCCAGGTGGCAGGTGGCGGCGCAGCGTTTCAAATATGGGCACAGCACCGATGGCGGTGATCGGCCGGGCCTCATTTTGGACGATGCGGTCCCCCGGTTGATCCGGACCGTCGTTAGTTGGGTTGACCACGTCTGTTCCTACTATCGGCAGGTGGTCGGCCCGGATGTAGTCCGTTAGGACTACCAGGCGGAGGTCTTGGCCGAGGTTTTCCAATTCGGCCGCGGCGATCCGCCCGGCGGCTGTCAGTTTGCCGAGCGAGTTGGTCAGGGTGTGCTCAATCTCACTACTGCGGGCCAGTTCGAACCGGCCTTTGAAGAACACCCGGTGGCGCCTGGCCAAGGCCACGACTTGGTCAGCCAGAGGACCGAATAGGGCGGCGCCTTCGGCTACGACGCTGGCGGCGGATTCAGCCATGGTCAGGTTAAGGCGGGTTCTGGCCGGTCCGGCGGCCAGAACAGCCAACAGAATGTCTGGTACTTCGATCCTGGCCCAACGCGCCAGGGCGATCAGAGCCAGCAGATCATCAGCCCTTTCGAACAGGTAATCGGCCGCCTGACTGGACGGTTCTGGGCTGGATGTTTCTGGGTTGTATGGGTCTGGGCCGGACGTTTCTGAGCTGGACTGTTCCCAGGCGCTGACCTGGGCGGCCACCGCCGCAGCGGCGGCGATGGCGGCAGCGACCAAACCGCCACTGGCTAACTCAAACAAGAAGGCTGTGACATTAGCTTGATGCTCGGCTATAACGGCGGCATCGTCCCTGGTTGGTGTGGTGAAATAAATGTAGTCCTGGTGCGGACACAAGGTGCCGTCCGCCACTAACCGGGGCACCGGAATCTCCTCATCGACCGGGCCGCACAGGCGGATGTAACGGTCCCATTCGGTGGCGTCCGCGTCATACGGCGGCGTGGCGGTCAAAGCGATGATGCGAACCGCTGAGCCAAGCTGGCTGATGACCGTCTCAAGACACTGATGCCATTCGCGCCGCAGGTGGTGAGCCTCATCCAGGCAGATCGTGCTGATACCGCGGGCGTTTAGCAGGCTGGCCAGGTCAGATGACCGGCTAGCTGAATGCAACGCCTGATAGGTGATCGACGTGATCAAAGCCGGTTGGTCAAGCTGATGTGAGACATACGGTGTCAGCTCCACCCCAGGTGGGAGGAACATTTCGGCTAGGCGTTGAGCCCACTGCTGGCTGACAACCAGAGTGGGCGACAAGATGAGCGCTGGTTGGTAGACCATCCGGATCAATTCAAGACCAAGCACCGTTTTGCCACTGCCGGGTGCTGCCACGACGTGGATTCGGCCGTCCGCCAAGTGGGCTGGTGCGTCACGCAGAATGGTGGCCTGGTAGGGGCGGAACTGTTCTCGGAACGCCAGGTCGCCGAATGCGGCGAGGCTCGTCGGATCAGCCACCTGCCCATTATGGCAGGTCAGCCGCGCACCGGGCTGGCTGATCCACTGCGGACCGGGCGGCCAACCTGCCGGGCCTGTAAGACCGTCAAAGGCTAACCCAGCCGGGCGCGGGCGCCAACCCGCCGCGCCCGTAAGACCGTCGAAGACTAACCCGGCCGCGCCCGCCTCAGCGGATCCGGTAGACAGTGAACTGGCTGGTCCCACTGACTCGTTCTACCAAATCGCTGGCGTCATAGCGTGCTTGCGTGTCGGTGCTGGTCACAAGGTAACTGGCGCCGAACTCTTGGGCCGCTTCGACAATCTGATCGAGTGGCAGCTCTTCGTAGACGACTCCGGTGCGGTAGTAGTTTTGGCCGTCCCGCGTGATCAGCCCCAACCGTTCAAGGCGTCCGATCCACTTAGCCAAAGAGGCGTCCTCGATCGGCACACCCTTCCAGGTGGCGGCGAGCGTGCGCTGGCCAATCAGATGTAAGACGCCATAACGCAGGTCATACGGATCGGCCAGAAAGGCCGCGTCTTGAGGTACGGCCGCCTTGATGGCAAGGCCTTCGGCCCATGACACCGGTGGCGGATTAGTGAACTGGTAAAGGTTGCGGGGGCGCGGGGTGCCGCCTTGCCAGACCGTGAATTGAGAGATGACGCAAACGGCGCCCAGTACGCCCGCGACCACGGCGAGTGCGCCTGTCAGGATCCGTCGTCGCGGCGGCAGGATCTGGTCTTGACGGCCGGTCTGGTCTGGTTGGTCTTGCCCGCCTGCGGGTGCGGGCGGTTTCGGGAGGCCTTGACGGCTGGTCTGGTCGGGCTGGTCCCGACCATCATCCGAACCGGCTGGCCCAGCATCATCACCAGCATCAAGCCCAGCGGGCCGGACCAGCGCCATGACTATGCAGCTAGTCGCGATCAGGATGGCGGCACCGGTCAGCCATCCGGGCCGCAGAAGCGTCAAGGCGTGCGACCGGTCGATGCCAGGTTTTGCCGCCGCCACCAAAACCTGTTGCAGGGCCCACATGCCTCCTGGGATTAACGCGGCCCACCAGCGCCGCCGCACGATCAGCCGAGCTAGAGCTACTGCTATCAAGATGAACACCCAGACCCTGAAGGCGATGAAGTAACGCTCCGGGTAGAGCTTGGCAACCAACGCCCACGGCTTGACCTCGACGAACAGATAGTTCGCGGTGATCACAAGGCAGCTCAGGGCGGTCAGCGTGGCCGTCGGGTAAAGCCATTGCCGGCCCGCTGCCCAGGCTCCGGTTCGGCCGCCGACGGCTTGGGCTCCGGTTCGGCCGCCGCCCACCGCCAACACGGCCACCATCAACAAGGCCACCACCACTAGGACCATGACCGCGTAGGCGGTAATGTCGCGCCAATACCAGGCTGATGGAACCAGATGATGGGGGTGGCGGAACGTCGCGTAAACAGCGATGAACTCAGCGTCGCTCAGGCCGGGGCCAGCACTGTCCAGCTTTAGCGCGGCGTAAAACACCCCAACCACCACCACCGTTGGCACCAGTGCGGCGGCCTTGCGGGCCAGTTGCTGGGGTGTACGCCAAAGCTTGTGAATCAGTAGCACCGCAACAACTAGGAGCATTGCCAGGGAAACCTGCTGGTGGAAGAGTGCCGCTGCCGCCAATAGGCCGCCGCCGGCCCACCAGTGCGACCGCAGGACGAATGCCAGCCCCCAGACGGCTAACGCTACCGCCAGTGTTTGGCCGTACCACGAGTTGCGCCAGACACTGTTTTGGCCTACCTGTTCGCCCAGCGTGAGCCAGGTAATAGCGAAGCCGAGGAAGGCTGTCAGCGCCAACCGGTTTGGCCGGGAGATGGCGTCCGCTAGTGCGACCAGCGCCCCAGCCATGGCTGCCGCACAGATTAGGTAGATCAGCAGGGCGGCGGCAAGCCAAGTCAGTCCTAGCCGCATCACACCCAGCAGGAGGTAGTCGTTGAAGAACTGCGGTGAGAAGATTCCGGCGGCCGACTCGGCGAACAGGTCGCCAGGGAAGAGGTCCGGATCGCCGCGCTTGAGTGCGGCTGTGACGTAGGTGACCATGTCGCCGTTGTATGGTGCTGGCGTCAGGGTGAGGATCTGGGCTAACGCGGTCAGCCACGAAGCGACCCATGGTGCCGCCCGCCGGATCCATTGTTGGGGATCGCTCCAAACGTTCTTGGCAGGGCCCGCCTCCGCTGCCGTCTCGGTGCTGGTCAAGGAAGTCTTCTGGTCGCCAGAAAGACGGGTCATCCGTTTCGGTCCTTCCCTACCGGCCAGCCAGCCAGCGACTCGATTGTTTTGCGGGAATCGCAGGTCAAAGCCTACCTGGCAGGGAAGCGCCGGCTTCGCGGCCCGCAACTTGGTGGACGATCCCGCCTCTCCGGCCCTACGGCAAGACCCAGATTTCCAGCCCGGCGGTCCGCCAGACCCGCGGTTTGCCAGCCCCCGGCGCCTTACCGCCGCGTTTCCGCTGGTGAGAGCTCCGCCCACAGCGCGTCAACTTGGGCCGCGAAGGGTGTTGTTCAACACCCTCTTGGCCCACTGGGTTACGGCTTTGGCGTGCCGTTTACCTGCGATTTTGCTGACATCTGAGAGAGCGGACGCTCAAAGGCGGCGGTCTTCATGATGGAAATAACGTATTCGGCGGCCTTCTTGCCTTTGCCGGACAGGGTGTCCGGGTCATCCGCGACCAAGAGTTTGACTTGCTTGATTACTCGCGGGTGCGGGACCAGACCGGCTGCCGTCGCGGCCGCCTCCAGCCGTTCTTTGACCGCCATCGATTGGCCAGTAAACGTCACAATGTCACCCCGCGACAGGCTGAATCTGGCGATGGGGCTGGCACTCGACTCCTTAGCCGGAGCGGCGGCCTGGTGTTCGGCCAGGCGGGGTGCCTGCTCCGCGCCCGACGCGATCAAGCTAGACGATCCCTCGGCCCCTGGCGCCGAAGCGTCACTCAATGCGTCCCGGAGCGCGGAGCGAACCCGGTCCTGGGTAAAACCGAGGAGGGTCGCCACCTCAGCTAGTTCCTGATGTTCGTCATCGGTTATTTCCAGGTCTTCGGCGGTCGCGCGGGCGTCCGCCAGTGCAACGTGCGGGCCGTCATTGCGCACACCGAGGTGATTGCAGCTGGACCTGTCCCAAGCCATCGGCGCCAGGTGGGCCGTCATTGCGCACACCGAGGTGATTGCAGCAGGACTGGAGTGTCAGCCTTCCACCGGGGCCGACCACTCCGGCGCGTTTGACCAGGTTCATGGTGTCTAGGCAGGCTTGCGCCGGAATTGACGCGGTTTGTCCGGCGCGTTGGAACTCACGTTCGGCGAAGGCGGCGTCGAACCGAACATTGTGGCCTGTGATGATCCGTCCCGCGAGCAGGCTGGCCAGGTCGTCGACAATTTCCGCGAAAACGGGTGCGCCAATAATGTCAGCCGCCGTGATGTGGTGGACGTGAACTGGCCCAAGGTTACAGTTCGGGTTGAGCAGTGTGCTCCAATCGGTTTCGACCTCACCGTTGGCGGTCAGGGTAACTACCCCGATCTCTACGACTCGGTGGCGTTGCGGCGTCAAGCCGGTGGTTTCAACGTCGATTACCGCATATCCGCTGTTCATCAGGTACCTGCCTGTCGATTCTGGTTGGCCTTGGGGTTCCCTTGGTCGCTTCGCGTGCCTTGGCCCACTGCTCCCTTGGTCGCTTCGCGTGCCTTTGGCGGCATCGGGCTCGCCTGGCCCAGTGCATTTTATTGGCGTCCGCACTGGGGCGGCTCAAGGAAGGGTTGTCCAGGTCGGTGTCGTGGCTGGCTGGGTTGGTGTGCCCGGTGCGAGCGGAATGTGATTCCTGGTCCATTTTCCGAGTCAATCCGGGCTGATTTGGCTGGTTTGGTCTGGTTTTGGTCTTGGAACAGCCCAGATCGGGTCTCAAATGCGACCAAACCCGGAGTGGTCACAGTGGCTGTTTTGACCCCTCTGTGTCCACTTCCCGACCATCCAGCCCCAACCCAGCCGCACCGCGAACATCCCAGCCAGTCCCGATCTACAGCAGGGACAGGAAAAACCCCGCCTCAACGACGCAGGGCGTTAATCACCATTTCGGTTATCCGGTCAGCCTGGGCCAATCCTTCTTGGCTGGGAGCGACCCGCCACAAGAAACCCATCAGCAGGAGGACATCGGAGGCGTCGAGTCCTCGGTGGGCCACACCGGCCGCGACACAGGCCTCAAGCAGTTGACTGACAGCGGCGGTGACCGGAGCGTAAGTGGCGTTGACGATGCGTTGGGCGGCGGCCGTGTTGAGAGCATCGCCCAGGCCGTGCTTGACGCGGACGTAAGTGGCCAGGCGTTTGAACCAAATGCGGAAGGCGTCGAGTGGTTCATTGTCCGCCAGGATGGCGGACACTTCGGCGGACAAGGCCTCGACCTCAGTTTGATAGAGCGTCATGATCAGGTCGGCCCGGGTTGGGAAGTGGCGGTAAAGCGTGCCCGGGCCAATTCCGGCCAGTTTGGCGACCGAGTTGAGTGAGGCTTCGGGGTCCGCGATTAGGGCTTGACGGGCCGCCTCAAGGATGCGTCGGCGGTTTCGTTGTGCGTCCAAACGCTGAACCACTGGCCTGACCCTCCTAGACAACCGGAGAATTCTCCGGTACGTTGAACAATCAGCGGAGAGTTCTCCGCTTCAGCCAACTCTAGCAAGACAGGATCAGTCCAAATGCGCTACATCAAGCTTGGCACCACCGGCCTTGACATCTCACCGATCGCCATTGGAGCCATGACCTTTGGCATTCCTGAACGCGGCCACCCGGTGTGGTCACTCGGAGAAGAAGAATCCAGGCGGCTAATCCGGCACGCACTGGAAGCAGGCATCAATTTCTTCGACACAGCCAACATCTACTCGCAAGGTACAAGCGAGGAAATCCTGGGACGTGCCCTGCGGGACTATGCCGACCGGGACGGCATCGTCCTAGCTACAAAACTCCGCCACCCCATGAAATCCGGGCCGAACGGCGCTGGCCTGTCACGAAAATCCATCATGACCGAGCTGGATCACTCCCTGCGGCGCCTTGGTGTTGACTACATTGACCTCTACCAAATCCACCGCGGCGACCCGGACACCCCGATCACCGAAACCCTCGAAGCGCTGCATGACGCCGTCAAAGCGGGCAAAGTCCGCTACCTTGGGGCGTCCTCGATGAGGGCGTTCGAATTCGCCAAAGCGCTGCACCTCCAGCGCCAGCACGACTGGGCGCGGTTCGTGTCGATGCAGGATCACTACAACCTGCTAGCCCGCGAAGAAGAACGCGAAATGATCCCCCTCTGCCTCGATGAAGGAATCGGCACGCTGGTGTGGAGCCCGCTGGCCCGGGGCCGGCTTGCGCGATCGTGGGATAGGGCCAAAGACAGCCGCCGCGGGCAAGATGACGCCACCTTCACGGACATGCTTTACACGCCGACCACCGAAGCGGCTGACCGGATGATCGTCGACGCGGTTGGCGCGATCGCCGAGGCGCGCTCGGTCAGCCGGGCGCAGATCGCCCTGGCCTGGCTGCGCAGCAAACCGGTTGTTTCAGCGCCGATAGTTGGTGCCAGCTCGGCCGAACAGATCGACCAAGCGGTCGCCTCGCTTGAGATTGACCTGACCAGTCAGGAGATCGCCGCCCTTGAGGCGCCGTACACTCCGCGACACGATTTCCAAGGGATCTCCGCCAGCCGCGAGTTGGCTGCCATCGCGGCCCAGATTCCGGGTTTCACCACGGCCGATGCCGTCCGGCAAGTTGGGCGGCGACAGGTCTAGGTCCGTTGTACGACAGGCTCCTAGGTACCGATCGACCAGACGACTTCAACAGTGTCCTCGGCGTGGATGTCTTCGGGTTCCATGTCGATGGCCGGCGGAGGTGAGGGGATCGCCATGACGGCCGGAGATAAGCGCGCGCCAGACCGCGAATACAAATGGAGTTCACCCCAGGAGTGTCTGATCTGCTGAATCGGTCCAAGTTTCAGGCGGGCGGCCCGCGCCAACGTCTGGGCTTTAACCGTGGCGTCCGCCATGGCCTCCGCCAGTAACTTTTCCGCGACCGCGTCGGGATCTTTGACAGTAAACCTGATCCCGAATTCTGGATTAGCGTCCGTGCTGGAGATCGCGGCTATGACATAGGAGAGCGTTCGCATGTCCAGAGGGAACTCCAAGCTCATCCGGTGACCGCAGGTATAGCCAACAAAACGCTCGCCGTAGGAGATGTCTGAATCGTAGCTCTCGAACTTCGTGTCGACTCCTAAACGAACCGTCTTCAACTCCGATGCTGGTAGGCCGGCAGCGGTGATGGCGGCCCGTAATGAGGCGGCCCGCAGCGTGATGGTTTCCATGGCTTGGTCATATTCGGGTTCGGTGTCACTGATGTCGAACGTCATGGCGATCAGATCGGGCGCCGTCGTAACTCGGCCGATTCCTTTGACCGTGATGGTCCGGTCCGTCATTGCGATCCTCCGATCCGCTGGACGCGCCTGGTCTGGCGGACAGACCGCGCGGCATTGCACCTACAGTTGGCCCGGGGTAACCGTTCGGTCAGCTAACTCCAAGACGCCCGTCGCCTGACAGGCCACTCAGGGTTTTGCGGCCCAACATCGCCGCGTCTTCGCTGGTCAAGCGGTTGTGTGACCGCCTACGACCGGGGTCGCTAAGGGTGTCATTCGACACCCTCCCAAGGAGCTTATCAGCCCGTCAGCCAGGCCTTCGGCCCCCCGGCGTCAACCAGGTCCCCGTCAACTAATTCCCCGGAGGAATTAAGTGTCTCGACGTCAAACCATCCGTCAACTAATTCCCCGGAGGAATTAAGTACGGAGGAATTAAGTAGCGAAACTGCTGGTCAGTGGACTGGTGGTACCGTCAGACTCGTCGATCACCAAGCCAATCGTGTCAACCACCCTGTCCGCGATGAACTGGGCAAACGCGCCGGGCCACCTCTGGCCAGCCGCTTCGAGCGCGTCAATGTACAGGTCGCGTTGGTCGGCGAAGATGACCAGCGGCACCCCGGGGTCGCGGTACAGGTAGACACTGGCGAGCGCCCTTGCGACACGCCCGTTGCCGTCGGCGAACTCGGCGCTGTTCAGTTCGTCTACTAGCCGCGCTAGATCCGCGGCCTTGAGTTCTACTACGGACCCGTCGAAGCGCGGTGCCCATTCAGCGAACCCCGGAAACGGCTGATATGCCATTCCAATTTCCATCCCTGAAACCACTGGTGCGGGTACATATGCCAACACGTGTTCCCTTCGCCTTTTACGCCACCAGGCGCCTGCGCCCACTCGGCGGAGGCGCCGGACTTGGTCGGCATCGGGCAACTGTTCGTCCCACGCACCTGAGAGTTTACTTGGGCCCAAACAGGGGGTATTGCGGTCCGCTGGCACGTCTGTGTTGGCTTTATACAATTCAAGGATGACGAGTCAAGACCCGCGGGCGCTGGCGCCGGACGGCTGGGTGCCCGCACGGCAGCCGCTGCGCGACGGCCTGTTCCGATTCATGCCGGGTGACAACCCGAGACCCGATTACGGCACCGATGCCGTCCGGATGGAGTTGGACGGCTGCGAGCCGGACCTCCTGGCGCGACTCGAATCAAAGGCCAACGCCGCCGGACTGACCCTCCACGAAATGGTTTCACGGCAATTGGAAGACTATGAAACAGAATCCCCGGTCCTACCAAGTGAGAAGCGGGCCGAACGTCGGCTGCTGCGGAAGCGGCGGGACGCGATCTGGTTGCACTGTGGGGTAGGTCCGGGCGATCGTTACGGATATGTCGCGCTGGACGTGAACGGGATCAGCTTCTGGATGTCCAGACCGGCCAAGCTCGTGCGGGAGTTGACTTGGGGTGAAGTCGGCCGGTTGAAGGTCGGCCGTCACAGCCCGGACGGATTCGAAGGACTGGCCGCTGGCGAGTTGATGTCGCGCGGGCGAGACATCGGCGAACTAGCGGTCACCCTGGTCACGAACGCGGGCGAGAATGGTTACCTGCGCTTGGCGCCAGTCGGCGGGGCGGACCCGCCAGAGATTGGTGCCCGCCTCCAAGCCCTAGCGGACAAGGCGCTGGCCGAGGCCTCATCCACGACCTAGGAGGGTGTTGAACAACACCCTTCGCGGCTCAAGTTGACGCGGTGTGAGCGGAGCTCTCACCAGCGGAAACGCGGCGATAAGGCCAAGCAGATGACGGCCCGGCGGGTCGAACCGGCGGCGCACCAGGTCCGGGCGGTCGCCCGCGTCCGGGGCCGGGATCGTGGTGCGCTTCGACGCCCTGGGCTGGACCGCGACCAGGCCCAACTCGGCCATGATCTTGCGGACCAGCCACAACGACACGCGGACGCCGAGATTGGCGAGCTGGGCGCGTATCCGCCTAGCGCCGTGACGCATCTTCGAGGACCTGAACGCCTGCAAGACCAGCTTCGCGGTCCAAGCCCTCTCACGCGCCCTGGGCGAGCCCGGCCTACGCGCCGTCCCGCCACCAGTCTGCTTTACCCACTTGTAGTACCCCGACCTGACTATATTCAACAGCCGGGCCATCATAGTGATCGGGTAGTCGGCCTTCTCCTGCCACATGAGCTGATACTTCAGCTCTACTCGGACTCCCGGGCGAAGAAGGCCGCGGCTTTTTTCAAAAAGCTGTTTTCTTGGCGCAACCTAGCCACCTCGCGCTCCAGCTCCACGACCTTTCCAGTCGGCGCGGAAGGATCACCAGCCTTGGCTGGCGCATCCCCTCGGGCCGCCGCGACCCACTTCGACAACGCCGACTTCGACACGCCCAGCTCCTGGCACACATCGACTTGGCTCTTCCCGAGCTCGATCACCATAGCGGCCGCTTCGGCCCTGAACTGGTCCGGGTAAGGCCCGTGACGGTTGGTAGACATCAAACAATCCTCCTTCAATTCACTGTCCACCAAAACCATGACACGCCATTCCAAGCCTCGGCAGGGGTGCGGTACCCGAGCGTGGAGTGGGGCCTGGAACGGTTGTAGTACACCTCGATGTACTCGGCCACCCGGACCCTGGCGTGGGCTCGGGTGGGCCATTTCGTGAGGTGGAACATTTCGTTTTCCAACGAAACGAAAAACGCCTCCACCACCGTGTTATCCCAGCGAACAGCTGTACGCCCAACAGATAGCCGGACATCTAGGCTGGACGCCAACCTGGCGTATTCGGCGGACGTGTATTGACTCCGGTCAGATTGGAACACCACCCCTGAGGCGACCAGCCCCGACCGGGCGGCCATGATCTTCCTAACCAGCCACAACGACACTTTAACGCCGAGCTTGGCGAGCTGGGCGCGGATCCGCCTGGCGCCGTGACGCCTTAGTCATTCGGGAAGGCTATTCGATCCGGCGCCAGCGTCTAGCCGCGGACGGACTTTGTCCGCAGTGCGCCGCCGCCATCCCCGGCCACTGGCAGGTGCACCCGCCGCCAGCTTGATCGCCGCGGTAGGTTTGACTCGTCGGAAATTGACGAATTACGCAATTTCGACATTGTCTAATATCGCGCCGTTGGTCTGCGGTTTTCCTGCGGCCGAGGAAGTCGCCTTGCCGGGCGAGAAGTGGAATACCGATGCCGCGACCGGCGCTACCCATAACGTGACTAATTCAGCAAATCGGGAGACCGGCGGTGCCTGGAAGCGAATTGCCGGGTTCGCGGCCATCGCGCTGGCCCTCGATTCGGCGGGGTTGGGCCTGCAGTTGCTCAGCGCTCCGAGCGCGAAGGCAGTCGGCAACCTGACACTGACCGTCAATTCGGGCGCCTCGCCGGGGACCAGAATGGATGGCGACGTTCGGCTCGACCGGTGGCTCCAACGACCGGGATGCTGGGGCCTATTACCAGGTGAAGCGGTCGATGGTGATCGACCTGGACGACCGCTTGCATTTGCGGGCGATTGGCCAGGGTGGACCGGACTCCATTGGCGATCCCAACACGTCCACCGCGACCGGGTTTTGGGTTGACGGTCCGAATGTAGAATTGCGGAACTTCACCCAGATCCTGTCCAGCGGCACGGCCATCACGTTTTCCCCCGATTCTGACGGGTCCAGCCTCAAGGGCGGCGAGACCGTCCAGACGACCAGCAATTTCTGCGACAGATTCGCGTGGGTCATGGCCGGGGCGGAGGACATCAGCATCTCGGACTATAAGGCGGGACGCATGGGGGAGGGGACTAGTACCTCTGCGGCGGACTATGAGGCGATCATTGGGATTGGCAAGGCCGCCTGGCACGATAACAACCCGGTGAAGAATCTCAGGATCTCGCGCGTGGAATTGGACAACACGCCGCAGGAGGGACATCCGTGCAGGAGCACCGACGGCACCGGATGCAGTGCGCCTGGTGTGGTGGGCTGGAACTCGGTCCTCATCGACGGGCTCACCATAGAAGACTCCGTGTTCAACGAGTTCAAGAGGCCGGCCATCAACTTCTGGCCCTCGAATTCCCCGCAGGTGACCGGCCTGGACATCAGGGGCAACACTTTCACAAAGATCGCCATCAACACTAAGGTCCTCAGCGCCCAGGCCACCGTCAACCTGCCCTTCAACAGGACCTTCGGTGCGGTCCCCAGTTACATCCGCGGCAACAATTTCGCCAATTGGCGCGAGGGCCAGGCAGCCCTAAACCAGGCCACCGCGATCTACTGGTTTGGCGCCATGGGCAACGGGGGCGGCAAGACCGCATCGAACCTGTATATAGAAGACAACGACTTCGACGGTTACAGCCTGCAGACCATCCACCTGGAGGGTGCCGGAACCGTGACGGTGCGGCGCAACCAAATAGGCGCCCATTCGGCGGCGGGCCTCCCCTCCTACGTCGCGGGCTCCGCCGACTCCTTC
Source organism: Bifidobacteriaceae bacterium (assembly GCA_031267825.1). Classification (GTDB taxonomy): domain Bacteria; phylum Actinomycetota; class Actinomycetes; order Actinomycetales; family WQXJ01; genus JAIRTF01. The sequence continues at coordinate 88,506 of JAIRYJ010000037.1, forward strand.
GAGGAGACCGCCGCAGGGACATTGAAGCCGGCGTTGCTTGTGAACGGCCAGTTGACCAACCAGGGCGCCAGCGGCAAGACGCTGCCCTGGATCCCATCTTTGGCCCGGGCCGCATCAACCGGCCCCTGCGGACTTGAGGTCTATGTCAAACCTTCCAATGATGCGGGCGGTATTCGCCCGGCGACGCCTCTGACCATTGATGTGTATTGGACCAACAAGGACACGGCCGGGAGCTACCTGGGAAGCGTGGACGGGGTGGTTAGTGAAGGTTGGATCACGGTTCCCGGGGCTGTCCAGGAGGACGGCGGGAGCATCCGCGTCCAGACCCAGGCCAGCGGTGACACGGCCCAGCCGGAGTCGACACAGTATTCGCGGACCCTGGGTGTGAATACCCTTGGGACTGCTTGCAGCGCTGATGTGAAGCTCGTCCTCCGCGCCTGGACCGATGTCCCGGCCGAAGCCACCACCCATGACGCGATCATCAGTTCCGGCGCGACAAAACTGGACAATGGCGGCCTGGTACCGGAAGGCGACGTTTGGTTCACCTACACGGTGGAGAACACCGGCCAGTTGCCGTTGTCCAGCGTGAGGGTGACCGATTCGTTCGCGAATCCGGTTTTCGTGATAACGGATCCCATACCGGCGGGCGGCGAGGCGGGCTGCGCCCGTCGGCAAGGCAGGCTCTCGGCCCGGTAACGCCATGTGTCGCCGTGCCATTCGCCCCGAACGGGCTACCGCCGAGCGCGGCGAGCCGGTGAAACTGCGGGCCGACGCGGCGGCCTCCGTAGCCGCTCTGCGCGAATATGGCGTGCTCCCCGGTCCCTTTGGCCGTGGTTGGTGCCGGATTGGGGAACGTACCTGCCACAGCCCCGCAGCCCGAACGATTCGGCCGATGACGAATGTGGTGGACAGTGACCTGGACTCTGCTCCGGCCAACCACGAGGCGCTGATCGCTGCCTCAGTCGCGTTTGGCGCCGCGGATTTCGGCAAGGCCGATTCGATCAGCCGTCATCGCCTGGTTGCCGATGGGCTTGGTCCGCGGGGGGCGGGCCGCGCCTGGAGAAAAAGGGCCGCCCAGGGTGGCCGCGGCGCCGCCGGGACGGGAAATCGGGTCGAAGAGGCTCACCGGCGGCGGCCTGAGGCGTCGGCCCGGCCAAGCCCAACCGGCCCGGCCAGCGGGCGGGGTGGCTGAGCTGGAACGTGAGGTCGCCAGGCTGCGTCAAGAAAACTCGTTTCTGAAAAAGTCGTGGTCTTCTTCGCCGGGGAGTCAGAGTAGAGCTGAAGTACCAGTTCATGTGGCGGGAGAAAGCCAACTATCCGGTTGTCATGATGGTCCGGTTGTTGAAGACGGCCCGGTCGGGGTACTACAAGTGGGTCAAGGCGAACGCCGGAGGGGCGGCCCGCAAAGCGGGCTCTGCCAGGCGCGTGAGCGGGCCTGGTTGGTGACATCACCTATTCGAAGACCGGCGAAGGGTGGTTGTATTTGGCGACGGTGATCGATTTGACGACCCGTTTCGAAGACCGGCGAAGGGTGGTTGTATTTGGCGACGGTGATCGATTTGACGACCCGTATGGTGGTCGGCTGGCAGATGGCGGACCACATGCGGGCCTCGCTGGCGGGCGACGCGTTGGAGATGGCCGCCCGGTCGGGGCTGGTCGCCTCAGGGGTGGTGTTCCACTCTGACCGGGGCAAGTCAATACACGTCCGCCGAATACGCCCGCCTCGCGTCCAGCCTAGATGTCCGGCTATCTGTTGGGCGAACCGGCTCGGAGAGGTCGCGGACGGGATGGAACAGGCCCGCCGCGGCGAACCGCCGACTCTGACGGCCCAGCGTTTCCGCTGGTCAGAGCCCTGCGATAGTCGGGGTGGCGGGATTTGAACCCACGACCTCCTCGTCCCGAACGAGGCGCGCTACCAAGCTGCGCCACACCCCGTGGCTGGTTAGTGCCAGCGCCCGAGTGTACCCGGTCAATGGCCCTAAAGTCACACAGTCGGCCCGTCTGGCGTAGTTTGAAGGCGCAGGCCTTTGCGGTAAACCTCGACCGGGTTCAGGTCATTGTCGACTAACAGCAGGTCAGCGTCCCGTCCAGGCGCCAAGGCGCCAATCGTCTGAACCCTCCCCAGTACCCTCGCCGGTGTCAACGACGCCGCCGTAACAGCCTGACTCAAAGGCACTCCACAGTCGCGCCAAGCGAACCGGACAGTCTCGATCAGGTGAGCCGTGCCGCCCGCCAGTGAATCCTGCCCGGTCAGCCGCGCGGCGCCATCGGCCACAGTCACAGCCATCGGCCCGAGCTGGTATTGCCCGTCCGCCATTCCGGCGGCCGCCATCGCATCGGTTACCAGCGCCACATTGTCCGCCCCGGCGGTCTGGAAAACGTCCCGCACCATATCGGCCGCGATGTGGACACCATCAGCGATCAGCTCGGCCACCATTTCTCCAGCGGCGGCTTGGGCTAGAGCCTCCATGGCCGGCCCAGGGTCACGGTGGTGAATTGGCCGCATACCGTTGAACAAGTGGGTCGCGGTGGCGCTGCGGGCGCCCGCACCTTCCGCCAGTTCGAACAGAAAATTGGTGAAGCCCACAGCCTTGGCCATCTGGCTGGCGGAACAATCGGTGTGACCAAAGGACGGCACCACACCGTGAGCCACCAGCGCGGCGATCACACTGGCGGTTTCACCCCGCTCAACGGCGATACCGAAGTCGTGTTCCAGATTGGCTTGGACGGCGGTATCCAGATCGTCCAGGAAACAAGTCTGCCCGATGCCGTCCACCACGTTGCCTGCCCCGGTTCGGCTATCTTGTGGGTCGGCATCGTCCTTGTCGGATGCCTGGCTGGTAGCACCAACTGGGCTTAGAGGACTGACCACCCCCGCAAGCTCCGGGGCCAGCGTCATGGCCGTGAACCAACCCTTGGCGGCTTTGGCCACCCGGTAGACCAGTCCCGGGTTAGGTGTCAGCATTTTGGCGGGATCTTGGGCGCCCGCCCGGTGGACCGACAGGAACGGCCCTTCGAGGTGGATGCCGTCGAGTTCACCTTCGGTGCACAGTTCGGTTAGCAGCTTGGTTTGACGCAGCAAAGTTTCCGCCGTGTCAGTCACCAAAGACGCCACCAATGTGGTGGTGCCAAACTGACGGTGTTCCTTGATCGCGGTCATGGCTTGGCTGGTGGTCTTGGCATCCGGGAATGACTGGCCGCCGCCGCCATGGCAGTGAATATCAACTAGGCCAGGCAGGATCAACCCATTCCAGGTCCTGGCGTCAAGGACGGCTTGAAGTAGCTGGTCGGACCGCGTATCTGAATGAGGCGGCGTGCTCGAGGAAGGACCGTCGCTGGAGGTGGGGTCGAGATCGCCGCTGGAAGTGAGGTCGAGGCCGCCGGAGGTGCGGTCCTGGTCATAACCGCGGTCGCGGGCGGCGGCGACAACATCGGCGTAGTTACCGGCCTGGATGATCTTGCCGCCTTCTATTACGACAACACCGTCCTCAATGACGCGAACTCGCGCGTTATCCAACTCAACCTGGGCGATTCCGGAGCTATGTCCGCGCAGGGGCGCCCAGTTCAACGGAATCACAGCCCGGCCGCGCACCGCCCAAAGCCGCCGGTCAGCGGAAGGAATTGGGCTACTCGGCTGGGCCGACTGTTGGCGGCCAGGTTCACGACTCTCAGGCATCCCGCTATTCTTGCACTTCGCGGGTAGCCTCCCGCAGGGCGTTCAGGGCCAGTCCGCGACCGTGCCATGACCGCCCGAACGGTGGGACAGGCTCCGGCTAGGTCCCGCCAACACCCCATCCAGCAGGAAGGAACCACCATGCCAGGAATTGTGTTGGTCGGAGCCCAGTGGGGCGACGAGGGCAAAGGTAAAGCGACCGATCTGCTCGGCTCGCAAGTCGATTACGTCGTCAAGTTCAACGGCGGCAACAACGCGGGCCACACCGTTGTCATAGGCGGCCAAACCTACGCTTTGCACCTCCTGCCGTCCGGGATTTTGACCCCTGGGGTGACACCAGTGATCGGTAACGGCGTGGTAGTTGACTTGGAAGTGTTGTTTCAGGAGATCAGTGCGCTGGAGCGGCGCGGCGTCGACACATCCCGCCTGATTGTTTCCTCAAACGCGCACCTGATCCCGAGTTACAACCGGACACTTGACAAAGTGACGGAGCGTTTCTTAGGTAAACGCCAAATCGGAACTACTGGCCGAGGGATCGGGCCGGCTTACGCCGATAAAATGCAGCGCGTTGGATTACGGATACAAGACTTGTTTGACGTATCAATTTTGCGTCAAAAAGTTGAGGCCGCGCTTATGCAGAAGAATCATCTGTTAGTTAAGGTTTACAACCGCCGCGCTATTTCGGCTGATGACATTGTTGACGAGTTGGAAGCTTACGCCGACCGTATCCGGCCAATGGTCGCGGACACAGCGTTAGTTCTTAATGAGGCGCTTGACCGTGGTGCCACCGTCCTGTTTGAGGGTGGCCAAGCCACCATGCTTGACGTGGATCACGGCACTTATCCGTTTGTCACTAGTTCCAACGCGACGGCCGGTGGTGCTTGCACCGGGAGCGGGGTTGGGCCAGGGCGAATTGACCGGGTAATAGCGGTGATTAAGGCTTACGCAACACGGGTTGGGGCCGGTCCTTTTGTAACAGAATTGCACGATGCCGCCGGGGAGCGTTTACGAGAAATAGGTCACGAATACGGCACCACAACAGGGCGGCCGCGGCGCTGCGGTTGGTACGACGCCCCAGTCGCCCGTTACGCCGCCCGCATTAACGGTGTGACTGATTTTGTTCTAACTAAGCTGGACGTGCTGACTGGCTGGGACAAGCTGCCAGTTTGTGTGGCTTATGACGTTAATGGCTCGATTCACCATGAACTGCCGACATCCCAAAGTGACATTCATCATGCCAGGCCAGTCTACGAATACTTGCCAGGCTGGGATCAGGATATTTCAGGTTCGCGTTCCTTTGGTGACCTGCCACCGAATGCTCGTGAATATGTCACAGCGATTGAGGAGTTGTCTGGCGCCCGGATTTCTGTGATTGGTGTAGGGGCTGGGCGGGATGCTGTGATTCAGCGCCACGCGTTGATCTAGTTCTTCAGCCGTCCGTCCAGGTTGGCCGACCAGGTTGGTTGTCCGGCTTGGTTGGCCGCGCGGGCTGTTAGCGGGCGTCTGGGCCTGGCACCTGAATCGCTTGTGAATGGCACTAACTGGAGCGTAGTTGGGACTTTGGTCCGTGGCTGTTTCTGGATTGACAAGGTTCTAGGCTGTGACAAGTACCGCTTGGAACCAGATTGGTTCCAAGCGGACGCTGCATTTAGCGGGGGCAAGCGGTAAGGTACCTAATGTCCTCGCAGTCCGCGGAGCCGCGAACGGTGATCGGGATGCCCTGGAGAGGTCCGTGAACTGGCATCCTGCTGAGAGAGCCAGGTTTGGGCGCCGCAGGCAGGAGGCAACCGGATCCACCCGCCAACCATCACCGTCAGGAATGACTTCACCGTATGTATCGTTTCTCCCGCCTCTGTTTACGTAACCGGGCCGTGGTAGCTCTTGTTTCGATCGCCATAGTGGTAGGTGGCGCTTTAGCGATCACCAACCTGAGGCAGGAAATGCTGCCGTCAATGGGTTTACCTGTGGCCCTGATCAGCGCGCAACACCCTGGTGTTGGGGCGGAAATGGTCGAGGACCAATTAGCGGCCGCCATTGAAGGAGCCGCCGAGGCTGTCCCTGAAGTGCAGCGCGTCGAAACTACCTCAATCGATTCGGCCATGTTCACAGTGGTTGAGTTCAGCTACTCGACCAACATGGATACGGCCAATCAGAAAATCTCGACCGCTCTGAGCCGCATTCAACAAGAACTACCTGATGGTGTGGTGACCAATATTCAGACCGGTTCGATGGACGATTTGCCGATTGTGACGTTAGCGGTGCGCGGACCAGATGCTGGTGCGCTTGACCGTTTGGTCAACGAGATGATGCTCCCCCGGCTGAACCGGCTTGAACATATTCGGGCCATCACTGTGGTTGGTGCCGTACCAGAGCAGATCAGGGTGTCACCCGATCCGGCCGCTTTGGCGGCCAATGGCGTCACCTGGGAACAGTTGAGCGAGTTCTTGGCCGGCGCTGGTTTGTCTTGGCCCGCCGGAGAAGTGATCGATGGCGACCGCCAGTTATCGGTGCAGGCGGGCGGCCCTATCACCAGTGTTGAGGCGCTGCGTGATCTGCCGCTGAAACAAGGCCTGAGCGGCGTGTTACGCCTATCTGACTTGGCTGATGTGGTGCTCGAATCTGGCCGGCCGTCAACCGCTTCGCGTCTTAATGGTTCATCGGCGTTGGCTCTTTCGCTGACCAAAACGCCAGATGGCAACACGGTTGACGTGTCCCACGCTATTCAGGACGCGCTCAAGGATATGACTCCAGCTTTGGAAGCTGAAGGCCTGTCCTCAGCGATTGTGTTTGACCAGGCTCCGTTCATCGAGAACTCTATTGACGGATTGATGGAAGAAGGACTAATCGGTCTGGCCTTCGCGATCATTGTCATTTTAGTGTTCTTGTTATCAATGCGAGCCACCCTGGTTTCCGCTGTATCAATTCCGCTTTCTTTGTTGATCACTTTCATCGGCTTGTTGTGGAGTGGTGAAACACTGAATATTCTGACTCTAGGTGCGATCACAGTGGCGATTGGCCGTGTGGTGGATGACTCGATTGTGGTGATTGAGAATATCCAACGGCACCTGTCTTATGGTGTGCGCAAGAAGAAAGCCATATTAGGTGCCGTGCGGGAGGTTGGTGGCGCTGTCGCCTCTTCAACGTTCTGTACGGCTGCGGTATTCATTCCTTTGGCGTTTGTTGGCGGGATTGTTGGGGAACTATTCAGACCGTTTGGTTTGACTGTGGCGCTGGCGTTATTCGCTTCTTTGTTGGTGGCGTTGACTATTGTGCCGGTTTTGTCTTATTGGTTTGTCCAAGCGCCCGCCAGTATTGACGCCGCTGACCGGGCCCAGCAGCGGGTCGAAGCGGAACGCCGTGAACGGCACGGACTGTTGCAGCGCGGCTATCTGGCGACACTGCGCCTGAGCTTGCGCCACCGGGCGATCACTGTGGCGATAGCGGTGCTCATAGTTGAGGCGACTCTGGCTCTGTTACCGGGCCTGAAGACTAACTTCATGGGTGAGATCGGTGGCGAAACCGTCATTGTGACGCAGAAATTCGAATCTGGTACCGCACTAGAAGTTGAGGACGCCGAGACCAGAGTAATTGAGCGTGAACTTGGCCGGATTGATGGCGTCAGCACTGTCCTAACTCAGGTTAGGCCAGGCGGTTTCAACGGCCTTGAGGTCAGTGCCGAACCGCGAGTGACCTACCGGATCAGCGTTGAACAGGGCGCTGACCTGGAGTTTGTTGAGGACATGTCGCGCCAGACGGCCGTTAACAAGGCTGGTGACCATGTCACAGAAACGAGTGTTTCAGTTGGCGGGTTCTCGCTGATGTACTCAACGACAGTTGACCTGGTGGTGCGCTCACCCAATATGGAGTCGCTGCGTGAGGGCGCCGCCATGGTTGAAGATGCCGTCAAAGAAAGCCAGGAAGGTGTTGATGTAGCCAACTCGATCACGAGTGATCAGCCGCGTGTTCGGGTGACAGTTGACCCTGAGAAGGTGCTGGATTGGGGTTTGACGGAACGGTCCACCAACGCGCTGTTGCGTGGTCTGATGGTGCCAGTTGAAACCGGGAAAGTTGAGATCGATAACGGGGAACTACCGGTTGTTCTAGAAATGGGCGAACCAGCTGAGGACCTGACGGCTCTGGAGTCTTTGCCGCTGCTTGAAACCCCGGCTGGGACTGTCATCCTGAGTGATGTCGCCACTGTGGAGGTTGTCGAAGGACCAGTGGCGCTGGACCGGGTCGATGGTGAACGGTCGGCCACGATTTCAGTAGCACCAGCCAGCCAGGATGTTGGGCTCTTGGCGGGACAGCTTTCCGATGCCGTCGAGGGAGTGGAGTTGCCGCCCGGTGTGAGCGTCGAAGTGGCCGGTCTAGCGGCCGAGATGAGTGACTCTTTCGGTGAACTGGGGATCGCTCTTGGGGTGGCTGTGATGATTGTTTTCATCATCATGGTGGCGACTTTCGGGTCGCTGATCCAGCCGTTCATTCTGCTGATTTCCATTCCGTTCGCTGCCACCGGGGCTCTGTTGATGCTGGTGGTGACTGGTATACCGCTCGGTGTGCCGGCTTTTATTGGGTTACTGCTGTTGGTCGGCATTGTGGTGGCGAACGCGATTGTGTTGATCGATTTGATCAATCAGTACCGCCGGGCTGGGCGGTCACTTGATGAAGCCATCACTGAGGGCGCCCGTAAACGTTTGCGGCCAATCTTGATGACCGCCGCGGCGACTGTCTTCGCCCTCATACCAATGGCTTTGGGGCTGACCGGTGGGGGCGGATCGTTCATCTCGCAGCCATTGGCCTTGGTCGTTATTGGAGGCCTGATCAGCTCGACTGTTTTGACACTGATCGTGGTGCCGGTGCTGTATCGCTTCGAAGCCCAGGCTCATGACAGGCGCCTGATGCGCCGTGCCGCCCGCTTCGAAGCCCGCCGCCAGGCCCGCATCGTGGCACGCGACGCCGCCGCCAGGGCCGACGAACAGATGTTGGGCGCCTAGGAGCCTGTTGAATAGCACCCTTCGTGGCCCAAGTTGACGCGTGTCAGCGCATCGCTGACCCACGGAAACGCGGGAAACCGGCATAGTTGTGTTAGGAGCCGGGCGTCAACTAATTCCCCGGAGGAATTAGTTGACGGGTGTGCGGTGCGGTGCGGACCTCAATCAATGGCGGAAACTAATTCCCCGGAGGAATTAGTTGACGGGTGTGCGGTGCGGTGCGGACCTCAATCAGTGGCGGGCTGACCAGAACGGGCAGCACTAACCAAAGCTTCACGGGCCTCAATCCGAGCCTGGCGGCGCTGCTCCAGGCGAGCCTCACTCTTGGCTTGACGCTTGTCGTGGGCTTGAGCCTCAAACCGGTAAAGCACCGGCACCACGATCAACGTCAACAAAGTTGATGTGATCAGGCCACCAATCACAACCAGTGCCAGCGGCCTGGAAATGAAGGAGCCACCACCGCCAGTCAAACCTAAAGCCATTGGTATGAGGGCGAAGACAGTCGCCGCGGCGGTCATCAAGATTGGCCGCAAACGTTTACGGGCACCCTCAGTGATGGCCTCATCAAGCGGTCGCCCAGCCCGGCGGTACTGATTGATCAAATCGATCAACACAATCGCGTTCGCCACCACAATGCCGACCAACAGCAGTAACCCAATAAAAGCCGGCACGCCGAGCGGCGTGCCGGTGACCACCAAGGTCAGTAACGCACCAGTAGCGGCGAACGGGATGGAAATCAGCAGAATGAACGGCTGGATCAGCGACCCGAAGGTTCCCACCATGATGATGAAAACAATCATCACGGCCACAGCCAAAGCCAAGCCAAGATCCCTGAAGGCATCGTTCATCTCAGCGGTCGCGCCGCCAACCGCCACGGTGACACCGGCCGGTAGATCAAGCTCATCAATTTGGCTGGTCAACCTGCCGGACAAGCCGCCCAAGTCTTGGCTTTCAGGTATAGCGGAGACAGTAGCGATGCGTTCACCATCAACCCGGTTCAAGGAAACCGGCCCAGCTGTAACCTCAACGGTGGCGACATCGCCCACCGTGACAAATCCGGCGGGGGTCGCCATCAGCGGTAAAGCTTGCAGGCCCGTCACATCGCTGGCCGGGGTACCCATCCGCAAGATGACCGGGACCTGACCATCATCGGTGTTGAGTGATCCGATCTGAGAGGGCACCATCATGCCGCGCAGCAGGCCGTCAACGGCGGTCTCACTCAAGCCCATGGTCTTAGCTTTGACCCGGTCAACCGTCACCTGGACACGCGGTTGATCCTCGGCCAGGGAGTTGGACACCTCAGCCACACCCTCCGTTTGGCGCGCGACCTGGCTGACCTGTTCAGCCGCGGCCACCAGCGATTCTGAATCGGTCGCATGGATTTCCAGTTCAATCCCAGATGAAGCCATCATGGTGCTTTCGCCGCCGGCCACCGCTGTGTCTTTGACGGTCGGCCCATTGACGGCCTCGACAGCCGCACGGACCTCGGATTCCAGGGCGACGGCATCGGCCCCTTCTTCAAGCGTCAAATAGTAGGTCGCTTCAGGGGAGGTGGACAGTGACATTCCCATGGCGCCACCGCCGCCAACTTGGGTCGCGACTTCGGCGATGCCGTCCACTTGGCTGATCGCTTTCTCAGTGGTTTCAGCTTGGTCGTTTTGCACGTCAAGAGCGGTACTGGCGTGGAAGGACTGGCTGACGGATAGTTGGTTGCCGCCCATTTCACCTAAGAAGTTGGTTTCCAAAGTGGGGATCAAGGCGGCCGTACCGCCAAGTACCGCGACGGCCGCTACCAGGGTGACGACCGGGTGGCGGAGCACGGTGGCCAGGGTGGGCAAATAGATCCGCTGCCAGAAGGAGTGGCGTTCCTTGGTTTCCGCTTCGGCCCGTTGCTGGGCTTGGTCAGCTTCATCAATTGCGACTGGTGCGCGCACAAACCAGTAAGCCAAGACCGGCACGATTGTTAGCGCCACCAGCAGTGAACCGAATAACGCCAGGGCCACTGTCAGACCGAACGGGCGGAATAGTTCACCGACCATCCCGCCGGTGAAAGCTAAGGGCAGGAAAACAGCCGCTGTGCAGAAGGTTGAGGCGGCCACGGCACCACCAACTTCGCGGACCGCTCCAACAATGGCGGTTCGTTTGCGTTCACCGTAGGACAGGTGGCGTTTGATGTTTTCGATCACGACGATCGAATCATCGACTACCCGGCCAATCGATATGGTGACCGCGCCGAGAGTCAAAATGTTCAACGTTTCGCCGGTCGCTGTCATCCCGATGAACGCCATCAGCAGGGACAACGGAATCGAAACGGCTGAAACTAAGGTGGCCCGGATAGAGAACAAGAAAACCAGAATGACCAGCACAGCGAAGCCCAACCCGGCCAGGCCTTCTTCCAGCAGGCCGTCGATTGAATCCTCAATGAACGGAGCTTGATCGAACACGATCATGCTCTTCATGCCTTCTTTGTCGAGTGATGATTGGAGTTCATCCAGGGTGTCACGGACAGCGTGTGACACATCGACAGCGTTACCGGCCGGGGTTTTGGTGATTGAGATAGCGACTGCTGGGGTGGCGTCGATCCGCAGGTAGGAGCTGGTCGGCTGAGGGCCGGAGGTGACCTGGGCGACATCTCCTAAGGTGACAGGTCCGGTTGGGATGGCCAGACCGGTTGACGCCTGGCCAGACCAGCCTTGTTGGCCGGTCGGATCGGCGGTTTCGGGTGTGGTGACCGTCAACGGCAGAGCCGATAGCTGCTCAACAGTTGAGACGCGCTGGCCCGCTTGGACGGTTAAGGTGCGGTTGCCGTCTTCAATTTCGCCCGCTGGGATCATCAGTCCGTTGTCTTGCAAGACCCCGCTGATTTGATCCATCGTGACACCAGCTAAGGTCATGGCCTGCGGATTTGGTTCGATCACAACCTGTTCCGGTTCAAATCCGGTGATTTGGACGGAACGGACGCCTTCTAGCCGGGTGATGCGTGTTTTGAGAACTTCGTTGACCATGCGGTCTAAGGTGGCGTTGTCTTGGCCGGAGATTCCGACCATCACAACTGGGAAATCATCCAGCGAGCCGGTCATAACGTTGGTTTCGACGCTGCTGGGTAGTTGTCGTTGGAGGCGCGAAACGGCGGTTGACAGTTTCTGGTTGGAAATGTCCATGTTTGTGCCGTATTCGAACGCCACCACGGCGATCAGCATTGAGTTAACTGAGGTTGTGTTGACCGATTCGACTCCAGGGACCGAGGCTATGGCGCCTTCGATTGGTTCGGCTAACTGGTCTTCTACTAGGTCACTGGCGACCCCCGGGTTGGTGGCTGTGACCAGGGCGTAAGGGATTTCGATTGACGGAATCATCTCTTGTTTGAGGCCGGTTAGGGACAGTATTCCGCCCACCAGAATCGCAATCGAAACAAGTGCCACAACCGCTCTGTTGCGCAGCGAGAGTTGGGTCAGACGGAACATGATGGAACCTTCCCGGGTTAGAAGTTTTCGCACCAGGCAGCTCGTCTGGCGGCGAGCCTTAAGGAGCTGGAAACACCGCAGACTATTAGGTCAAGCTGGCAGTAGCCTGTGAGGCTGGTTCTTGGTCCACCGTGTTTGATGGCTCCTTGGCTGGTTACATACTAACAAGTACCCGATGCCGTCCAGGTTGTCAGTCGTCGCGAAGTGTTCCAGCAGGGTTTGTTTGGCTTGTGAGCGCGAGCTGGTTGATTTGCGGCAATGTTTGATACTGAGTAGTATCGCAATACCGGGCCGTTTCTAGGATGGGCGGCCACAATCCCACAGGAGACACTGACATGACAACGCCAGACCGTTCCAAAGAGTTCCAAGCCGCTTTACGCGACTTGGGTGCCGCCGCCAAAGCCTTGGCTGATTCAGCGGGCGAACAGGTGGCTGATTCAGCGCCTCGCGTCACGGCTTCAGTCGCGGCCAAACTACGGCGGGCGGCTGATGCGATAGCCCCAAAACACGTTAGCCCGGATGAGGCTTCCGGGCAGACCGCCAGCACACGGTTAGCGCTGATCGGGGCAGCCATCCGGGTTATCGCGCGCAAGGGTTACAGCGCCGCTTCAATGGATGATGTGGCGGCCGCGGCCGGCTACACCAAAGGTGCCATCTACTCCCAGTTCGGTTCCAAAGAGGACCTTTTTGTTGAAGTCACCGCCAGCGTCCTGAACGTTGAACGGCCCTTGCCGTTACCAGGCGGGTTGTCCGGGGCGATGTCCGCCGCTCAAGCCACTGCGGATCCAAGCCGGTCCGCTGTCATTCTTGAAGCTTTGGCCCTCAGCCTGCGCTCACCGTCTTTCGCGGTGCGTGTCAAGCCCGCTTTTGAGGCCGCCGCTGCGGCCATCGCTCGGCAGATCGCGGCCGATCAGGGAGTTCCAGAAGAACTCGCCGTCAAGTTCAGCCCACGCGACTTTGACACAGCCATCGCCCTGTTCACCCTGTCAACCGCTGGCCCAGCGGTGACCGCCAACGTGCTACCGGAGAATGATCCAGCGGCACCCAAGACGTTCTCCAATCTGGCCAGTCGGCTACTAACACCTCCGGTCGAACGCTGACCTGACGGGGGAGCGCTGACCTGAAGGGGGTACGGAACCTGAGGGGACGGCATCGGCCAGAACGACTGACGCGGGGAGCGCTGACCTGACGGGGGACGGAACCTGAGGGGGCGGCATCGGCCAGAACGACCGACGGGAGGCGACTCAAACCGCGGGCAGGCGTCCACGGTTGCCAACCGGCGGACCAAAAGCGAATAGGCTACCGGGTGGCGCCAATCTGGGCGCCTCCCCACGGCGGGTGGCTGTTACCTAACATCCACCGCGGATGGGTTTCGAACCTGGACGTCTGGTGCACCGGGGGAAACAAACGAACGAGGGAGGCATCGAAGGACTATGACCATTGCCGATACTTCAGTCGCTGCGATCGCAGCGGCCGCTCCAACCAAGAACGCCAAGCTGATCCGATGGGTGTCTGAGGTCGCCACCAAGACGCAACCGAAGGAAATCGTCTGGGCCGACGGCTCCGAGGAGGAATGGAAACGCCTGACCGATGAGATGGTCGCGGCAGGCACGCTGATCCGCCTCAACCCGGCTAAACGGCCGAATTCTTTCCTGGCGCGGTCTGAACCGAGTGACGTGGCCCGCGTCGAATCACGCACTTTCATCTGTTCGGAGAAGGAAATCGATGCCGGCCCAACCAATAACTGGAAAGACCCGGCTGAGATGCGTCAAATCTTGGACCGCGTCTTCACCGGTTCGATGCGGGGACGCACCATGTATGTGGTGCCGTTCTCGATGGGTCCGCTTGGCGGCAACATTTCGAAGCTGGGCATCGAGATCACCGACTCGCCCTATGTGGTAATCAACATGAAAATCATGACCCGCATGGGACAGGCCGCGCTTGACCTGATCACCGAGGACGTCGAGTTTGTGCCGGCCGTCCATTCAGTTGGCTACCCCTTGGACGATGCCGCCGGAAATGTCCGTCAAGACGTCGCCTGGCCGTGCAACGATGAGAAATACATCACACATTTCCCGGAGACGCGTGAGATTTGGTCTTACGGGTCGGGTTACGGCGGCAACGCGTTGCTCGGTAAGAAGTGCTACGCCTTGCGGATCGCCTCCGTCATGGCGCGGGACGAGGACTGGATGGCTGAACACATGCTGATCCTGAAACTGACTAGCCCGCAAGGTAAAACGTCAGTTGTGACGGCGGCTTTCCCCTCAGCTTGCGGTAAGACGAACCTGGCCATGCTGGTGCCAACTATCCCGGGCTGGAAAGTTGAGACTGTTGGCGATGACATCGCCTGGATGCGTCCCGGCCCGGATGGTCGGCTGTACGCCATCAACCCGGAGTCGGGTTTCTTTGGTGTGGCTCCTGGCACATCAATGCGAACCAACAAGAACGCCATGCTGTCGATGCTGGAGAACACCATTTTCACGAACGTCGCGTTGACTGATGATGGTGATGTTTGGTGGGAAGGCATGACCGATGAGCCGCCAGCCCATTTGATTGACTGGCGCGGTAACGACTGGACGCCCGCTTCAGAGACACCATCTTCACATCCGAATTCGCGTTTCACGGCTCCAGCCGCGCAATGCCCGATCATCGCGCCGGAGTTCAATGATCCTAAGGGCGTGCCAGTTGACATCATTTTGTTTGGTGGCCGCCGGGCCACCAATGTGCCTGTCGTCAACCAGTCGTTGAACTGGGAACATGGCGTGTTCATTGGTGCGACTGTGTCTTCTGAACAGACCGCTGCGGCTGAAGGCGCGGTTGGCGCTTTGCGCCGCGACCCGTTCGCCATGCTGCCGTTCTGTGGTTACAACATGGGTGACTATTGGGGGCATTGGCTCCACATGGGTCAGCTATTGGGCGACAAGGCGCCACATATTTTCCAGGTCAACTGGTTCCGGAAGGATTCGAACGGCAAGTTCCTTTGGCCAGGTTTCGGCGAGAACTCGCGTGTCCTAGCTTGGGCGGTTTCACGGGTTTTGGGTGATGCTGGTTCTGTCAAGACCGCCATCGGCCAGATTCCGTTGCCTGGTGAGTTCAATGTTGAGGGTCTGGATTTGGCGCCAGGCGTGCTGGAGCAGTTGTTCGCCA
Source organism: Bifidobacteriaceae bacterium (assembly GCA_031267825.1). Classification (GTDB taxonomy): domain Bacteria; phylum Actinomycetota; class Actinomycetes; order Actinomycetales; family WQXJ01; genus JAIRTF01. The sequence goes on from JAIRYJ010000037.1 coordinate 103,781, forward strand.
TCGATCCGGATGCTTGGCTGGCTGAGGCCGACCTGACCGAGGAGTATTTCTCCCAGTTTGGTGAGCGTTTACCGGCTGAACTGACAGGCCAGTTGACCGCTCTGCGTGAACGCCTCCAGGCAGCCAAAGGCTAGGTCCGTGGTTAGAAACCACGAACCTAGGCGGAGCGTAATGTTTACCTGCCACGTTTCCGCTGGTCATGCGATTGTTTGACGGTTCGGGGACAGCATGTGGCGGGCTTGACCGTTTGATGCGCTGAATTGGCATCAAACGGTCAAGCCCGCACTTTCAGCTTTGAACCGCCTTCTGGCAGTGGGCGCACTTCAACCCGTTCTGGGATGGCCTGTTTCAGGGCCTCAACGTGCGACACCAACCCGATAACCCGTCCGCCATCACGTAGCCGGACCAGTTGACTGAGCACTGCTTCTAGGACCTCGTTGTCGAGGGACCCGAAACCTTCATCAACGAACAGTGTTTCCAGGGCTATGCCACCAGCCTCCGCTGTGACGACGTCCGCCAGCCCAAGAGCTAAAGCCAGCGAAACGTAGAAGGTTTCCCCGCCGGACAGTGTTCTAGGTGCACGGGCTTCACCTGTCTGGTTGTCTCTGACGCGTAGTGCTAAACCAGTCAGACGCGACCGGCTGTTCTCTTTAGTGTCACTGTGTTCGAGTTGGTAGCGTCCGCTTGACATTGGCCCAAGCCGTTCATTGGCGGCCGCCACAACATCATCGAAGCGCCGCATCAGAACATAGGTTGGCAGGTCCACGTCATGCAGGTTGGCTGACCCGCCGGCGGCTAGTTCCGCCACGCGGATCAATGGGGTGGCCGCTTCCTTGGTGGCGTTGAACCGTGTGACACAGTCTGACAGCAGTTGGCTTGCCCGGCCGGTTCGCTTAGCCGCGGCCTGCGCTAAGACTGATGCGCCGGCTGTGGCTTGTTCTTGTTCACGGGCGGCCGTCAGGGCTTGAGCGGTCAGTTTGGCAACGGCCGCCAATTCTGCCGGGTCGCCTTCGGCTCCGGCCAGGGCCGGGTCAGCTAACCGGTCGGTGATCGACCGAATCTCGGCTTGATCCGCTGTCAGGACGGCTTCTAGCTGGTCCATCGCGGTTTGGTTAAGCAGTGCTTGGCGGACCGTGTCAGCCGATTCGAACCCGTTTTGGTGCCAGGCTTCTTCAGCCGCCGCCTCCGCCTGACTGGCGCTGCGGACCGCTTCGATCCACTGACGAACGGCTTGTAGTTTCGCCTGGATCTGAGATGTTTCAGTTTCGGCCGATTTCAGGCCGCTAGTTGCCGCGTCGACAGTCTCACCGGAGCTTTGTTCAGCCAAGGCGACAGCCTTGTCATGGGCTTGGGCCAAGCGGGTGGTGGCGCCCTCAAGTTCTGCCCGCCGGGTGCCGATCAGAGCGTTCGCCTGGCTGGCGGCCGCGTTCAAGGCCTCAGGTTCACCCAGGTCACGCAGATTGATCCTGGCGTTCGCCAGTTCTTGAGGCACCTTGTCAGGTTCGGTTCCGGCCGTTTTGCCAGCTAATTCAGCGACCGCACTGGATAGCTTTTGGTGTGCGGTGGCGGCTCGCTCGTAGGCTGATTCGGCCGTTAGGCGGACTTGTTCGGCCTGTTGGACGTCCTCCAAAGTGACATGATCCAACGCCAGCCCGGCCGGATTGGGATGTTCAGGTGAACCGCAGACCGGGCACGGTTCACCGTTAACTAGTTCAGCCGCCATTTCGCCGGCCATACCGGCTAAACGCCTGTCGCGTGCCGCCGTCTCCGCCTGGCGGGCGGTGTCATAAGCGGTCTTGGCTTCTCCGAGCGTCAGCTTGGCTTTAGCTAATTGAGCCGTAGCGTTCTGATGGAGTTTCAACGCCTCAGCTAACCGCTCAAGGCGGGCGACCTCTGACATGAGGTGTGGCTGTTCCTGAGTTAAGCGGGCCAGAGCGGTGGCGGCCGCTTGACTGGCCGCCACTTCAGCCTCAGCCGTTACCTTGGCTTGATGGGCGGCGGATTCGGCCTGGCGGGCTTTAGCCAATTGTTTGGCCGCCGCCAGGCGTTCCTTAGCTTTAGCTTGTTGTTCGATCGCCTGGTTTAGGCAGGCCTCGAACGGAGCAGTCTCAGACACATCAAGCGGCAAGCCAAGGCCTTGTAAAGCTTGGCCAGCCGCCAACCGGGCCAAACCGGCCCGGTCAGCCGCCTCGATCAGTCCTTTGGCCCCTAGCGCCCGCCGGGCGGCGTCAAGCTGGGCGGCTTGGACCTGCCGGGTGGGCGCTTCGGCTTTGAGCTGAGCTAACCGGTTGTCCAGCGTTTGACGGGTGGCGGCATGGCTGGCCGCTTGCTCAGCGGCCGTCGCCAAGGCGGCGGACCGCTGGGAGGCTTTGGCCGCCGTTTCGGCCGCGGCTTCGGCCGCGGCCCGGGCATGATCGACTTCGGTACATGCCTGGCTGGCCAGGTCATCAAGCGTGGTCCGCTCAGCCCGGCTGATCACCTCGGCGGCGGCCCGAGCGAACGCTTCGGCCGCCGCCTCACTCAGCCCAGCCTCGCTCACCAGGCTGTCAGCGGCACGTTGGACATCACCAGCTTCCTGCTCGATGCGCCGTTCGGCCGCTAGCCGGCGGGCACGTAACTCATCCCCGAGGCGTTTATAGATTCCAGTGCCAAAGATCTGCTGCAGGAGTCCCCGGCGCTGATCGTTCTTGGCTCGCAGAAAATCAGCGAACTTACCTTGCGGTAGCACCACGGTTTGGACAAACTGTTCGGCCGACAAACCAGTCAGCAGTGGTATTTCACGTGAAGCTTCGACCACATTGGTGGCGATGATTTCACCTTCACTACCAGCACCGCTAGACCCGGCGAAGCGCCACAACCGGGCGGTTGCCGGAACGGGCCGTGTGCCTTGGCCACGCACCTTAGGCCGGTCGTAGGCCGGAGTGCGCCGCACCCGGTAAACGCCCGCCGAAACCTCGAACGTCAGATCAACGAAGGATTCCTGGCTTGGGTCAGCCCGATCTGAGCGGAGGCGATGAAGATCGGCTGAATCATCCGCCAACCGGCCGTAAAGCGCGAACACAATCGCGTCAATAACAGTCGACTTGCCCGCCCCGGTAGGTCCTTCCAGGAGGAACAATCCAGAACGCGTTAAGCCCAAGAAATCTAGGCTCTGCTCACCGGCGAACGGCCCGACTCCAGCGAAGGTTAGTTTGTGTAGCCTCATTTCGGTGCTCCTGCCATTACCGCCCGTAAGGCCGCTTCAACTTCAGCCAATTCGGCGGCCGTCGCCGTGCGTCCGCCGGCGTATTCGATGAACTGGGCAGTCACCGCCGCCGGTGACGAACCGCGTGTCACCTTAATTAGCTGGCGTTCGGCGCTGATCCCTTCAGGTGCGTGTTCAAGCAGAAGGAGATGCGCGAAGCGACGCCGTATCCGGGCCGACAAGTCATCCGGCCGGACTGGATCGATGACTGTTACTTTGAGCCAATGGTCAACCAAATGGTCATGGGCGGCTGATTCCAATTCCGCCAACGTCCCGGCGATGACCGCCAGTGGACGTGGCACAGGCATGGCCACCAATTCAACGCTGGGCGGCCCGGCGCCGAGCGTAACCATGGCGACTGACTTGGTTTGTTCGGCTTCTGAGAAACTAAACGCCAAGGGTGACCCAGAATAACGTGCCACCTGGTCAGATGCGGTCTTGACTGACTGGGCGCCATGTAGATGGCCCAAGGCGGCATAGTCCGCCCCGGCGAAGACTCCGGCGGGCGCACTGGCTACACCGCCGACCGTCAGGTCTCGCTCAGACTCGCTGCCAACACCTCCTGTCACAAAAGCGTGCGCCATGACCACCACACTGGGCCGCCCGGCATCGGCCGATGCCACCCATTTGGCCATCCCGGCGTCGACTCCCAAGACCTCAGCTGGGTCATCAGTACCGTCCGCCCTGCCCAGGCCGGCGCCACCAGGCCTGACGGCGCCGCCATCGGGCCAGCCTGTCTCATCGCCTCCGCTTGCCGGGTCGCGGTGACCCAAGCCGCGCCGTTCCAGGTCTGTCCGCACCCGGTCCATGGCAGCGCCCAGAACCGCCTCATGTGAGGTCGGCAGCGCCTTATCCTCCGTGCTCAAGGCTGGTGCCGCCTCGTAAACATCAAGGAACGGAATGGGGTAAACCAGCGCACCCGGCCCGCCCGCCGGGTCGGCCAATTCGATCGCCCGGCCAACACCCGCTAACTGGGTCGCCAGCGTCACTTCAGGCCGCATCAGCCCGGCTCCGAAGCCCAACCGAGTGGCCGAATCATGGTTACCGGAGATGACTATGACGTGAGTCAACTCAGTCAGCCGCGCCAAAGCGTCCTCCAGTAACGCCACAGCACCGACCGGAGGCACCGCCCTGTCGTAGATGTCGCCACTGATCAGCACCGCCGCTGGGCGTTCAGTCCGGACCAAGTCAACCAGGCGATCAATGAAGACGGCCTGGTACCCAAGTAACTCGATACCGTGCAGCGAACGGCCCAGATGCCAATCCGAAGTGTGAACGAACCTCATGGCGAATGACTCTAACTGATGCCTCTATGCCACTTCCGATCAGGTAAAAGACTCAACCCACCGGTTCGCGGCAAGAGTTCGCGGCGGTGGTTGGTGGGCGGCATCACCCGGGGTAAGAAACCTACTCGACGAGTCTGGAACAAGACGTCAGGGCGATAATCGTGGGTCGGCATCGTCCAAGGTAGGGAACGAACTTACCCAACGAGGCTGGAACAGGACGTCAGGGCGGTAATCGTGGGGCGGCACGGTCCGGGGCGAGTCATAACCCATCCCGGGCCGGGGAACAGCGCCACAGGAGGTTCGGCCGTCCCGTCCAGCGGCGCCAGCCATGTTTGTTTGGTGGCTGAACAATTCACCGAGCCTGATGCGCTGCCTTAGTGCCTAACTCCAGCAACTCACTTGACCAAATGTTTTCCCTGGTGATTCGGCCCGGCAAAGCCAAGGCGACGGTCCAAGACTGAGTCCTGACGGCCGTCGCCAGAGCATCTGAGCAGGTCGATGACCTGAACCGCGTCGCAATCCGCCAAATGAATGCCGCTGAGACCGTTTCCGTGCTGGTAAACGCCCTGCCTGGAGGCCAACTGGAGGCAGCCAACGGGGACAAGTGATCCCATGTATTTCGTTTGACAAGTGACGCATCTGAGCGTAAGTTAGTGCATTGCCTAGACAAAATGCCTCTTGTTCCAAACCCGTGCGTCGGCGCACTGGTACCTCCCGGAGCCGGAGACAAAGGGCCCGCTGGCGACGCGGCCAGATGCCGCGCCGGCCAACCGCCGTGGGGAAACCACCGGCCAGAGGAACCGGCGGTAGTTCTGACAGAAAGGAACACCAAATGCGTAGAACCGTAGCCATTTCCGTAGTCGCGGCGCTGGCCATCGGCCTGACCGCCTGTGGACAGGGCGATTCGGGAAGCGCCGAATCAATCAACGAAGGTTCAGACATCTCCACTCTTGAAGCTTGGGGAGCATCCATTAAAGGCCAACTAGACGGAACTGAAATCACCGTGGCGATGGCCTCACACCCATCAACCGAGGCGTTCCGAACAATGGAGTCCGAATTCACCAACCTGACGGGTATCAAAGTGATTTGGGACGTGGTTGAAGAGACCAACTTGAAGAACAAGGAACTGCTGGACTCACAAGGCTCCGGCAACTATGACGTAGTGATGGTGGACGCGTTCTGGATGAGCGAATTCGTCTCCAAGAAGGTGCTCGACCCAATCGGAACCTGGGCCGATTCCGAATCCCAGACGCCACCGTGGTTTGACTATGAAGACATCATGCCGGCTTACAGAAACGGTATCGCCGGATATAACGGAACTAACTATGGCATCCCAACAGCGGGTGAAACACGCTTCATCGCCTACCGGACCGACCTGTTTGAGAAGTATCAGAAACAGCCACCGGCGACAATGGCGGAATACCTTGAACTGGCCCAGTTCTTCAACGGCAAAGAAGACGGACTCTATGGTGTGTCGATGCGGGCACAGCGAGGCATCCACTTCGCGTCCGGTTGGATGAGCTTGATGTACAACTTCGGTGGAGGCTTCATGGACCAGGCGGCCCTGGCTGAGGGCGAAGCGGTCCTAACAACAGAAACCCCCCAAACCAAGGAATCACTCCAGTTCTATGTTGACCTGCTGCGCAACGCTCCGCCAGATGTTGGCACCTACACCCATGAGGAAGCCTTAGGGGCGTTCCTATCCGGTAAAACCGCCATGTGGCTCGACGCCACGGCCCTGGCCGCCCAGATAACTGATCCAGCTACTTCGACAGTGGCGGATAAGGTCGCTTTTGTGCCAACACCGGCCGGCCCAGCTGGTGAAGGTGCCGCTCTAGCGGGTTGGAACCTGGCCATCCCGGCCAAATCCGCTAACAAGGCCGCCGCCTGGGCGTTCATCACCTATATGGCGTCCAAAGAAAAGTCCGTTGACTATGTCAAAGCCGGTGGTGTGGCAACCCGCAGCTCAGTCTTCGACAACGCCGAACTGGCGGCCCTCAATCCGTCCTATCCGGCTCAAAAGATCGCCCTGGAAAGCGCTAACGGATTAGTTGAGAAAGGACTGAGCTGGATCCCGCAATATGACCAAATCAACCAGATTCTGGACATAGCCGGTACGCACGGCTCGGATGCCTTGACCGGCTCTGTGACAGTGGATCAGGCTTTAGCGTCAATCACGCAAGAGGCCTCAGACCTGATCGGTTAACCGGCGAGGAATTTTGCGCCCCGCGTGACCGCCTGGCAGACCGCCCAATGACGGCCTCCCAGGTCCGTGGTCAACAAGCCACAGACCCAGGAGGGTGTTGAACAACACTCTCCGGCCGTGTTAACGCGGTGTGAGCGATGCTCTCACCAGCAGAAACGCGGCGATAAGGCGCTGGGGCACCGCCTAGGAGCCCGTTGAACGACAGGCTCCTAGGCGGTCCCCGGGGCCACAGTGCACGTTCAACAGGAAGGAGAAGGGATGCGGGATTCGCCCAAGGCCGCTCCCGGCAGGCCAGCCCTGACGCGGCGGCCGCTCCCCGGCGGCACGAATAAGCCGCGAGGACACCTGAAATATGTCGCCCCGACCATGACATTGATGGTTGTCTTGTCGATCATTCCAACCGTGTTCTTGGCCATAGCCAGCCTCACGAACTATCAGCTCGGATGGTCGCTTGACGAAAAACGGTTCAAGTTTGTCTGGTTCGAAAACTACATCCGGTTGTTTTCCGGGGCGGACAAAGCCTTCTGGCACTCGGTTTGGATATCGGTCCTGTTCATGGTGCTGGCCACTGGAATCGAAATGGTTCTGGGGTTCTGGCTGGCCTCCATGCTCAACAACTCAGACTCCAAACTGAAACCATTGATGATCGGCATCATGATGCTGCCGTTGGCGATGACCCCATCAATCGCGGCTCAAGTTTGGAAACTGCTGTTCAGCTCCGAATATGGCTTACTGAACGCGATTCTCAACGGGGTCGCTGGTGTCAAAGTGACCTGGCTTGGCCCAGAAATGGCGTTCTGGTCAATCCTGATCGTCGACATCTGGCAGTTCACGCCGTTCGTGGCGTTGATCATCTACGCCGGACTGAGATCAATGCCAGATGAGCCGTTCGAAGCGGCCTCACTTGACGGAGCTAGCCGGTGGCAAGCCTTCAGATACTTGACCATCCCAATGCTCTCGAAGCTGCTTTATCTGGCGTTACTGCTCCGCGCGGTTGACGCCCTGAAACTATTCGACACGGCGTTTGTTCTAACCCAAGGTGGGCCCGGCAACGCCACCGAGTTCTTATCACTACATGTCTACCGGCTAGCTAACGCCCAAAACGGGTTGATCGGACGGGCCTCAGCGGTCGCTGTTGTCCTGTTGATAGTTGTTATGGTGGTCAGCCGGTTCCTGATCAAGAAACAGCGCAAAGCAGCGGAGGCGTCAGGATGAACAGAATTGGGCACAGCCCTTGGCGGTCAGCCGGTCGTGGAGTGGTTCTGACACTCGCGACAGTCGGTTTCCTATTCCCGTTCATCTGGATGCTGCTGATCAGTTTGAGGCAGAAGGTTGACATCCTCCAGCCAGAGAAACTGTTCGCGCCATTCACGCTGGACAACTACCGGGAACTCTTCGCCTCTGGCGAGATTTTCCCTTACTTCGCTAACTCGATCATCATCGCGGTGGTGAACACTGTGGTGTCGTTGTTCCTTGGTACGTTCGCGGCTTACGGATTCGCGCGCTACAACTGGAAGAAGCGGGAAGACAGGGCGTTCTTCATCCTGTCTCAACGGTTCTTGCCAGCCATGGCAGTGGTCATACCTTTCTTCTTGATGGCGACTTTGACAGGTTTGCTGGACACCGTGTGGATCTTGATCATCTGCTACACGCTGTTCAACGTGCCATTCACAGTCTGGATGATGCGCGGATTCATTGAGGACATCCCGATAGAGCTGGAGGAGGCCGCCTTCGTCGACGGCTGCACCCGGCTTCAAGCGCTGCGGCGCGTGGTGTTCCCGCTGGTGTTGCCCGGCATGGTGGCTACAGCTATCTTCTGCCTGATCAACTCCTGGAATGAGTTTGTCTTCGCGAATTTCCTGACTATCACCAACGCTAAGACCATTCCCACATCAGTCATGATGTATCTGTCGGTATCTGGGGTTCAATGGGGCCAAATGACAGCCACCGGTGTGCTGGCGGCGATTCCTGTACTGGCCTTCGCCATTTCAGTGCAAAAGTACATGATCCGTGGGATGACATTCGGTGCGGTCAAAGGCTAATGACTATGTCCGCTAAGCCCATGCGCAAAACCACGGACTTAGCGGACAGCACCAGCCTTGTCTGCCGCGTTTCCGCTGGTGAGAGCTTCAGTCACGGCGCGTCAACAGAGTCGGGGGTTGGGGCCAGCTAAATCGTGGCGGCCCCAACTTCTAGCTAATCGCGACCCGGAACAGTCGCTGTGCCGGGCCCAAAAACTATCCACCAACCAAATAGCGAATTGGAGAATTACAAATGAGAGAATCAGTGCTGCGCATCGGAATTGTTGGCGCGGGTATCTGGGGTGAAAACCATGGGCGCATCTATTCGGCCATGGATGGTTGCCAAGTCACTGCGGTGTGTGACCGGAACGGCGCCCGGGCAAGCGAACTGGCGGCCAAGTTGGGCGCTTCGGAATGTTTCGATGATTACACCGAAATGTTCGCCCAGGGATCGATTGACGCGGTCGCCATTGTCACCCCGGACTTCGCTCATGCGGATATCGCCGTCGCTGCGGCACAGGCCGGTAAGCACATGCTGATCGAAAAGCCGCTGGCCACTACCCGCGATGATGTGGCCCGTATGGTTGAGGCGATAACCAGCGCTGGTGTGCGCGCCATGGTTGATCTCCATAACCGTTGGAGCCCGCCGTTCAACACCGCCCACCAGATCCTTGAGTCCGGCAGGTTGGGTGATCCGTATTCGGCTTATTTCCGCCTGAATGACACCAGATGGGTTGCCACAGACATGCTGCCTTGGGCCGCTAAGTCGTCGATTCTGTGGTTCTTGGGCAGTCACTCGCTGGACACGCTGAGGTGGTTTTTCAACGATGAAGTGGCGCGCGTCTATTGCACTTCACGTAAGGGCATCTTGGCTTCGCAAGGGGTGGACGCGACTGATGTCTATCTGACAACGCTGGAATTCGCGCGGGGCGGCATCGCACAAATGGAAAACGCTTGGATAACCCCTAACGGGCACCCCAACATTAACGACATCAAGTTCAACTTGATCGGCACTAAAGGGTCGATCGCGGTAGACGCTACGAACCACAATCTGATTCAGCTTTATACCGAAGAGGCGACCACGGTCCCAGATGTGTTGGTTCAGAACTCAGTCTTCGGCCGCCCGGCTGGATTCGCTTTCGAATCGATCCGGTCATTCGCTGACTGCTTGATTTCTGGGGCGGAGTTTAAGGTCAGCCTGGAAGACGCCGCCAACGGCTCACTGGCGATACTGGCGATCAAAGAGTCCGCCGCGCTTCGTCAGCCAGTTGAGGTGCGTTACCTCTAGTCGGCCGCCGCGCCGCCGCCCGGGTACGCCAGCCCCAAGTCGGCCGCCCGTCAGCCCCGGCCAGGGGCCCGCCGCGCCCGCCGCCGCCCGGGGGGGATTACCTAGAACAACCCAAGCTCGTTGGAGACCACCACAGCGCACGCCCCCGCCAGGGTCGCCTCACGGCCAAGCGATGAGGTCCGGACCTCAAGGTTACGGCTCAAGGCAGGCAGGGTGTGCACTGTGATGGCGCCCTGCAACGATGCTATAAATGGCCCCTCAACCAGCTCAGGCGGAGCTACTAGGACCACTTCGTCAATGTTGAGCGCCCCGATAACTGGCGCCAGCACGGTGCCGGTTTTCCACCCCGCCTCGGCCAGACCGGATTCGTCATGCGCTAAACGCTCCAAGACAGGCAGCGAGATCATGGTTTCGAGGCAGCCACGCCTGCCGCAACCGCATGGCAGGCCAGTTTCATCGGCCACCACATGCCCGATCTCCCCCGCCGCATGATTCGAACCGCGCACGATCCGCCCTTCCAGGACCAGTCCAGCGCCAATACCGTGACCTATTACCAGCGCTAGTAGATAGTTGCCTCTGGCGCCAGCGAAGGCCGCTTCAGCCAGGGCGGCGCAGTTCGCGTCGTTCGCCACATAGCTGGTCAACCCCAGACGTTCGGTTAGGAGTTGAGCCAAGTTGATGCCGTTCCAGCCGTAATAGGCTTCCGCCACGAAGCGGCCTTCAAGGTCGATGCTCCCAGGTGAGGCGACGCCCACCCCCAGGACAGGGCGGTCGGCTTTGTCCGCTAGGAAAGCCGCCAGTACGGCCACCCGGTCGATCGCTGTGGCGCCTCGGGTTGTTCCGATGAAGTCAGCTTTACGTGTGATGACCCGGCCGGATAGGTCGGTTAGGGCGCCGTAAACGTTGCGCGTATCAGATAGGTCTAGTGCGACAACTAAATAGGATGTTTGATCCAAACTGACTGGTGTGGCGGGACGTCCGGTGCGTCCGCCGTCGGGTTTTTCTTTTTCTTGGACCAGGCCGCGGTCAATTAGGCCGGTGACTATGTCTGAGACGGTGGCGCGTGATAGTCCGGTGGCTCGTGCTAGGTCAGCCCGTGAGGCGTCGCCGACCGAGTGGAGGTGATGCAAAACCGCCCGAGTGTTGCGTTCCCTGAGGTTAGCGCGGGCCCCGGTTCCGTTAATCACGCCGGAACCGTTTCTTTGGGGTTTGTTAGGGTTGGCGGCCTCGTCCCGCTCATCAACGCCATTCATATGCTCTATTGTCGCGATTAGTTGGGCGTGTCGTCAAAGATCTGGCTGGAGTTTGTTCAGTGTTGATCTGTATTGGTTGGCGCGGTGGGTATTTTTGTCTTGCCCGATGCCGCCGTCCCGGGTTAGCGTCCGGATCAGTTGACTCGCTTTGGCTGGTTCGGGTTGAAGGTCACAGCGGTCCGGAAGGTGGGTTACCCTGGTGTGGACCCCTCGTGTAGCAGCATCCCGCTGAACCCCCCCAGGGCCGGAAGGCAGCAAGGGCAGGCGGGCTCTGATGGGTGCACGAGGGGTCATCCTTGTCTCAGGATTGTTTTGGTCTTGTTTTGCCCGATGCCGTCCTCCAAGGTCGGCTGCCCCTCAGCGGTTCAGCGGCCGGTTTGTTAGACGACTGAACCACTTGACTGGAGGGTCGGCATCGGACACTGGCGGAACTTCCTGAGGCGCTGTAAAACCGCAGCCTGGAACGGGCATAGTGGTGCACCGTAGGCTCTTAGTGTGAACCAAGCGCTGTACCGCCGTTACCGCCCAGAGACTTTCGCCGAAATGATCGGCCAGGAGCATGTCACCGAACCGTTGTCGCGGGCGTTGGCGACTGGGCGGGTGTCCCACGCCTACCTTTTCTCCGGCCCCCGCGGCTGTGGCAAAACCACTTGCGCGCGTATCTTGGCACGCTGCCTGAATTGCGAAAAGGGACCCGCACCGGAGCCTTGCGGGCAGTGTGATTCGTGCCGCGAACTGGGCCGGGCGGGTGGCGGTTCGCTTGATGTTGAGGAGATTGACGCCGCCTCGCATGGTGGGGTTGATGATTCGCGGGGTCTGCGTGAGAAGGCGATTTTCGCCACCGCCCGGGACAGGTTCAAGGTGTTCATCTTGGATGAGGCGCACATGGTGTCCCGTGAGGGTTTTAACGCTTTGCTGAAGATTGTTGAGGAGCCGCCGCCGCATGTGAAGTTCATTTTCGCGACGACTGAGCCGAATAAGGTGTTAGCGACGATTCGTTCGCGTTCACATCATTATCCGTTCCGGCTTGTTCCTCCAGGAATCATGACTAGTTACATGGAGGATTTGGCGGCCCGTGAGGGGATCACGGCTGACCCGGGCGTGATGTCTTTGGTGGTGCGTTCGGGTGGCGGGTCGGTGCGTGATACCGAATCGGTTCTTGATCAGTTGATTGGCGGGTCGTTTGAGGGCCACATCACCTATCAGCACACGGCCGCGTTGCTTGGTTTTACGCCTGAAGAGTTGATTAACCGCATGGTTATGGCTTTGGGGCAGAGCGATGGCGGCGAAATGTTTAGTGTGGTCGAATCTGTGGTCGAATCGGGTCTTGAGCCGCAGCGTTTCGCTGAGGATTTGTTGGAGCGGTTGAGGGATTTGGTGGTGCTAGCGGCGGCCGGCCCGGCCGCCCGGCAGGCGTTGCGTGACTTGCCGGATGATCAAGTTGATGGTTTGGCCAGTCAGGCGGCACAGTTCGGCTTACCGGCCCTAACCAAGGTGGCCGATGCCGTCTCGGCTGGTTTAGCTGCCATGGCGGGTGCGACATCTCCGCGGCTGCAGCTGGAGTTGCTCTCGGCCCGGGCTTTGGTGGCGGCTGGACCGGTTGATGGCCCGGTGGTGGCTCGGCCGGTTGACGGCCCGCCGGTGGCTCGGCCGGTTGATGGCCCGGTGGCGGCTGGACCGGTTGATGGCCCGGTGGCGGCCTGGCCGGTTGATGGCCCGGTGGCGGCCCGGCCGGTTTCCACCGCTGGTATTGGGTCTGGTGTTGGCTCGGCTGGGGGAGCAAGCTCTGAGTCGCCGCCCGAGCCTGTGCCGGCCGATCAGTTGGCCATTGGCTGGGCTGTTCCTGGTGTCAGTGGTGGCCCGGGTTCAATCACACCAGCAACAGATCGTCAAACTGAATCTGGCGGCCTGGGTGGACCAGGCGGTCGAGGGATTTTAGGCGGGCGGGGTGGCTCGGGTGTGGGCACCGCGCCTGGCGCGGGCCAGACGGCCCGCCAATCCGGGCCCGGCGCTGGTCCGGCCGCTCCCGACGGTGCCAGGCCCAGCGTTGCTGGCCGACCGTTTGTTGATTGGGATGAACCTGAACCGCCCGCTGCCCGGACCAGTCCGGTCAGGTCACCCAAGACCCAGCCTTCAAGCCAGGCAACGGCGGCCGGTTCACCTGCCGCCGGGCCCCCTGGACCCACTGGCCCAGCCGGTTCGCCCGTCGCTGGATCCTCGCCCGCACGGCAGCCGGGCGGCGAATCCCAACCCGCTGCCCACCGGGCTGGTGGGACGCCTCCGGCTGCGGCTCAACCAGATTCAAGTCCCGGCCAGGGCGACGGCCCAACCGGTGACTTGGCCAAGCAGTGGGATGAGATAGTTCAGGCATTACGGCAAATGTCGGTCACAGCCAGGGCAATGATCCTCCAGGGCGCCCGCCTGGCGGCGGCTCAAGGCGACACCCTTGATTTGATTTTCCGGTCACCTGACTTGGCCCGGTCTTTCGCTGGCCGGTTCACTGGCCCTCTTGAGCAGGCGGCCAGCCAGGTGGCCGGCCACCCGGTGACGGCCCGCATTTGGGATGAGGATTCCTTTAGCGCCCGTCCCCAGCCTGGCCTGCCCGCCACCCGTCAAGCGACCCCTTCTGCCCAGTCGGCCTCGCCACCGGCGGCCACTCCGTCCACTGATCCGGCCGCGCCACCTCCGGCCACTCCGTCGACTGGCCCGGCTTTGGCCGCCCAACCATCGCGGACGGCATCGGCCACCCATGCGGCTGGCCCGGCCGCGCCGCCTCCGGCCACTCCGTCGACTGGCCCGGCTTTGGCCGCCCAACCATCGCGGACGGCATCGGCCACACCAGAACCACCAGCCCCGCTGGTACCGCCCGCCGCCTGGCCGGAACTAGGGGATCCGTTGGCCGATGACGAGGATGAAATCATCTCCCCAGATGACGTCGCCGCCGCCGGCCGCGCTTTGACCGGCGTGGACCTGGTGGTGGAAATACTAGGTGGGCAGATCGTGGAGGAAATTGATGTCGAAGACGGCTAGTTTAGCGTCGGAATCTCGCGGCTCAACCAGCTTCAATCAGACTCCGGCCTGGGAAAATCCGGAAGCGCAAAGACCAGGAGGGAACCCGTGACCTATTCGCCTGCCCAGCCGGGCGGTTACCCCGGCGGCCCTCAGCCAGGCGGGCAGATGCCTCCACCTGGTGACATCACCTTCCAGTTCTCGCCGCCAAGCTACACGCCGCCGCTTGTCCCGAGTCGCAGGCCCCGGCCTAAGGGCGCCTTGGTGAAGGTCATCGCTGGTGCTGCTTTGGCGGTCGTAACCGGCCTTTTGATCGCGAATCATTTCATTCCCGGCGGCTTTCAGTTCGCCACCTACCGCAAACTCGGGTCCGAAAACGCGGTTTCCATGGATCTCACCGTTGAAGAACGAATCGAGCTGATGAAACGGATTCAGCGGCTCGCCCCTGATGAGGTCGAGAGCAAGTGGGGGGATAAGCATCTCGCACGAGGAACGCGACAAGGTGGACCTCCAAACGATTGTGGATGGCAGTCCTGGGTTTCGTGAGGCGGGCTGCGTCAAGTCTTGAGGACGATTGGTTTCTTGATTGGTGTGTTGGTGGCGGGGCGGGTCAAGCGGCTAGCGGCAGGGCCTCTGGCAGCGGGTGGGTGAAGTGGTCGGCCCACGCTTGGGCCGGGGTCCTGTAACCGAGGGTCGAGTGGGGTCGGTCCCGGTTGTAATACACTTCGATATATTCCGCGACCCGCACCCTGGCCCGCGCCCGCGTAGCCCATTTCGACCGGTAATACATCTCATTTTTCAGGGATGCGAAAAAAGATTCCGCGACAGCATTGTCCCAACAAACCCCGGTCCGCCCAACAGATAGCCGGACATCTAGGCTGGACGCGAGGCGGGCGTATTCCGCGGAAGTGTACTGGGCGCCTTTGTCGGAACTAACCTGAGTTCCGGTTAGTTCCGATGCGGCAAGCCAGTATACGGCCGTCAAATACGCTGACCGGCTCGACCAGGCTGGTGCCATCGCCTTGATCGGGAGTGTCGCGGATTCGTATGACAACGCTATGGCTGAGTCC